>BTUX01000233.1:0-7451 GCA_045863315.1 Candidatus Hydrogenedentota bacterium | reverse complement strand
TCCATTTCTTGTCCTCGTCGAGGCTCCAGTACCACGTCGAGTCGTGGTCGATTTTCCAGAACTCGTTGTCACCCGCGAGACCGGCCAGTTCCAGTTGCAGGTCGTGGCGCGCGCCGGTGGACGGATCGCGGTTCGAGTCGGTCGTCGTGCGGTTGATGCCCCAAATCGTGCTGATGGTCGTGTCTCCGCCGATATAGTCGTAGTAGGGGCTGATCCGGCCTGTGTCGAAGTCGCTGTAATTGATGTTCCGGTAGCTCAACGCCCAGCGCGTCGTGACATAGGGGGACAACACCTTTCCAAAGCGTATGCGGACGCCTTGCGACTCTTCCGTGTAGTCTGTCCCGCCCTCGTACTTGTACGATTCGTCATAGATGTCGAACCCAAAGACCAGGGGATACCCGAGTATTTCCGGATCGGTAAAACCGAGGAAGTATTCGTTGCGGCGCTCGCCAATGGCGAGGCGCAACCGCAACTGCTGCCCGCCGCCCTGGAACCGGGGCCAGTTGGTGATGTCAAAATTGTTGAACCGCAGCTCGGCATAGCCGCCCAGACCTTCGTCTGTGCTGTACCCCGCGCCAAAGTTAAAGAACCCGGTGTCGCCTTCCTCGATATCAACCAACAGATTCGAGTAGTAAGGGTCGTCCTCGACGTCTTCCATCGAAAACCGCGCCGCTTCGAAATACTCGGTGGATTCCAGGCGCCGCTGGCTGGCCTCGAGCAGGCTGCCGTCGAACCGCTCGCCGGGGTTCAAGTACACCTCGCGCCGGATTACGTCGTCCCGCGTCACGTTGTTGCCGGTAATCTTGATTTCCTTGACGTATTTCAAGTCACCCTCGTATACGCGCTGCACCACGTGCGTGGTGTGGGTATCGCGATCGAGGGTCACCTGCGGCGTCACCTGAGCATTCACGTATCCGCTGTCGCTATACCCTTTCCGGATCGTTTCGGCATCCCGGTTCACCTGGCTCTTGTTATGGACGTCTCCGGCCTGGGTTTTCGTAATTTCCAGAATCTCGTCGTCGTCAAACACCACATTGTCACTCGGCTCGACGGTGCCGACCCGGTACTCGGGCCCTTCCTGGACCTTCACGACGATGTCCATGGCCTTGCCGCTTTCCGAGTACTGCATGTCCGCGCCGGTGACTTCGGCCTCGAGACGACCCACGTCGCCGTACTTGTCCACCACTCGGGTGAGGTCCTGCTCGAATGCCGCTTCGTCGTATTTCCCGCCCAGGAACCACCACCGCCGTTTCGTCGCCAGCCCTTTTTTCAATTGCCGGTCCGACAAGGCCTCATTGCCCTCGAATTCGATGGAACTAATCTTCGCCTTGCGGCCTTCCGTAATCATGTAGGTGATGCGGACACGAGACGGGCCGACTTCCTCGACCACGATATCCACCGATGCGTTCGGCATCCCTTTGGACTGGTACAGCTTGAGCACCGCCTGCCGTTCTTCCTCGTAGGCGTCTTCGACAAAGGTGTCGCCTTCCCGCCACGTCAGCACGCCCCGGATGGCCCGCGTGCGGACTTTGTCGTTCCCGATGATTTTGACCTCGGCGATGACCCGCTTTTCCTGGATGGCATAGGTCACGACCAGTTGGTCGCCGGAAACGGAGACATCGGCCTTAATGGTCGTGAAATATCCCATGTCATAGAGCCGGCGGATGTCGCGTGAGACGGCAAGTTGGTTGTAGGTCTGGCCCGCCTGGACCTCGAGCTGACTGCGTATGAGCTGTTCGCTGACGCGTTCGAGCCCTTCGATGCGCACCTCTTGGATCGTTTTGCCTTCGTACTGGGGTTGGGCCACAGCCCCGAGGGTCGCAAACATTGCACAGGCCACTCCGGCGCACACACGGCCCCACATAAGCCCCCCCACCCTCGAATGACGGCGGAACGAGGGATTGTTCCGCACGAGAAGGTTTGTATTGATCAATTAGTGATACCTTCCGCTATAGGTACAACCGGCTCGAAGACCAACTTCTCCTCACCTTCCGCGGGACGCACCTCGATGCGCATCCCCGGTGCGAACGCGCCTCGTAACATGGCCTCGGAGAGCGGGTCTTCCACGTACTGCTGCACGGCACGGCGCAAGGGCCGGGCGCCGTACTGTTCATCACTGCCCACCCGAACGACGAATTCCTTTGCTTCGTCGCTGAGAGAGAGATCAAAACCCTTCTCCCCGAGTCGTTCTATCACTTCGGCCACGTGAATGTCAACAATCCGGAGCAGCTCGTCGTGCGTAAGCCGCTGAAATACGACGATTTCGTCCACCCGGTTCAGAAACTCGGGATTGAACACTTTCTTCACTTCGTCCATCACCCTGGACTTCATTTCCTTGTACTCGTTTTCGTGCGAATCCCGCTGGAACCCCACCTGGGTGGATCGGCCGATCCGACGGGCTCCTATATTGCTCGTCATCACGATGACGGTGTTCCGGAAGTCTACTTTGCGGCCGGTCGAGTCGGTCATATGACCGTCTTCCAAGACCTGAAGAAGGACGTTGAACACGTCGGGGTGCGCTTTCTCGATCTCGTCGAACAACACCACGGAATAGGGCCGGCGGCGCACCTGCTCGGTGAGTTGGCCGCCTTCGTTGTATCCGACGTAACCCGGGGGGGCGCCCGCCAGCCGCGACACCGCAAACTTTTCCATGTATTCGGACATGTCGATAGTGATAAGCGCGTCTTCGTTGCCGAACAGGAACGACGCAAGCGTCTTTGCCAGATGCGACTTGCCGACGCCCGTCGGGCCAAGGAACAGGAAGGACCCCACGGGCCGCCGCGTGTTGCGCAATCCGGCACGGGACCGTTGAATGGCGCGGGTAACCGCGTCGATGGCGGATTCCTGCCCGATAATCGCCTTGTGCAGTTCGTCGCGCATGCGCAGCAGGCGCTGCGACTCCGTCTCCTCGAGTTTCGTCAGCGGGATGCCCGTCCACTTCGACACGATATACGCGATGTCTTCCTCGGTCACGATCATTTCGGCGGAGTCGCGCTTGCGCTCCCAGTCCCGTTTCTTCTCCTCGAGTTCGGCAATCAACTGCCGCTCTTTGTCGCGCAGGCTGGCCGCCCGTTCGTACTCCTGCCGGCGGATCGCGGATTCCTTTTCGTGCGTGACTTTCTCGATTTGCTGTTCGATTTCTTTCAACGCAATCGGCCGGGTCGTGATCTGGAGCCGAGCGCGGCTGCCCGCCTCGTCGATGACGTCCACCGCTTTGTCCGGCAGGAAGCGGTCCGTAATGTACTGGTTCGACATCTTGGCCGCGGCGACGATGGCCTCGTCCGAGAATTTCACGCGGTGGTGGGCTTCGTACTTGTCCCGCAGTCCCTTGATGATCTCGACGGTCTGTTCGACGGTCGGCGCATCGACGATAATGGTCTGGAACCGGCGGGCCAGCGCCGCGTCCTTCTCGATGTACTTGCGGTATTCGTCCATGGTGGTAGCGCCGATGCACTGGAGTTCGCCGCGCGCCAGCGCCGGCTTGAGCATGTTCGCGGCGTCTACCGCGCCTTCGGCCGCGCCCGCGCCCACGATGGTGTGCAACTCGTCAATGAACAGAATGATATTGTCCGCGCGGCGGATTTCTTTCATCACTGACTTTAAACGCTCCTCGAACTGGCCGCGGTACTTGGTGCCGGCCACGACGCCCGCAAGGTCCAGGGTCAGCACGCGCCGGTTCAGCAGCAGATCGGGCACGTCGCCGTTGACGATGCGCTGCGCCAACCCTTCCACGATCGCCGTCTTGCCGACGCCCGCTTCGCCGATCAACACCGGGTTGTTCTTCGTGCGGCGGCTGAGAATCTGCACCACCCGTTCAATCTCGGCCTCGCGCCCAATGACCGGGTCGAGCTTGTCCTCCATCGCCAGCGCCGTCAGGTCGCGGCCGAACGTGTCCAGCGCGGGGGTCTGGCTTTTCTTGCTGGTCGTCGCCTGCGGACCCGGCTTGCCCTGTTCGCCCAACAACGACACGATCTGCGCGGAGACCTTGTCGAAGTCTACCTTCATGTCCTGGAGGACTTTTGCGGCGATCCCCTCGCCCTCTTTCACCAGGCCCAGGAGAATGTGTTCGGTCCCAATGTAATTGTGGTTGAACCGGCGGGCCTCGTCGACGGCCAACTCGAGGACTTTCTTGGCCCGCGGCGTAAAGGCGATTTCATCGTTCGACACCACCGCGTTGCCCCGCTGAATCTGGTGTTCGATCTCGATCGCGAGTTCGTCGATGTTCACGCCCAGGTTTTCCAGCGCCCGCGCCGCAATACCTTCCGGCTCCCGGCACAATCCCAACAGGATGTGTTCGGTGCGAACGTACTCGCTCCCCAGCCGGGTCGCTTCCTCTCGCGCCGCGCTGACCACGTGCTTGGCCCGTTCCGTAAATCGTTCCCACATAACAGGGTTACCTCAAAAAGGGTTTCGGAGCGCCCCGATCCGCGTCCGTTTGAAAATCTCATCCCGCCCCGACGTCACTTGTTCCGGGACCTGTGTACTATACACCAATACCCAAGCCGCCGAAAACCTTGGGGAAATGCGAAGCGATGAAGAATCCCCGACCCTCGGCGCACAAAAGACGCCGGCGTGTATAAGCGCAGGGCCTCGCACCCGCCAACGAGCGCGTGGCATTCAATTCCACCGCCCATACCAAATGGGATACCGGCCGATTTCAAGAGCCTTCCGGTTTTTTGCATTTGATGTTCCGCCATTGTGTATACTCCGCGGTTATCGCGGGGCATGGCCCCGGCGGGTATGTCGTTTCCCATTCGAGGGCAGGGCTGCGCGTATGGAATCCATCGTTGATATTGCGAACCTCACGCGACGCTACCGGCGTGTAGCGGCGCTGGACGACGTATCACTCCACATACGGCAGGGCGGCGTCGTCGGCCTCGTGGGCGAAAACGGAGCGGGCAAGACAACGCTCATCAAGCACATCCTGGGTCTGTTGCGGGCGCAGAAGGGCTCCGTCCAAGTCTTCGGCATGAACCCGTGCAAGCATCCGCAGGAGGTGCTCAGCCGAATCGGGTATCTTTCGGAGCATCGCGATTTGCCGGGGTGGATGCGCATTGATGAACTGATGCGGTATACCCGGGCCCTGTACCCGAAGTGGGACCCCGAGTATGCCCGGAATCTCATTCGGGTATTCGAACTCGACCCCACGGCGAAGATTCGCACGCTCTCGATGGGCCAGACTGCGAAAGCCGGCTTGGTCACCGCGCTCGCGCATCGTCCCGAGTTCCTGGTGCTGGACGAACCGTCTTCGGGGCTCGACCCCATCGTGCGGCGTGACATCCTCGGCGCGGTTTTTCGCGAAGTGGCGAGCGAGGGCCGCACTGTCCTGTTCTCGTCGCACCTGCTGCACGAAGTGGAAACCGTTTCCGATCGCGTCATCATGATCAGCGCGGGCAAGGTAATTCTCGACAGCCCCCTGAAAGACGTCATGCGCAGCCACCAGCGCCTCGTCGTTGACAGCAGCAATGGACAGGCGCCCAAACTCGCGCTCCCCGGCCAGCTTTCGTGCGAGGCGCATCACGGCCGTTGGCACATTGTGTGCCAGGGGGATCTCGAACCCCTCCGCGCGGAAGCGGCCCGGCAGGGCGTCGCGCTCATCGAGGCCGGCCCCGCTACGCTGGATGACATCTTCGTTGCGCGCGCGGGCCGTCGCATCAGCGAAACCGTCGAGGAGTAAGACGGTGCGCGGCTTCGGGGTATTTCTGTGGGAACAGTGGCGGCAGACGCACAAGGGGCTCGGGTTTGTCGGCGCGACCCTGCTCGTATACGCCCTACTCCTTCTGTTCGTTCGGCAACTGATCTATTTCATCTTTTCGCTGAACATCCCAATCGTTGTTGGCGCCGCGTACCTGCCCGCCATCGGCGCCATCGTCTTGTTGTTCATTCAGGAGAACCGCGGCCGCGTCGGTTTCGCCTACCCGCGCCGCATGCTGGTGCTCCCCGTCCCCACCTACGTGCTCGTCGGCGTACCGCTGGTGTACCGCCTCGCGGTAATCGCGGCGTTTGCCACCGCCACGGGGTGGGTCTGCGACACCCTGGTGAGAGATCTTTTTTTCTCGATGCCTCAGGTCATGTCGCTCCTCATTCTCACAACCGCGGCGCACGCGCTGGTCTTCCTCGTCTGCGGATACGGCGCCGCCACCGGCGCAGCCATCTTCGCCGCGTGTTTCCTGCTGTCGTTGCCAATTGCGCGAATTCCGTTCCATGCCGTGATTACAAATATAAACATACCGCAGCCGCTGCCCGAGGGGTACGTGCCGCCCATCATCGGCATGGAGGTCGTTTGGGCCGGGTTGGCGTGCATGGCGTTCTGGTTTCTCGCCGCGTATCAGGGAGCGCGGTACGCCCGAAGCGAAGTCGCCGAGGACCCGGTCGGCGGATTTGTCCGCCTGGCCACAAGGCTGACCTACTTCGATCGCGACCGCGCGCAGTTTCCTTCGGCGGAGTCGGCCCAAACCTGGCTCGAATGGCGGCGGGGCGCGTACTTGTTTCCTTGGCTTTCGCTGTTGCTGGGGTTAGTCCTGCTCTTGTCGTTCCAGGCGGTCGCCGGACAGCTCGAAACTCGGTTCGTGCTGTCGTTGAACCTGTTCGCCCTTGCGCCGGCCGTCGTCGCCTGTCTAGTTGGCTACACCATCACGCGAAGCGGAAGCGATTACCTGTGGTTTGTCGGCGCGCGCCCCCTCACCACGGCCGCGATATCCCGCGCCCGTTTGAAGGCGGGTGTCAAGGCGATCTTGTGGGGCTACGCTTTGCTTGTCCCTGCTTACGTGATCGCGTTCAAACTTCAGTTTCCCGGCGAACCGATCATTCCGTCCCTTGTCCAGGATCTCCGTGTCATCACGTCGACCCAGGGGCCTTTCGCGGAAGGTCTGGCGCTCCTGGCGTTTCTATCCATCGCGACGGTGTTGGGCGTGTGGGCATTGTTCTGGCTGGCCCGGTCGGCAGGCGTGATGGTGTGGCCGGCAGGAGTGGTGGTGGCCGTCTGGTATGCGATGGCCGGCGAGGTGTACTCCGACCCAAGCCAGACCGGTCTGTTCACCACGCCTACCATGGTATTCCTGTGGAGCATGTCGGGGCTGCTCGGGTTCATGGCCGCCGCAACGATTCTCACGGCGTTCTACCGACGTTACTTCAAGGCGATTACACTCGCCGCGGTGGCGGTAGCATGGATGGCGCTCATTCTTTTGGCGCATTCGCTTTCGAACATCCTTTCCCTGGGCGGACCGTTGCTGATTGCCATGTGGCTGCTTTTGCCGTTCGTGCCGCTTGCCAGCATTCCACTGACATTGGAGTGGCAGCGCCACCGGTAGGACGGAATCCCTGCGCCGCGCCGTCGGTTCAGATAAGGACATTGACGATTGACGGTCACCTCGGTTCACCTGCGCTCGCTGACTCCACGACGGATAGTGTGGCATCATCCCGTCCTAACCCGCATTTCTCACCAGTCGCTC
>BTUX01000232.1:0-7506 GCA_045863315.1 Candidatus Hydrogenedentota bacterium | reverse complement strand
GTAACGAGTTTCAACGCGAGCGGTCAGTTGCTGCTGAACGACGCCACCTTGGTATACCGCCTCGACACGCCGATGGCTGATAACTACATCCTGCTGGATTACAGCCTGAATTCAGGCAGCGGCTCCGGCGACATGTTCATGTACATTCCGGACAGCGTATTTACAGGCGGCCAGTACGTGTACCTGTATTCCCTGTTCGGCGAGAATCACAACAACAACGACGGATTCGAAGAGTGGGCGGTGCTTGAAGCCACCGTCGTTCCGGAACCGGCAAGTTTGTCGCTGCTGGGTCTTGGCGTGGCGGGGATGGCCGCGCGCAACCTGCGCCGGCGCATGAAGAAAGCCTAGTCCGTACCAATTCGGACTGAATTTGTCTGTTGATAATGGGCGGGCCCGGCAAGGGCCCGCTTTCGCTTTCAGTGCGGCCGAATGCCAAAGCGGCGGATTGGGACCGGAATTCGACCGGCGACAAACTTCCCGCTTGGCAACGGCCCGCCCGATGCGGTAAAGTACATCGCACGTGGAATGAATGGGAGTCGTATTGGTGAACGCGCTCGCGTCCGCAGAACGGCCCCAATGCGATGGAGAATCCGACCATGTCGCTTCGCACGCTCGCAGCTTCCGTCATGATCACCTTGTTCGCCACGGCCGGCGCCATCGCGATCGAGCCGTCCCACTGGGGCAAGTACGGCAACCCCGAAGAGCCAGCGATGCGGCCGTACAAGTCGTTCTGGCGGGGGCTCAAGGCATTCAAATATCAGCAAAAAGCCACTTTGGACGAAGGCCGTCAGAAGGCGGGGGCCGCCGGCAACGTGCAGGTCGTTCGCGGAGTTCGTCGTGGTCTGGTCGAGATTGCGGGCAGCACGTACATGGGCATGGCCGGTTCGTGGCCTACACCCGTCGAAGAGACCCATCCCGCCAACATGTACATCGAAGCGGACCGTCGCCGGGCGGCGCTGGCCGACTGGCCGGTCGCCGCAGGCATGTTCTGGCTGGTGGGCGCCGGATCCGTCGGGACGGTGTTTGGCCCGGGATTTACCACGGTTGGACAGAGCGAGGTTGACCGATACGCCATGACACCGGAGGAACGCGCAAAGGTCGCCGAAAACGCGGCGAAGACGCGTCAGCAGAACTGGCCGGCCAGTCAGGTCGATCGCAACACGCCGCGCCCGCAGGGACTCAAGTACACGGGGCCGTTGAAGGACGCTGATGATTTGAAAAAGTCGCAAGCGGACAAGTGGCAGGAAAACCCGTACACCGGCGATATGGTAAAAAAGGCCCGCAGAGGGACTATAGCCAATTAGCAGGTCCGCAATCGCGACGCTACGAACCAGCACCCCCGAACTCGATGCGTTGGGGGTGTTTTTCTTGCGGGTGACCGGGGCGAGACCCTGGCGTTGCCGCTTGAACCGCGTGTTTTCATGAACAACTCCAGCTCAAACCGATTTGCAGGTGTGCTCCTGGTGGCGGCTTTTTTTGCGGCCTTCCTGGGTCTGGGCCGCGCGCACGTCATCACCGATAACGAAGGCCAGCGCACGACCCCCCCCGCGGAAATGTTGCGCACCGGCGATTACCTGGTCCCTACGCTGAACGGCGTCGATTATCTGGTCAAACCCCCTCTGCTCTATTGGGCCATTGCGGGGGTTTACCGAGTTACCGGCGTCGTCTCGCCCCTGACAGCGCGAGTACCGACTGCGCTTTCGGGCGTCGTCCTCGTTTTGTGCGTATACTTCGCCTTCCGACGCGAGGCGGCCGAAGGCGCGGCCCGCTGGGGCGCTCTCGCCGTGTTGGCCTCGCCCTATGTTCTGCAGATGGCCCGCACCGCGGAACTGGACATTCCGCTGACTCTGGCCACCTTCCTCAGCATCGTCGCGGTCGGCCGCGCCTGCTCGGCCGAAGCCTTTTCGGCCCGAGTATGGTTCTTGCTGGCGTCTGGCGCGGCCTTCGGCGCGGCAATCATGTTGAAAGGACCGGTTCCCTTCCTGTTCCTGTGGGCGGCGATGATCGCCGAGCTCGCCACCCGGGGAGGCGATGAGCAATCCATCATGCGAACTGGCATACGCTGGAGCATGATCGCCTTCGCGCTGCAGTGCGTCCTTTACGGGATCGGGCAAGTGGCCCCCGCGATTTCGGGCCTTGTCGGCCTTCCGGTCCCGCTCCTCGTCGTGTTCATTACCTGGACGGCGCTCGCGTTGCGCCACGGGGGAACACGTCGTTGGCGCACGGCGGGATTTCATCTGGCCGTTGCGGTCATGGGCGCTGCCCTGGCCGCTCCGTGGGCCATCGCCGTGCTCCATCGAAAAGGTTGGCCGTATATCAGCGCCATGCTAAATGAACAGGTAGTCGAGCGGACCCACACGGCAAGTGAGATCAACAGCGGCGCGCCATGGTTTTATCTCGTCGCCATCGCGGGAATGCTTGCCCCTTGGAGCCTGCTCCTTCCGCTGCAGTTTTCGCGTGCCGACTGGAACGGACGGACGTCGGCGTATCGTTTCAGTGTCGTCATGGGTTGGCTCAGCGTGCTCGTGTTTTCGCTGATCGCGGGCAAGGAAACGGAGTATATACTCCCCTGCGTTCCCTTCCTCCTGCTGGCCACGGGCCACCACCTCTCGCAAATGCATCTCGGACTTCGCGAACGGTGGATGGAATCCTGGGCAAGGACCTGGCAACGCGGCGTGCTTGCGCTTCTCGCGCTGGTGCTCCCCGCGGGAGCAATTTATCTGTCGATAACCATGCCGCAACCTACGCTCCTTTTCTTCATCTGGCCGTTGACGCTGGTCGCGCTAGCCATGATCGCCGTCGCGCGCGGAAGTCTCACGTTCCGGAACTCAGCCATCTTCGTCGCGACCCTTTGCGCGCTGTTGATCGCGTTCTTGGCCCGCGCTCACTATTATGTCGGCGATCGCTCGCCGAGGGACTTGGCGCGGTATACGGCCTCGCTTCTGGAAAGCGGGATCACGGTCGAAGCCTCGAAGGTCTACCCCGCTTTTGCGTTTTATGCCGGGGTCAACGTGCCCATCGAGATCAGCGTAGAACGAGTGCGGCAAAAATTCGACGCGGACGCCCCCTATGCCTATCTCACGCGCAAAGGATTTCTCGGTATGGCGGGCGTACCGAACCCTCACGTGTTGGCGGGCCCGATTCGCTTTAAGGAACTAATACTCATCAGCAACCGGCCGCTACCCTGACGCGGCGAAGTAGTCGAGGTAAGCCACTATGTGGGTCCTTGCGGCGCTCACGGCCTGTACGGCAGTTGCCCGACTCGGCGGCTTCGTCGGAGGCGATGCCGCCGATAGTGTTGCGGACCCGCCTCTATGGATCCGCGCGCTAATCAATGCGTACCCTTCAGCATCCCTGACGTGGAGACCACCGGACCAATTGATCTGGGGCGACGGCACACACATGGCTGTGGGCATGACGCGTAGCTACCGCCCCTATAACGAGCGTCTGAGCGCAGCTACCTTATGGGACCAGATGTCAATTCCGTACCCGCCGGGTTGGCCCTATCCTACGCCCGGCGAAAACGAAGACCCCGGCCGCCTCCGGTGCTACTCATTCTTTCGGAAACTATACGGCGATTCCCCCGAGGAGGTACGTCGCAACCTTAAACGAATTCCCTGGCTGCCGGGCGGCAAGAATTGTTTCATCACCTTCACCGCTGTCAATGGCGCGGCGGAAGCGCTGTATCGAGCGGGCGAAGAGATTGCGCGCCTGCCGAACGACGCGAGGGCCCTCGGCGGGGATCCGAAAGGGACTTATGTCTGGCGTCGAATCGAGGGCACCGACAGGCTCAGCATGCACAGCTTCGGTGCGGCGATTGACTTCAGGATGCCGGGTATTTCTCCGCCCTACTGGCGATGGACCACGACAAAACCGGGTGAACCCATCACCTATCCCGAATCAATCCAAAAGAATGAACAACTCCGCCAAGTGGTAGGAATTTTCGAAAAGTACGGCTTTATCTGGGGCGGCAAGTGGTATCACTTCGACTTCATGCACTTCGAGTATCGACCGGAGTTGCTCTACGCGGAAAAATGAACCTGCGTTGATGGAAAACGCCTTCCGCCCGAGAATCGCCGAATGTCAGTACCCTTCGCGGATGTTGACGACATTCTTGAGCGGAAGTCCCTGCGCAAACCGTGCAATGTTTTCTCGAATCATTTCTTTAATCCGCAGGTCGCGGCCGTCCGAGAAACCGGCGATGTGGGGCGTAATGATCACGTTCGGTCGTTCCCAGAGCGGATGACCGGCCGGCAGCGGCTCTGGTTCCGTCACGTCCAGCCCGGCCCCCCCGAGTTTACCCGCCTCAAGCGCAGCCGTGAGCGCTTCCGTGTCAATGACGCCGCCCCGGGAGATATTGATGACCAATGCGCCGTCTTTCATCAAAGCAAACTCTTCCGCACCCAGCACGTGCCTGCTCTCGTCCGTCAACGGCACGCAACTCGCCACCACATCCGCTTCCGGCAATAACTTGCGCAACTCGTCCGGTTTACCGCAGTAGTCGACATTGTGCGAGTACGGCATGTCCTTCGTGTCAACCGCGAGCACGCGCATACCGAAGGCCTTGGCGCGATCGGCGGTCTGCGTCCCCGCCCCGCCGAGACCAATGATCAACATCGTCTTGCCGCGCAGTTCGAGCAGCGGCATCCCGCTGAACCGGTCCCACTTTTCCTCGTCCATTCCCTTCGTATAGAAGCGCATATTCCGCGTCAGCGACAGGAGCAGCGCAAATACGTGGTCCGCCAATTGCGGCCCCATGATGATTTTGCAGTTGGTCACCACAACGTCCCGATCCCGGAGCGAGGGCGCATCGATGAAGTGCTCGACGCCGGCGTGGAACGCCTGCACCCACCGGAGTTTCACGCCCGCTTTCAGGAGCGCGTCATTGGGGTCGCCGATAAACGCATCGCAATCGGCGACGCGATCGACGGCGTCCCCCAAGCCGTTGTACGTCACAAATTCGATACGGGGATACTGCCCGCGCAGATCGGCGAATGATTCCGCCCGCGACGCGGGAACCATAATGCGTAAAGGCGCTTTCTCCTCCGCAGCGGCACACAGAAGTGCAGCTTGGAGTACAACGAGGCCGACTTGACACATAGGTGGCCACCTCATGGTTGCACGGTGATTGCGCGCAGATTCAGAGAAGCGCCCGGCGCAGAGACCGGGCGCTGTAACACGTGTGCGCTTGGCCGTTCTCGTGGCGTAGGCTTACGCCGCCAGTTCCTTGGCGCTCGCGTGGATCTTCTCAATCGCGTCCGCGATCTCGTCCATCGCCTCTCGCTCGGCCAGCAGCATGTTTTGCGTAAACCACACCGCCTCCTCGCACAGTCTGTCGTTCTCCGGACACACCATGGCCGCGCAGTGCTGCTCGATTCTTTCCTTGCCATAGGTGTTCACGTACGGACGGGAGTGCAGGCGCTCGCTGATATACGGCTCGCTGGTCATGGGCTTGTACCCGCTCGAACACGGCACGCCCTCGGCATTCAGGGCCTGCAGGAACCTGGCCCGCGACATTCCCGCGAACTGCTCCGAATCGTAACGGAACATATAGAGGTGGTACGCATTACGCGTGCAGCCTTCATACATCCGGGCCGGGTGGATTCCCGGAATCTCCTTCAGCCGGGTCGTCAGATGTTGTGCGTTCTGTTCGCGGGTCCGGCTCTGCTCCTCGAGCCTCGCCAGTTGGCCAAGCAACAGCGCGCCTTGAAATTCGGTCATGCGGACATTGGAACCGGATCGGGCGTAGGCAAAACTGCTGCCTCGCTTGATGTGGCGGCCGTTGCTGTGGAACGAGTATGCGGCCTCATAAACAGCGTCGTCATTGGTCAACATGGCGCCGCCGTCGCCGCAGCTCAGGTTTTTCGTCACCTGAAAACTGAAACAGCCCGTGTTGCCGTACGAGCCCACCCGCTTGCCGCGCCATTCCGCCAGATGGGATTGGCACGCGTCTTCGACAATCGGTATGCCGCGCAACGCCGCGACGCCCATGACGGCGTCCATGTCCACGCTCGCACCCCCGAGATGCACGGGAATGATGCAGCGCGTCCGGTCCGTGATAGCGGCCTCGAGTTTTCGCGCGTCCATTTGGAACGTCTCGCGATCAGTGTCCACGAAGACCGGCAATGCAAATTGCAGCAGAACGACGTTAATCGTGGCGGAGAAAGTATACGGCGGAACGATGACTTCGTCCCCCGGGCCGATTTCGAGCGCGTTCAGCGAACTGATCAGCGCGCTCGTGCCGTTCGCCACGGCCAGACAGTGCTTTACGCCCATCGTTTCAGCATACGCCTTTTCGAATTCGCCGACGTAGTTCGACGCGCCGGCGAACCTAAACCATCCCTTCTTGCGAAACGCGTCGAGGCAGCGTTCCTCCTCGCTTGCGTCAAACACCGGCCACGATGGCCAGCCCGCCTTGCGAATCGGCTCCCCACCGAGGAGCGCCGGCTTGCTCGCCGCTGCCGATGCGATGGCAGGGCCCGCCGCCACCGATACCGCCGTTGCCGTAGCTGCTGCCGTGGCCCTCAAAAATGTTCTTCGTTCGATGGATTCGTTCATGATAGCTACCTCGCTTCCCCGAAGTAGGCCAGGCCGCGGCGCGGTGACGCCGTCCTCTTAGCGGAGCCCTCACGCGGTGAAATGCTCCCACGCGCGCTCCTCGAGCGTCTTTCGCACCAGGTCTTGTTCCTCTTTCGTCAAATACCGTTTGGTCCCCGCCCAGAAATCGTCCCACATAAATCGCAGCACCAGCCCCTTTTCATGCGCGGTTACCGTCGCGGTGCGCGATCGTTTCGGATTGAACTGCATCACTTCGCCCAGCAATTCGGGCGGCTTCGCCTTGCTGTCCGGCACATCCGATTTATGAATGCGCACGGACCCATCCAACAAGATAAACCCCCGGTTGCGCCCCCGGCCCCCTTCCCGGGTTATCAACTGTCCCGTGCGTATTCGGCGAACTTCGGACACTTCGATGAAGATGTCTGCCAGCCGTTCCCGAAGGGTTTCGGGAAAACTGTTCATAAACGACAATTGAAGCACCAAGTCGCGCGCGCCGTCCGGGATCATACCGCTCCTCCGACGTTCTGCCCGAATGCCCCAACCGCTTCCCCGTCTAACGATACCACACTTCGGGCGGTCTTCGCCCCTAAATCCGCGGGCCGGACTTGGAGTTTCCCATACTGCCTGATAGAATCGCGCCCGCTCCTGTTTAGCCGTTTCAGGCGCGACCGCCGGGCTTGGATTTGTCGCCTGCGTGGTTCGTTACCGATCCCCGCAAGCTGAAAGGAGGGGCCCATGCCTCGAATTCTTGCTTGTTTTTCTTCCATAGCATTCCTGTTGTGCGCCGCCGCGCCCGCAAAGGACGACGACGGAATCATGGGCATCTGGGAAGGTTCCTTCACCGGCGGCACGTGGAACGGCAAACGGGTTACCGCGAAAGTCGTGGCGACCAAGTCCGGCACGTGGAAGGCCGTGTTGACCCTGCATGACGGGGACAAACCCGTCGCG
>BTUX01000231.1:0-7591 GCA_045863315.1 Candidatus Hydrogenedentota bacterium | reverse complement strand
CCCTCACATTCGTTCGGGATGACACCTAGGGGGCTCGCAATGATACATAGGATTGCTCAGGATGACACGTTGGGTGTTCGGGATGACACATAGGATTGCTCGGGATGGCGCGCAGGAATGCTTGGAATGGCACATCGGAATGGTCGGAATGGCCCGTCGTCCTACAACGCTGATGTAGTTGTCGCGAATCCATTCGAGATGATTCGTCAGTCCGTGTAGCGGACGTAGGATCGCGGTCCGCCCCAAAGGATGACCAACGGAAACCCACGGAACCGATTCGGAGCTTTCCGCCGGGTAGCCCGAGGAACGGAACGGGTGGCGGATTCTGGCATGCGCATTGGAATCGTGCAACCACAAGGAGTTCGCCCAGTTGGCGTATTTGCTGGCGTCAATGCAGCTGTGTGGGGTCAGGGTATGGCAATAGGACGATCAAAAATTGAGGGGTGGCAGCTTCTTGAAGTGGCCGTTGCCTTTCACGCGGCGCCGGGTTTCCTGAACACCTTCCAGGACGGGGATAATCGAATGCAGATGATCGATCAGCATGAGTTGCCGGTCCGACTCCTTCTCGATCGACAACAGCTTCACCTTCTGTTCGAGGGAGAGCCCGACCTCCTGCGCCAGATGAAACGAAAGGTTTTTCAGGTCAAAGTTGTTGATGCCGCAGCCCGTCTTGAGAAGGTTATGAAACCGGGTGTACTGTTGCGCCAACTCTTCGACCGTGATGGGGTACGAAGCGCTGTCGTTTTCAAGCAGAGTCACCTGACCGCCCGCATACAGTTTCTCGGGCACGCGCCGCACAAAGTCGACGAGCCGAAACGCCCGAAGTCCTTCCGTGAGGATGTCCATGCGGCCGTCGTCGTACGTCGTGAAAATGTTGATCAGCCGCATCTCCGTACCGAACTCGGCGATTTTCCCGTTCAAAAACGCGGGCAAGCCGAACGTGATGCCATCATCACGGCACTCGCCGATGAGCTGCTTATAGCGGGGCTCGAAAATGTGGAGCTTGAGTTTTTCCCCTGGGAACACGACCAGCTCAAGCGGAAAGAGCGGTAGAAACTTGCTCATTTTCGCCACCTTCCAACACCATTCTCCACGGCCGACAAGGAGCTCGAGCTTGTTTTGCCGGGCCGTATCGGGGCCGCTCCGGGCCCCCGTGCTTAGTATACCAAAGCCGGGCGCGCCCGCGTTCCCCCGGCCCGCGGCTGATGCCGGTGTTTCACCGAACTGTCGTCTCCGCGATCACGCCGTACAGTTCCGGCCGTCGGTCCTCGATATGGTTGTTGTTTTTCGCGCGTGACAGATCCACCTCGCATACCGCCACGCCCGGCGTTTCACCGGTTTCCTTGAGGATGATTTTGCCGTCGGGCCCGGTGACGAGGCTTTCGCTGGGATGCGCGAATGCGATAAAACACTGGTTCTCAAAGGAACGGGTGCGCATCATCGCCTCGTTGAATTCACCGTGAAACCCGTAAGTCGGGTTCAGGATGAGCCGTGCGCCTCGTAGCCGCAGGGTGCGGGCGGTTTCCGGCCAGCGGCGGTCTGCGCAGATCATGATTCCCAGAATTCCGCAGCGGGTACGCCACACCGGGAGAGACTCCCCTGGGCTGAATTGGAGGTCGTGCTTTTGCAGATGGGTCTTGTGGTAGACGCCGATTAGTCTTCCATCCTCCCCCCACAGCCCCGCCGAGTTATAGAGCTTTCCGTTCTCAAGTGAGGTAAACCCGAAACATATCATCATGGATCTCGATCGCGCTTGCTCCGACACCTCGCGCAGATATGCGCTCGATTCCAATGGTTGCGCTATGGTGTGAAGTTTGTCCGGCGTCGAGGCCTCGTGCGCGGCCGCGTAACCGTCAAGCCAACCCTCCGGTGTGACGAAAACGTCTGCTCGCTGTTGCGAAGCGGTCTCGATCAATCGCAGGAACACCTGGAAGTTCTTTTCCACTTCCCACTTCTCGGGCACGGCCCGCATCAGCGCGATACGGACCACATTGTTCGGCCCAGCCGTCCCGCCGGCTGGAGCGTCGGCTGCCGCACACCACACGAGGACCATCAACGCAGGCACCATCACGGGTCCGCTCCTCTCCTGTTCCGGTTGCGAGATGCGATTCTACCACGGGCCGTCAGAAGGTAAGGCTGCGGGCCCCAAATTCGCATGCGAGGATTTGGCGTGCCTGGCCCGCCGCGAAAATCGATCCCGTAATCAGCGCGGGGCAGGCAGGATTCGCAACCGAAATGGCCGCCCGTATCGCATCGTCCAGATGCGCAAAGGTGCGGTGGGGCACGTGCCTCGCTACGGCGGCCAGCTGGTCGACGGGCAACGCTCGCGGTCCCGCAAACTGGGTCAGGATAAGTTCCTTCGCCACGGGTGCGATGGCGTCCACCATTTGGGCCGCGGCCTTGTCTGACGATACCGACAGCACGACGACGCACGACCGAAAGACGCCGGCGAGTTCGGCCATGCCCGCGGGATTGTGCGCGACATCCAGGTAGACCGGGGGTTCGTCCAGCACCTTTTCGAGTCGACACGGCCATTTCGCCGCAGCAAGCCCTCGACACACCGCATCGCGAGTTATTTTGGGGAATCGTCCCGCCAGCAGCTCCGCCAGCGCGATCGCCACGGAGGCGTTATGCGACTGGAATTGCCCCGCCAACCCCAGCGGCGCGGCGTCGATCTGAAACCGCGTCCCGCGGTAAGTCAGCGAGAAACGTAAGGGACCGCCCACGGCTTGGTAGGAAAAGTCGCGGTCGGGTAGCAGCACCGGCGCCCGCAACTCCGAGGCGCGTCGCCGAATTACATCGAGGGCGGCGGGCTGTCGCTCGGTAACCACGACAGGAACGCCGGGCTTGATGATTCCCGCCTTTTCGAAGGCGATTTCCGCGATCGAATTCCCAAGGTACTTCGTATGCTCCAACGAGATGTTGGTGATCGCGCAAGCCAAGGGGTGGATGATATTGGTCGAGTCGAATCGTCCGCCCATGCCGACTTCGAAGAGCGCCAGATCCACGCGGCGCAGGGCAAACCAGCGAAATGCGACCGCGGTACACAGTTCAAAGTAGGTCGGAGGTTGGGGCATCGACTCGGCGATAGTCCGGAAAAAGGAAATCTGCTCGTCCAGCACCTCGTCGGTAATAGGCGAGCCGCCGACAAGAAATCGTTCGTTCACATCGATGAGGTGCGGGCTCGTGAAGCGTCCCTCGCAATAGCCCGCCTCCCGGATAATGGCGCCGAGAAAGGCAAGCACGCTCCCTTTGCCGTTTGTGCCCGCTACATGGATTGTCGGACAGGACAGGTGAGGGTTGCCGGCAGCGGCGGCGAGGCGATGAATGTTCTCGAGTCCGAGCTTGATGCCGTGAAATTCGAGCCCGGCAAGGTACTCACGGGCGGTCACTGGGGCGTCAGGTATTTGACGAGCCGACCCAGCACTTCGCGCATTTCGGTGCGGCTGACGATCCGATCCACGAACCCGTTCTTGTACTGGAACTCCGCCGACTGAAATCCTTCGGGCAGTCTTTCTTTCAAAGCGCCTTCGATCAGCCGCGGGCCCGCGAACCCGATGTGCGCCCCGGGTTCGGCCAGCGTAATGTCGCCCAGGCTCGCAAAGCTCGCAAATACGCCGCCCGTCGTCGGGTGGGTTAGGACAACGATGTAGGGAATGGCCGCTTCGTTCAGTGCGCGTACTCCGTCGGAGGTCTTTGCCATCTGCATCAGCCCCAGGATACCCTCCTCCATTCGCGCGCCGCCCGACGCGGTAAAGACGACGTAGGGAATTCGGTTCGCGATGGCGTCGGCAGCGGCCCGACAGAACTTTTCTCCCAAGGCTGACCCCATGCTTCCGCCCATGAACGAGAAATCCATGATGCCCAGCACGGTTCGCGCGTCGTCGATCGACCCAAATCCCGTGATGATGGACTCGGGCATATCCGACTTGGCCCGCGCGCGCTCCGCTTTTTCAGGATAGGAATATGATGCTTCCGGAATAACAAACTGAAGGGGGTCGCCTGACCGGATTCCTGTATGGGTTTCCTCAAAGGAGTCGGGATCGATAAGGTACTCGATGCGCTGGCGCGCCCCGATTCGTTCGTGGTACCCGCACTGCGGGCATACCATCAGGTTTTCCTCGAGCTCCGTGCTGGCGACGGTTTTGCTGCAGCCCCGGCATTTCGTCCATAAGCCGTCGGGAACCGTGCTCTTGCGGCCGATAACGGACACGAAGCGCCTGCGTTTGAGAAACGGCATGGGATTCACCCTCCAGGGCCGGCCGGCGAGAACTTGGACAGCCAATCAACCGATCGGGGTTTCAACAAAGTTGTCGGCATGGTACAGAATTCGACCGCAGTGCGCGCAGGTATGGGTCTTTTGGGCGAGGATTTCATTTACAATCTGCGCGGTTACCGACATGTGGCAGCCGGTACAGGTGCTGCCACTCAACCGGACTACCGCCGGCCCGGTCTTCTTGCTGGCCCGGATCCGGTTGTACCGCGACATCAGCGAGGGCTCGACGAGGGCCGCCACCGGTCCACGGCGCGCCTCCAAAGCCTGCCGCTGTGTGACCGCCTCCGCCAGTTCCGCGTCTACCGCCGCGCAGTCCGCGTCAATCTGCTTCATTTCGGCCTCGATCCGTTTCTTGTCTTCGGCAATGCGGACCTTGGCCGTGTCGACCTCGTCCATCAGCTGCAGGATGCGCTCCTCCTTCAGCCCAATCTGTTTCTTGAGCATGTCGATTTCGTGCAGAAGGGCCTGGTACTCCTCGTTTTTTTTCACGGCCAGAAGCTGCTGCTCGTACTTGGTGATCTGCGCCTGCTTCTGGCTTACGTCCACCTCGCATTCGCGCTGCTCGATCTGAAGGGCCTTGTATGCGCTTTCCCGCTCCTCGAGTTCGGCGGCAAGCCGTTTCTTTTGAATCTCGAACTTGCTCTTTTGCTTGGGAATTTCGAGTTCGCGCAAACGGCATGCCTCGATCTTCAGGTCGAGTTCCTGCAACGCCAACAAATTCTTCAAGGGGGACGGTCTCCTTTGGGCGCACCCACGCGCCGCGCACTCCGATTCAAATTGAAAGCCCCGCCGATGGCGGGGCCGATATCACTTGATCCAGGGCATCATCTTCCGCAGTTCAACCCCGACCTTCTCGACGGGGTGTTCCGCGTTCTCTCGTCGCAATCGCTCGAAGTTGGCTCCGCCGGACTGGTATTCGTCAAGCCACTCCTTGGCAAACTCCCCGCTCTGGATGCGTTTGAGCGCGGCCCGCATGGCGTTTTTGGTGTCCTCTGTGACGATTCTCGGCCCGACGGTCATCCCGCCGTACTCCGCGGTATCGCTTACCGAGTAATTCATGAACTTCAAGCCGCCACGGTAATACAAATCCACGATCAGCTTCAACTCGTGCATCACTTCGAAGTACGCGATCTCCGGTTGGTATCCCGCCTCGATGAGCACTTCAAACCCCGCCTTGATCAGTTGCGCCGAACCTCCGCACAACACGGTTTGCTCGCCGAACAGGTCCGTTTCGGTCTCCTCCTTGAACGTCGTCTCGATAATCCCCGCGCGCGCTCCGCCGATGCCAAGGCCGTACGCCAGCGCCTTCTTCAAGGCCTGCCCGCTCGCGTCCTGATGAATGGCGACCAGGCACGGCACGCCCGCGCCCCGGACAAACTCCTCGCGGACCAAATGGCCCGGCCCCTTCGGCGCTATCATAAAGACGTCGACGTCCGCAGGCGGGACCACGCACTTGAAATGGATGTTGAACCCGTGCGCCCACATCAACGATTTGCCCGCCGTAAGCTGCGGACGAATTTCCTTCTCAAAAAGGTCTCGCTGGATCGTGTCCGGCACCAGAATCATGATGATGTCCGCGCGGCCGGCCGCGTCCGATACGGACAACACCTCGAACCCGGCTTCCTTCGCCGCCTGGTACGTCTTGCTGTTCGCGCCGCCCCGATGGCCGATCACCACGCTCACGCCGCTGTCACGCAGGTTCATCGCGTGGGCATGGCCCTGACTGCCGTATCCGATCACCGCGACGGTCCTGCCGCTAAGCAGCGACAGGTCCGCATCCTTTTCGTAATAGATCTTCGCCATCGTCTCTCCCCTATGCGCTCGTCGCGCCGTTGTCTCTGAGTGAACGCGCCACGGCGATTTTTCCGGTCCGCACCAGTTCTTTAATCCCGAAAGGACGCATCATATCAATAAACGCCTTGATTTTTCCCTCGCTGCCCGTTGCTTCAATAATCATGGCCTCGGGGCTGAGATCCACCACCTTGGCCCGGAAAATGCCCGCCACCTCGATCACCGAGGTTCGCTGCGAGTTGTTTACGCCGATCTTCACCATCACCAATTCCCGCTCCACGAAGCTCTCGCGCGTCAGATCGATGACGTCGATGACTTCGACCAGCTTCTTCAACTGTTTGACGATCTGCTCGAGCACACGGTCGTCTCCCTCCACCACCACCGTCATACGGGACGCGGTCGGATCTTCGGTCTCGCCGACACACAGGCTGTCAATGTTGTACCCGCGCGCGCTGAACAGCCCCGAAACGCGGGCCAGAACGCCGAAGTGGTTCTCGACAAGGACACTGATCGTATGTTTCATGACTTCTCCTGCTGCCGCTTTTCTTCGCCGGGGCGCTTGCGCCGATTGAACGCGGCCATCGCTTGGTGGACCCCGTGATCGACGAAGCACAACGCCGCCTCTGCCGCCGTCTTCAGCACTTCCTCGACCTCGGTTTTTTCCTCGGGCCGGAACGCGCCCAATACGTGGTCGCGCAGCGGCTGGCCCCCTTGCTTATCACCTACGCCTATGCGCAGCCGCGGGAACGCCTGCGTGCCGAGGTGTTCGATGATCGATTTCATCCCATTGTGCCCCCCTGCGCTGCCTTTCTCGCGAATGCGCAGCACCCCAAGCGGCAGGTAAATCTCGTCCACTATCACCAAGAGGTCGGACCAGTCGCGGACCCGGTTCCGTACCGCCTTGGCAACGCAGGTCCCGCTGAGGTTCATGTAGGTCAATGGCTTCAGTAGCATCGTGCGCGTGCCGTTCCACTCGGCCGTCGCGACCAGCCCGCCGTATTTCTCCTGATTGAAGGCGGCGCCCATGCGCTCCGCCAGTAAATCCAGCACGCGAAATCCGACGTTGTGACGTGTAAACCGGTATTGCGGACCCGGGTTGCCAAGGCCCACGACGAGTTTCACGCGGCGGTCCTCTCCGTTCCGTGGCGGCGGTTATCCCTTGCCGCCCTTGGATTCCTTCTTCTCGGGATCAGCGGGGGCCTTGGATTCGGCGCCTTCGGCGGGAGCGGCGGCCTCGGCGCCTTCAACCGCTTCGCCGGCCGCCGGGGCTTCCGCTGTGACCAGTCTCGGTGCGTGCACGGCCACGACGCTCCGGTCCGCTTCGCTGACGATGGTTACATTGGCCGGCGCTTTGATGTCGGACACGTGAAGGCTGTTGCCAATCCCGAGATCGGTGATATCGACCTCGATAAACTCGGGCACCTCGAGCGCAAGGCATTCCACTTCGACTTCGCGGAGCTGAAAGTCAAGCACCCCCCCGTCGACGACCCCCTTGCAATGCCCCACGAAATGAAGAGGAACCAG
>BTUX01000230.1:0-7747 GCA_045863315.1 Candidatus Hydrogenedentota bacterium | reverse complement strand
GTCAAAACGAAACTCGCACGCCGGCTCGACAGCGGCGGGATGGTCAAACAAGGCGAGCCAGACGTTGACCGCGTGTCGGCTGAAGATTGTGAACTGGACGCCGGAGTCTTCCGGGGTCGCCCCGAAAGGCCGGGCCCGGCCCGGACGTACGCTCAATTTTGAAATATCTATCAAACAGCGACTACCCCGCATTTCTCACCAGTCGCCCCCGTTGACGGGGGGCGACTGGTGAGAAATGCTCTGGAAAAAGCATGTGAGTGATTTTAGTGAGGATTTTTCACACCCACCATCTGTTCTGCCGTGCCGCGTGGCGACGATGCATAACAGTGCGCACTGTACAATATTCTATCCTCCAACGCGCGTGGGTGTGAAAAATCCGGACTACCTGCTGAACCCAATCCGATGAGTGTCTTCTCTCGGGCCTATTGTGCCGTATCGCCGGCGACTACAGCAAAATTGCGGGTGCTATCGCCGTGTTTCATCCGTAGCCGCATCTTCATCCCATTCGTCCATCTCGTTGGCGGCGTTCGAATCCTCGCCGTATTCCGCGAAGGCGTCGGCGTCTTCCTCCTCTTTTTCCCACTCCGCGAGCACTTTTCGGCCGCGTCGGTGTTTGCGCCACCACGCCCAGATGACAAGAGCGGCCATGACCTGAAACAACGTGAGACCGGTGATGATCGAGAACACGAAGACCGGCCACCGCATCGACCCGGTCCACTCCTCCCAAAATCCATACGGTGTGACGCCCAGGGTCTCCGAGAGGGCGGAGCCGAACGATCGGTCCTGCAACGATCGGACCAACGCCCAGAACTCCTCGTCGCCCAAGCGCTTCTTTAGGTATCGTGTCATGGACAGCGCTTGGGCGTAGGCGTCGCCGAATTCGGTTTCCTGACCGGGTTCAAGAAACGACAACTCGAGATCGCGATACTCGAGCAGGCGCCCGTCAATAAACATTTGCGCTACGTGCGTTTTGCTTCCCCAACGCTTCTCGCCCGACATGGTCATGGCGATTCCCTCATTCAACCACCTCGGGAGATTGCCGGGCGCGGTATTTCGCGCGAGCAGCACGTGGACGAGTTCATGGCGCAACGTGCCGCGATAGTCGGCCTCGGGAGGGGTCAAATCGGGCGTCTTGACCGCGATGATTCCCTTTTCCGGCAGAGAGACCCCGGTAATTCCGTGCGACGTAAAGGGGCCCGCGAATTTGCGAAACTCCACTATCGAGGGACAGATCGCCACGCGGATCGGTCTGTCCCCGGCGGGGAGCCGGTCGGAGTACGATTCCAAGGCCTCACTCAATGTTGCGAGGCTTTGCCGGGCGAGTTCGGCGTGGCCGTCGGGGAATTCGACTGAGACGATACCCTGCTGAATTACCGTAGTCTGTGCGAAACACGCGACAGCGCACAGCGCCATCAGCACCGATGCCGCAAGACGCCGCTTCACGTCGAGTGGTCCGCGTGCAGCACGGCGGACAAAGGGGATGACAATAGCCGGTCCAGCGTGTCAGCAGCGGTCCGCCGCGTGTCTTCGACGATCGAGCGTGACACGTCGACCGCGTGAATCCATCTCGACTCCTCCTTCTCGTCGACCAGAAAAAGAAAACCCTCGAGTGAGGTTGCCCCCCGCAGTTCCGTCAAAGCGAGTGCGTAAAGTCGGATCTGGAACTCATATTCCATCATGCGCTCGGGCGAAGCATGCCCCGTCTTGTAGTCGATAATGACGTTGTCGTCGACTACCGCGTCGACCTTCCCACTCACAATAACGCCGCCGATTCGAAGCATGAACGGCACTTCCCGTTGCAGGTTTCGTGCGGACGCCATCCGTCTTCCCAGGGGGCTTGCGGCCACTCTCTCCGCAATCCCGAGGAGCTCTCGATGAACGTCGGCTTCCCGATCCGGCGCGAGATACTCCATTCGGAGGAGCGCATCAATTTGCGGCGGCAGCGGCGAACTCCACTCACATACTTCAAAGAACTTGTGCACAAGCGTGCCCCGCGCCTGCGGGTCCGCGCCGGCCTCCGTGTCGCGTCCGCCGGACTGATCTACGGCTGTTTTTCCGGCCATCGCGGCAGCAAGCAAAGTTGCCCGTACCGTTCCGCAATCCGAACGGGACGCAGCAACCGGCGAAATCCGCTTCAGGAGGATTTCTCTCGACGGCATGGTTTGTTTTTTCTCCGCCGTACGCTCTACGACTCTCGGCGATAACTTGCGCACCATACGCGCGCTCCATCCGTCCCCCTGAAACTCCTCGCCGTGCCGACGATCGAAAAGCCCAAACTGCGCGTTAAGGGCGGCCATCCAATGCTGATCGCCTCTGGTGTCCGGCGCGCCGCACAGGAGCAGGTGGTCGCGCGCCCGCGTCATGGCGACATAGAGCACGCGCGCGATTTCAGCGCGCTCCTCCAGCTTTCGGGCATTGCTCGCCTCGTCGAATACGCGCGGCGCCTGGAGATTGCCTATGGCGTCATACGACTTCATCGCCAACCCGAGTCGGCGGTGCACGATAGCAGGCATTCGATGGGAGTCCGCGTGCTTTCGGGACATGTCGGCGATCGCGACGATAGGAAATTCGAGGCCCTTGGCTTTGTGGATCGTCATGAGGATGACCGCATCGGCGCCCTCGGTTTGTACCGCGGCCTCGCCTTCGCGCACTTCTTCGGCCGCCATTTCCGTCAGATAACGCACGAAGGCCGGCAGCCGCGCAGACCCGGAACGCTGAAAACTTGCCGCGAGCGCGCACACCTTGCGCAAGTTGCCCGCGCGCTGCACGCCAAGGAACTGGCCCAGCAGAATCGCCTCGTAGGCGGTGCGATCCAGCACGAGTTGCAGAAACTCTGCCAGAGGCCGCGTTTGATGCGCGCGAAGTTCCTCGACCAACGCGCGGGTTCGGTCGAGGCGTTGGTCCTGTTCCGGATCGCCGCAGCGGGCGCCTTCCGCGAACGCCCTGACCAGGGGGGTGTGCTTGGCAACGCCGCCGCACAGACGAAATAATGCCTCGTCGGACAGTCCCGCAACCGGACTTCGCAGGACTCCTAGAAGCGCGACTTCGTCATAGGGGTCCACGATGAAGGCGAGGAGGGCGCGGAGGTCCGCGATTTCCTGACGGTCGTGAAATCCCTTGCCCGCCACGAGAACGTAGGGAACGTTGGCAAGCCGAAGGGCCTGCTCATAATGGTGGACGTCATTCAAGGATCGAAGAAGTATCGCCGCGTCACCGAACCGTGCCGGCCGAAAAGAATCGGATTCCTTGTCGTGTACGTTGACGCGCTCGGGCCCTGCACACATCTCCGTCAGTCGGGCGGCGATGAGTTCCGCCTCCATCCGGCGATACGCATCGGCCGACGCGTCTTCGTCCAGTGTGTTCGGGATGAGGAACTCGATCCTCCGCAGCTCGGGATCGGTGCGCATGGGCTCCAGTCCTACGTAGTCGCGCTCGACGCCCGCCAGCAATTCCGACTTCCGAAAGAACTCGTTCACAAACGACAAAATCCGCGGCGACGACCGGAAATTCTCCTTCATGGGGATAGTCTTGGCCGAAATCTCCTGCGCTTCCCGGAACACCTCGACTTCCGCGCCCCGAAAGTAGTAGATGGACTGCTTGGCGTCGCCTACTATGAACAGCCTGGGTCCGCCGGGCACGCTGGCGAGTGTCCGCACGATATCGAGCTGCAGACTGTCCGTGTCCTGAAACTCGTCAATGAGCAAGTGTTTGATGGATTGTGCCGCGCGCGCGCAGACCGAGTCGGGGTCATCAGGCCTTTGCCTGAGCACCTGTGCGGTCTCGATGATCAGGTCGTCAAAATCCCGGGCGTTCTGTGCGATCTTGGCATCGCGTAGATCGTCGACGAGTGTGCGGTATACGGCGACGAGGTCGCTGGTCAGCGCGGCAGACGTGGTTTCGACGCCCGGGTCGCACGGCGATGGACAGTAAGTTTCGAGAAATGCCTTAAGTCGGTTCCAAATGTCGGAAACTTTACCGAACGACTCCTCCGGCGACCAGTTTTTCTTGCTGCCCCCTTTGGCGCTCTTGGTTCGCAAGTGCGCCAGCGCTTGTTCGATCGCCTGGGCTTCCTTTGCGCTGCGAATGCGACTGAGAGCGGACAGCATCTCACGCCTCAACGCTTCGCGCGCGTCCGACGCGCTCTCGCAGTGGCCTTCGAGCGCTTCGAGCTCTAATTGGAAATGTTGAAGGGGTATCGAATGGGCTAGGGAGAGCAGGCGTTCCCGGTACACATGATCGGTGACTTCTCTCCAGTGCTTGACGATGGAGTCGGAATCGGTGTATTCGTGTCCGGCCAAGACCCGCTCGATGGCGGCACGTTGATTCAGCAGGGAAGCCAAGATCGCTGAGACGCGCGATACGCCGAACTCCGTGCAAAGACGGAACGCCGCCGGATCCTCGTCCTCCAGCAACCGGTGCACCGTGCACTCCACCGTCTCCGAGTAGAGCAAGTCCTTTTCGGCGTCGGTGAGTACTCGAAAGTCGGGGTCCCAACCCAAGGCGAGCGCGTTTTCCTTAAGTATCCCCATGCAAAAGGAGTGGATCGTCGAGATTCGCGCGCCGTCGACCTGCCGTTCGATGCTGCGCCACCGATTCATGGTCTCGCGATCCCCGTTCTCCGATTTTCTCCGGCACTTCCGTCGCAGCCGGGCCTTCATTTCCGCTGCGGCCTTGTCGGTGAAGGTGATGGCCACAACGCCGGACAGATCGGTACGGCCCTCCTCGATGAGGTGGAGGATTCGGCCCACCAGCACCATGGTCTTGCCAGAGCCCGCGCCCGCGGCCACGCACACGTCTACGTCTCCGGCGGTTATTGCTTCGCTCTGTGGACCGGTGTATTTCATCTCAGGGCGTAGTTTTCCGATCGATGCGAAATGCCTCATGGCGGCACACTCGGTGGAGTGCGCACAACGAACAGCGGTCTTTAAACGGCGTCGGCGGGAACTGGCCGGATCGGATGCCATTCAGGCACCGCACGACACTTGATAGCGCAATCTCGGCGCGCATGTCCCATTCATTTTTCGCTTTCTTTAGCCCTTCGACCGATTTCGGGGCGCCGGGTTGAATGAAACACGCCTCGGCGCACTCGACGCCCGGCATCAGCGCGCGCTCCATTGCCATCGCGTAAAGCGAAAGCTGCAATGCGACCCCGTGCTTGATCTCCGAACTCACTGTGTTCGGGTCGAGCCTTGACTTGTAGTCCACGATTCGCGCGCGCCCGTCGTCCAGGTCGATTCGATCGATCCGGCCCGATACCAACACCACACCGTCCGCAGTGTCCAGTGCGAAGAATTCCTCGCGGGACAGGGGGTCGGCCGAAGGTGAAGGAGTCCGTCCGAACGACACCTCGAAGTGGGCCGGTTTCCATTCAGACCGCGCGCTCCGTTCGCCGGTCAGATAGCGATCCAATACCACTTTCATTCGGGCCCGTTCGACTTCGCTGACGCCCCGCGGGGCCGTAACACTGTGATGAGACCGTCGCGCGAATACCTCGTCGACAAGTCCGCTCATAACACCCCGGGCCTCCTCTTCGGGGATTTCATAGACGGCCCGGCCGCAAAACTTCTGGTGGAACAACTGCAACACTTCATGCAGAATTTGCCCCCGCACCTTTGCGTCAAACTCGACGGCTGGTGACTCGACGGACTCGACTCCGAGAATGCGTTCCGCAAAAAAGCCGAAGGGACACTTCGCATACCGTTCGAATTGTGCCACACTGAATGGATGGTCCGGTCCGAATGCCGCGGCGAGCTGGGCGAGAAGGTCCTTCGCACCAATAATCCCGTCGTAGTTGTCGAAGGGCTTGTCACTGTAGCGGCGGCGCTCGATCGAGGCCCCGATTTCGACCTGGACAAACTCGTCCTTAAATTCGTGCTCGAGCTCCTCGGCCCCGGCTTCTGCCCGGGCCGCATTGCGAAGGTCTCGCGGGCACGCCACATCCGCAAGCGCCGGAAGAAACGCGCGGGCAGATGCATTCAAGCGTTCGACGGCCCGCCCCGTAAGCATTCTCAAGTCCTCGATGAGGGGACTCGGCAGCAGCGGCTTGCCCTCGGCGGTCACGGTCGGCCAAAGCACGTACAGCCGCTTTGATGCGCTCTCCAGGACGTGATGGAAGAGAAGCATCTCGCGTTGGGAGTGATCGGATCGTTTCTCGAGGCGCACGCCGGATGATATAAGATCGTCAATATCGCGATCGGTGTAGATGACGCCCGCGGGCGGCGGGGCGGGAAAGACGCCTTCATTCATTCCGGCGAGGAAAACATAGCCAAACGCGCGAAGACGGGCGGCCTCGGCGTCCAACACGTAGACGCCGGACCCGGAAGACGGCGCATCGCACGGCGCGTCGTCGAAGGCGCGGCGCAATTCCTGAATGAACTCCATTGCATCGATCTCGGCCCCCGTCGCGTTGTTTCCGATTTCGGCCGCGATTCGACGCAGCAGACGCCGTACGCCGGCGACCGCGTGAGAGTCGAATTCATGAAATGGGCCGACACCTTGCGCACACGAAGGCGGTTCCACAACACAACGTTCGATTATCGACTGGACCGCATCCGCGAGTTGTCGTCGCTTGCCGCGTCGAGGCAACAGCTCGGCAAGCTCGGCGAGACGCGAAACGCTCCGACAGAAGGCGTCAACGGCGTCGGCGGCGTTGGGAACGCGGCTTTGCAGATAACCTGTCGCGTCGTCCTGGGACTTCATGGTCTCCGTCGCAAGCAGCGAAGCGCGAGTAAGCCATTCATCCCGTCCCTCGACGATGGCGGCCAACTTCGCCAGTAGCGGGAACGCCCCCACATGCATTCGATCGGATGAAGGCCCGCCGGAGAACCAAGGAGATGTAATCGTATCGAGCACATCAACCCGGGACCAGGATTGAATTGCGTTGAGCAGGACAGTCACGAAAGTGGCGAACGAACGGTCGGCAAGACATGGGGGGGCATGTTCCGTGAAGGGGATTCCGAACTCCTGGAACACGGCGCGAAGATTCGGCAGTACGTCCGCCAATCGGCGATACACAATCGCTATGTGTTCAGGAGAGACTTCCTGTTCGACGATTAGGGTCTTGATCGTTCGAGCCATCGTCTCCAGTTCATGGGCGGGATCGGAGCACTGAATGAGGTCGATGTCCTGTTCAAGCCCCTCAGGACTCGGGGGGGGCTCGCGCGAGAGGAAATACCGTACGCAATGGTCGCGTAAGGTCCGACAGGGTTCCTCGGGAAAGTCCCGGTCGTCAACGAGTTCGAAAGACGACCGAATTCGGGCCGCCGTCGCGAGCGCGCTTTGATAGAGGTCTTGCTGCCACGAATTGTTCCGCACGCAGCTCACGCCGAACACGAGTTCGTCCACGTGAGTGTTGACGCTCTCGATGACGCGGAACTCCGACGGGGTAAAGTCATCGAAGCCGTCGAACAGCAGTAGGTCCAGTCCGGCAAGCGCCGAAGGAGGTTTCCGCCTCGCGATCAGCTCAGCCTGCCAGTACACGCCCACGCGGTCGTATGCGTTCGAAGCGCGCAGCGCGCCCTGATAGGCCTCATACACATCGGCGACGATCCCGTCGAGCCACGACGGCCGCCGCCGCTTACGGACCGCTGCGCGAAACTGTTGCGGGTCCACGGCGGCTTGCTTGAGTTGCGTTATGACGCGGAGCACATGATTCACAAACCCGCCGGATTGCGCGGCGCCGGCGAGCCGATCCAGGCGCCCCTCTGCCGCCAACGTACCCACGACGCCTTCCACCAGCATGCGGCGG
>BTUX01000229.1:0-7803 GCA_045863315.1 Candidatus Hydrogenedentota bacterium | reverse complement strand
TTTACATAAAAAACGGCCTTCAAATCCGAATACCGCACTTGAACGGCCTCACCCGTGGTCGCCCCATTTGCGTCGACCTTGTCGAGGTGAAAGCCGGTATCGCGCGGGTTCAGCGCAAAACACACGCCATATTCAGTTCTGCCGTCCTTGTATCGCACCACAAGCCGCTGCCGAGTATGGCGTTTCTTCTGCCGCTCGAGCTTTCGCGCTTCGACCTCCTCCCAGTGCTGGCGCTGCTCCTTCCATTTCAGTCGGAGGTCGTCCGTAATGTTGGCATGCCGCACTTCAGTGGGAAACAGGCCTTTGCGCCCTACTTCGTTGATGGCGTCTTTTTCGTTCTCCGCCTCGACGACACCATACTGCTCCACGCCCAAGCTGTCTATCGCTTTGTATGCAAACTTAGGCACGAACCGATCCTCCCCGATGGTGGTTAATCCTGCCTGCGAGTGCTCGGGTACTCGCGGTGATCGGTCGTGAACGGGCCCGGACGCATCGTATCTCGCCTCTGTCCGCCCGCTTCACAACGGTACCACGCAATGCGTAATCTGTCAAAGGGTGAAATCTGCTTAACCCGTTGAAAGTAAACGCTTTTCAACGTACTCATCACCAACCGTCCAAACATCGGGAACGTGGTCGTCGCGGGTGCGCGCACATACCGTGCGTACTCCGCTTAACCCCTTGCATTCTAGGAGATTGACAAGAAAGTTACAAGTGCAAAAAACTCGCATGGCGCCCTGCGCGACCTTCGATTATTGGACCTTCGCTCACCGTGACCGGAATCGACTTTGGCGCATAATACGCCGAGATTACACCGTCCCGAAATTGGCCAAGCTTTTCATCGGGTACCAAATGCACCGTACACCCGCCAAACCCGGCGCCGGTCAATCGCGAACCAATGCTGCCGGATTGGCGTGCAGCCTCCACCAGTTCGTCCAACTCCGCGCAACTCACCCCAAAGTCCTCCGCACAGCTTCGGTGTGATGCATCCATCAGCGCGCCGAAGCCCGCCGCATCACCCGCGAGAAGACAGTCGCGGGCTTGTTCCACCCGTTGAAACTCGGAAAGTTGATGACGGGCCCGCGCCTGCAATGGAAAACCCTCAAGAGGCTCGGGCAGGTCGCCTATCCATCGCCGCCGGATTTCGTCCTCATTCATCTCGAGAAAACGCGCGGCTTCAGACAGCCGCGTACGCGGCCTAGGAAACGCCTCGATGAACAGCGCTTCGATCTCCGAATGGGTCAGGCAAAGCGGACCAAACCAGAAATCGCCGAGGTGTGTCACCTCGATCTCGGCGCCGTACGTGAGTTGAGCCTGCCTTTCCGCCATCGCGCAGATGAGGCGGGAAAGGGCAGGTCCTTGATTGTATCGGTGACGGGCGTCACCGGACTTGTCGGCCTTCACCCGTGAATCGCACACCACGAAAGTGTACCCTACCGGAAGAGGCACCCGCTCGATTCGCAGCGGGAAGAAATCAATCTTGCATGCGCAGTCCGCGTCGCCGAGCAGGATGATCGCCTGATCCATCCCCCCTCCCTCGGTGCCGACGTAACGCTCCGCCTCGGCCAACAAAGTCGCCAGTTCGATGCGTGCCGTTTCGTTTTCCGCGTCCACTCCGCGTAGTCCCAGATAGGCAAGCGACGTGGCCACAACGAGCGCGGACGACGAAGACAGCCCGGCCGCGGGTGGAAGGGTCGCGTCAACGAGTAGTTCCATGCCGCTGCCCGCGCCTAGTCCATACTTGCGATTTACTCCAACGACGGCCGCTTTGCAGTAGTTTTCCCATGCTCCCTGCGAGGAAGGTTCGATCGATTCGGCATTGAAGAATTCCGCGGGGGCGAACTTGGGATTCGTGTTATGAATCCTGATGGTCTTGTCCGGTCGGGGGCGTCCCGCAATTCGGATTTCGCGATCCAGGGTCATCGGCAGCACCGGCAACCCGTTGTAGTCCACGTGCTCTCCGATCAAGTTCACACGCCCGGGGGCCCGAGCCAAAAGTAGTGGCCGGGCCGCGAACCGTTTGAAGAATTCGGACGCCAACTGTTCCATAGCGGGACTTCTCGCTTCCGCCCACGAAATGGCAGATTCTATAATCGCGGTGCGGCTCGGTCAATGTGAAGCATCAAGTTGTTAGCGTCCGGTTTGGATTGTATACTCGAAAGTCCGGTCGCGGGCGGAGCGCAATTCACACCGGGATGGGGCGGCCCGCGGCTAGAACGGAATCGAACCAACCGGTGCGGAGGGCAGCACATCATGGCGGGTGACGGGGCGAAAGTACGAAACGTTGGCATTCTAGGTCACGGCGGCACGGGAAAAACGACGCTCATCGAACACGTGCTCCATGCCGCCGGCAAAACCAATCGTTTGGGGCGAGTGCAAGACGGCAACACCGTCTGCGACTACCTCGAGGAAGAAATCGCCCGAAAACAAACCATCAGCATGAAGCTCACCCACGTCGATTGGGACGGCGTCCGCATCCACATGGTGGATCATCCCGGCTACGCCGATTTCCTCGGGGAAGTGGCGGCGTCGGTGCCGGTCCTCGACTCGGTCATCGTGATGGTTGACGCCACGACCGGAGTGCAGGTCGGCACGGACAACGCGATCGCGTTTGCGGACCGGAATTCGACGCCCCGCGCCATTTTCGTCAACAAACTCGACCGCGATCACACGGATTTTGCCGAACGTGTCGACGAACTGCGAAAGACCTACGGCAATCAATGCGTGCCGCTCGTCCTACCGATCGGGAAGTCCGGTTCGCTCAGTGGAGTCGTCAACATTCTGACCGGCGACACGACCCAGGTGGCAAGCGAGGTGGAGGAGCTGCGCACCTCGATCATGGACGCGGTGGCGGAAAGCGACGACGCCCTCTTGGAAAAGTATCTGGAAAGCGGCGAGCTGTCCAACGAAGAGTTCGATGAAGGCCTTCATAACGGCATCAAATCCGGCAAGATCGTCCCCATTCTCGGTGGAAGCGTGGAGAAGGATATCGGCGTCCGGGAACTCCTGGACGTGATCGCGCATTCGTTTCCCACGCCCTTGGAGCGCAAGGTCGTGGCGCTCAATGGCACCGGCGCCGAAATCGAATTGACCGTTAGTCCGGACGCGCCGTTCGTAGGCCAGGTTTTTCGTTCGGTCGTGGACCCGTACGTGGGCCAACTGACGCTGTTCCGGGTATTCAGCGGGACCCTGCGCTCGGATTCCGAGTTCTACAACGCGACAACGCGGACCAAGGAACGCACCGGCAAAATCTACTTGATGAACGGCAAGGAGCAAAAGGTTGTGGACGCCGTGGGGCCGGGCGACCTTGCGGCGATGACAAAACTCAAGAATACCCATTTCGGCGATACCATCACGGCAAACGGAACGGATGTGCAGCTTCCCAAAATTGTGTTGCCCGAGTCCATGGTCAAACTGGCCATCGTTCCCAAGTCGCGCGCGGATGAGGACAAGATCGGGGAGGCGCTTAACCGGCTCGCGGAAGAAGACCCGACCTTCAGCCACTACCGGGACACCGCCACGCACGAGCACGTGGTCCGGGGCATGGGCGATTTGCAGCTCGATATTCTATTGGACCGTATGAAACGCAAGTACCACGTCGAGGCCGAGACGAGGACCCCGAAGGTGGCATTCAAGGAAACAGTGAAGGGCAAGTCGGAAGTTCAGGGAAAGCACAAGAAGCAGTCGGGCGGGCACGGCCAGTACGGCGACGTCCACCTGCGCATCTCTCCGAACGAGCGCGGCGCAGGCTATAAGTTTATAGACAGCATCGTCGGGGGAGTTGTCCCCAAACAGTACATTCCGGCGGTCGACAAGGGATGCATCGAGGCGCTCGAACGAGGTGTCATCGCGGGGTACCCGGTCGTCGACATCATCGTCGAACTGTTCTACGGGTCCTACCACGACGTAGACTCCTCGGAAATGGCGTTCAAAATCGCCGCCTCGATGGCGATTCAGAAAGGCGTGAAAGAGGCCCGGCCCTGCCTGCTCGAACCGATTATGCAGATTGAAGTCACCGTGCCCGATGAGTTCATGGGTGATATCAACGGCGATTTGAACAGCAGACGCGGCCGCATTCTCGGCATGGAGCCGGCGGGTCCCGGGAGGCAGCGAATTCGCGCTTTGGTTCCCGAGGCCGAAATCCTGCGATACTCGACGGATCTGCGAAGCCGAACCGGCGGGCGCGGAAGCTATTCCCTCAAGTTCGACCACTACGACGAAGTCCCGGAGCACGTGGCCCAACAGGTCATCGCCGAATACGAAAAACGAAAGGCCGCGGAAGCCCACTAAAGGTTTCCGGGACAGCCCCAAACACGTACTTGTGGCGTCCGGCGCTCGCGCCGGACGTCTTTTATAGTGGCGGGGGCTACCCGCGGTCCCCATCTACTCCTTCGCCGGTGTATAATCCAGGGAATCGGCAACGACGTGAACTTGGGGGCTGCCGCGGTGTCTCATTGAACGTCTGTGGATTTCAATCGTTCCCATAATGAACGGGTACGCGAATCCCCCCGATCGGGGCCGAATCGCGGTCCAAGCAGGAGAAGTGTCTTATGAATCAAGTACTTGCCGGACTGACCGCTGTCCTGTCGGCCGCTGTGTCTGCGGCCCAACCCGCAGTGACCGAGTCCTCATTGCAGGACCAGAAAGAGGTTGCCGTGACGGCCTACAACAACGGGTTGGCGCTGGTGCGCGACACCCGACAGCTCAAGTTGCCAACCGGGGAGACCCTTCTGCAATTCGGCGACGTCGCGCAACAGATTCGGCCCGAGACGGTGGGGCTTGTGTCGCTTACGTCTGCCGGTTCGGTCACCATTCTCGAACAGAATTACGAATACGACCTGATCAGCCCGTCGAAGCTCATGGAGAAGTACGTCGGCAAGAAGGTCAAACTCCAAAATTTCAGCAACGACATCAACACCGGCCTCGTCGAAGCGGTCCTTTTGAGCCTGAACGAAGGCCCCGTCTATGAGGTGAACGGCGAGATCTATCTCGGCCATCCCGGCAATGTGGTACTGCCCGAGATCCCCGAGAACTTGATTGCGAAGCCCTCCCTGATCTGGCTGCTCGACAACGCCAGCGCCGACCAGACCTTGGAGGTCACCTATCTGACCAACGGCATCTCGTGGCAGGCGGACTACGTCATCACCCTGGCAAAGGACGAAAAGGCGTTGGACGTGGCTGGCTGGGTGACGATGAACAACCAGTCGGGCGCCACGTATACAAACGCGAAGCTGAAGTTGGTGGCGGGCGACGTGAACGTGGTGCGTGACGAAATGAAGGCACTCCGAAGGTTTGAAGCGGCCGAGGCGGTCATGGCAGAGCGGATGGCCCAGGAAGAGGCATTCGCCGAGTATCACCTCTACACGATGCCGCGGCGCACGACCATCAAACAAAACCAATCCAAGCAACTCGCGCTGTTGAGCGGGACGGGCGTCAAATGCGCCAAGATCTACGAGTATCGCGGGCAGGAGTGGTACTACAGCCAGCAGGTGCCGCCCACTGGCGAGCAGCACGTGAGCGTGTTTCTGAAGTTCCGCAATGAAGAAAAGAACGGCCTCGGCATCCCTCTGCCCGGCGGCATCATGCGCGTTTACCAGGAAGACAGCGAAGGCATGAAACAGTTCGCAGGCGAAGATCGGATCAAACATACGCCCAAGAACGAAGACGTGAAATTGCGGCTGGGCGACGCGTTCGATGTGATTGGCGAACGCGTGCAGACGGACTACCGCGTCATCGCGTCGAATGTGCACCAGTCCGCGTACGAAGTCACGCTGCGCAACCACAAAGAGTCCGACATCGTGGTTGACATCGTCGAGCCCTTGCCCGGCGACTGGCAAATCCTCGAGAAGTCGCACGATTTCGTCAAGAAGGACGCGCGGACCGCGGTGTTCAGCGTGCCGGTGAAGAAGGACGAAGAGGTAAAAGTCACGTACCGGGTCCAGGTGCGATTCTAGTGTCTTCGGGCTGAAGCACGATGCGTCGCAACATGAATCGATACCGTGAGCAGCGCAAGGAACCGGGAACCGCCGCGCCACTCGAGCGCGGCGGTCCTCGCGACGCGATTAGATACCTTACCGCCGCGCAAATGCGCGAGGCCGATCGACGCTGCATCGAAGAAATTGGTATCCCCGGCGTCGTGCTCATGAACAACGCGGGTACGGCGGTGTTTCGCGAGATTGACCGCGGCCCCGTGGGAGTCGTGTGCGGTAAAGGCAACAACGGGGGAGACGGATTCGTGGTCGCGAGGCTCGCGATGTCGGCGGGATACGAGACCCGCGTGGTCCTAGTGGCCGACCCTGCTTCGATCCGCGGCGACGCGCAGGTCTTCATGCGCGTGTACGAAAGGTTAGGTGGCAAAATCTTCGTAGCCAACTCGGACGCCCACGCGCGCGACGCAGTCCGCGGCTTGGCCCACTGCGCCGTACTTGTCGATGCGCTGCTCGGTACCGGCATCAAAGGCGAAGTCACGGGACCGGCGCGCGCAGCGATCGAAGCGTGGCCCGAGGTCAGGACCGTCGCAGTAGACTTGCCATCGGGTTTGGACGCCGACACCGGAGAGATCTGCGGCGTCTGCGTACGGGCTGACGTTACAGTGACTTTTCAGTGTCCGAAAGCAGGCTTTCAGCGCCCCACGGCGTCGGCATACATCGGTCGCCTCGTGATCGCCGATATTGGCATACCGGCCATATGCCTTTCATCGCCATAATCCGGATTAAAAATCCTCACCAAAATCACTCCCATGCTATCTCCAGAGCATTTCTCACCAGTCGCCCCCCGTCAACGTGGGCGACTGGTGAGAAATGCGGGCTAGGAAAGTCCATGACCAGACGTTCATTTTGCTGAACGACGGTCAGCATTCCACTTCGCGTGTTGAAGCGGACTGTGTCCCCCGCGACACGCCGGCAATTGAACAGCACGAACGCGGAGGCAAGGGTGGCGTGACCGCACAGGTCCACCTCGGTGGTCGGGGTAAACCAGCGCAGTTCGTAGTTCAGAGGACTCGCCCCTACGAAAAAAACCGTTTCCGAGACGTTGTTTTCCGCGGCGATCGCCTGGAGCGTGCCATCATCCATCCAGGACTCGAGCGGACAAATCGCGGCGGGGTTGCCTGTGAATGGTTTCGTCGTGAACGCGTCAACTTGGTAGAGAGGCATTCGCACGGTCGAACTCCCAGGTAGTTTACTTTTGCTGGATACGATGCACATGTTTCCCAGGGAATTCGTTTCTCGACACGTGCCCGATGCAGGCCAAGTGGTTGTGTGGCTTGTATTTCCAGCGTGTTCATGGTAAGCTAGTGCGGATTCTGGCCAAACCGACGCCTAACTGTTTGCCGCGCCCAGAGTTGTATCTTGTACTCACGGGTTGTGTCGAGACGCGCCGACTGTAACCGGGAACCGACATAGGCGGTCAAACGGCTGTGGGAGGGAGCGTGGGGTTGCAATTCGGTTGCGACCTTCTCATCCCGGAGGGGCAAGTGGAGCCTTGGCTAGAACATCGGAGTCAATGCGCATGTCGCGAACCAGCAGTGCCGGCCCCCGAATCGCGGGCCCGGCATCCATAGACCCGCAGAGTCCGGAACTCGTCAAACCGATGGATGTAGACACCCTCGTTGAAATGCTTCAGCAGCGTGCTCTGCGCCGCCCCGGCAGGCGGGCCTACACCTTTCTGGAAGACGGCGAACGAGAGTCCGCGTCGTATACGTTTGCGGAACTCGACCGGAAGGCCCGGGCGATCGCGGCGCATTTGTTGAGGCATTGCGAGCCAGGCGACCGCGCCCTGCTCATTTATCCCGCAGGGCTCGACTAC
>BTUX01000228.1:0-7854 GCA_045863315.1 Candidatus Hydrogenedentota bacterium | reverse complement strand
CGTTTATCAACTATTACTGGTTTTGTCTGGTGCTGTTGTTGATAGCCGCTGTTGCAGGTCTGGAGCCGAAGACGGAAACGTCTCGACCGGCTCAGTCGAAACGAAAAAGCAAGCAATAACACGTCTTACTCCCGGCTGTATTCCTTCAGCTTGTTTCGCAGGGTGCGGACGCTGATGCCCAGTATGCTTGCGGCGTGGGTGCGGTTTTGGTTGTGGCGTTCGAGGGTGCGGAGAATCAGTTCCTTTTCCATGTCGCCCACGGTGGTGCCGATGCGGACGACGACGGAGTTCTCGTCGGTCCGGTGGGAGCGCGAATGGTTCAGGTTGAAATGGTGCGGCTCGAGCACCCGCTCCGAGGACAGGACAACGGCGCGCTCGATGGCGTTTTGCAGTTCGCGCACGTTGCCGGGCCAGTCGTAGTCGAGGAACAGTTCTCGGGCCTCGGGCGCAAACCCCGTGATGGGACGGTTGTTCTCCTGGGCGAACCGTTTGAGGAAGAATTCCATCAGCGCCGGAATGTCTTCCTTTCGTTCGCGCAGCGGCGGCAGCACGATCGGGATCACGTTGAGCCGAAAGAACAAGTCCTCGCGCAATAGTCCTTTCTCGACCGCCTCTTCGAGGTCGCGATTGGTGGTGCAAACGATGCGCGTGTCCACCTGGATGGGCGTTGTGCCGCCGACCCGCTCAAATTCGCGTTCCTGCAGGGCGCGCAGCAGTTTCGGTTGCAGTTCGATGCCGATTTCGCTGACTTCGTCGAGCAGCAGGGTGCCCGTGTCGGCGAGTTGAAAGCGGCCGATTTTGCGTTCGTGCGCGCCGGTGAACGCGCCTTTCTCGTGACCGAACAGTTCGCTTTCAAGCAGGCCCGCGGACAACGCGGCGCAGTTGACCTTGATGAAGGGCCGGTCGCGGCGCGCGCCCGAGTTGTGAATCGCGCGGGCCACGAGTTCCTTGCCCGTGCCGCTCTCGCCGCGCACGAGCACCGTGGCCCGGCTGTCGGCGACTTTCTTTACCTGTTCGTAGACGCGTCGCATGGCTTCGCTCTCGCCGACCATGGCGCTGAAGTCGTAGTGCCGTTCGAGTTCGCCGCGCAGGTACCGGTTTTCCTGCGAGAGCCTTTCGCGTTCGATCGCCCGGGCCACCGCCAGTTCCAATTCGTCCGGCGCGAACGGCTTCATGATGTAATCGAACGCGCCTTCCTTGAGCGCGGCGACGGCCGTCTCGACGGTCCCGTAGGCGGTCATCACGATACAGGCCGTGCCGGAATGGTGCGCACGGACGGCCCGTAGGACCTCGAGGCCGTCGACCGGCGCCATCTTCAAATCGGTCACCACGACGTCATAACACTGTTTGGCGATTTGTTCGATCGCGTCGCGCCCATTGGAAGCGGAGGTTACCGCGTGCCCCGCGCGCTGCAACGCCTCCTGTACGTACTCGCGCATCAACGGTTCATCGTCTACGACCAGAATGTGAGACTTCGACATGATTGCTCCTGTTACTGCACCGCCATTTCCGCCTGCCGGCAGGTTGCGCCTACTCCGCACGGGGGAACCTGATTCGAAACATCGAGCCTTTACCCGGTTCGCTCTCGACGCCGATGGAACCGCCGTGCGCGTCTACGACCTTGGCCGCGATTGCAAGGCCCAACCCCGTTCCTTTCTCCTTGGTGGTGTAGAACGGGGAGAAAATCTGCTCGATTTGGTCCGGCGACATGCCGCAGCCGGAATCGGAAACCAGCAGGGTGAGGTAACCGTCGCCGGTTTCCGCGCTGACTCGCAGCGTGCCTTTCCCGTCGATGCTCTGGACCGCGTTGAGGAAAACGTTCAGCAAGACCTGGCGTACCTTGTCCGGGTCGGCAAGAATCAGCTCGGAATCGCTAACTGTGTTTTCAATCTCGACGTCCTTGTCTCCGGCTTCAATGTATCCCAGGGCCGATTCGACCAACTCCCGGCAGGGGGTCGCGCGAAGCCGCAATTGCAGCGGCCGCGCGTATTCGAGCAAATCGCTGACCACGCGCTCGAGTTCTTTGGCCCCGACGATGATCTTCTCGACCAATCGCGAGCGGGGGTCGGCGGCGTCCAGGTCGCGGGCCAACAGTGCGGCGAACCCGCGAATGCCGCCGAGCGGATTGCGGATCTCGTGCGCCACCGTCGCGGCCATCTCGCCGATGGCCGCGAGGCGGTCCTGGTGCGCAAGACGCCTGCGAAGCGACTCGATCTCGGTCTGGTCTTGAAAGACTTTGACGGTCCCGATGCGGACCCGCGAGCGGTCAAACAAGGGCGAATCGCGCTCGGTCACGTGCACGACCCGGCCGTCTTTGGCGCGCAACTCCATGAAGTGCGTGCCGGGTGGAACCGCGAAATCGCGTCCGAACACGTCGATGAAAGGCCGACCGACCGTCTCGCCTGCGTTGAACCCGAGGACATGGCCCGCCGCGCGATTGAACGTCGTAACGGTTCCTTCCGTGTCCACCGCGATTACGCCGTCCGACATGCTTTCCATGATCGAATTGAGATAGTCGCTGGTCAGGGCGAGTTCGCGGTTCTTCGACTCCAACTCGCGGTCCAATTCCAAAAGCCGCGCCTCGAGCCGCCGATAAGACTCCTCCATCGACTGGGTCGTGCGCGTGAAAAGGTCGAAGGCATCCGCGAGCGCCTTGATGTCTGCATCCTGTCCCGTCATGCCGATCGGCCGCTGCTCCGGGTCTTTCGCGCGCCCATTCGTTGGAAAGTACAAGACCGTGTGTCTCGCCGGTCCATACATCGCGGCGCGCGTGCATGGCACAGCGGGTCGCGCGTGTGAATGCCCCTCGCCCAAGCTAACCCCGCGCGTTCTCCGGCGCAATTGTCACCGGCGTCCCGCGTCGACGAGGGAGGCCGGTGAACATAGCGCGGACTAGGCGCGCTCATCGACCTGGCCGGCCTGTGTAACGTCGCCGGCGCGATACCGGTTCAACATGGACTGACCTTTCGCGAGCGATGCCAATTCGTTGCGGACGGCGTCGCGCCGTTCCTCGGCATGGGACAAAGAGAACGCCAGCATGGCCCCGAGCCGGTTCGCAAGGGATTCCGCCTCGCGGGCCAAAAGCCGGACGCCGCTGCGCTGTTCGTCGGAGATGCCTGCGGCGGCCTGCCACTCGCGCATGAGCGCGGTAAACTCCCGCTCGAGCATGGCGCTCTCGACGGCATGGGCGTTGCTCATGGTCAAGAGGTCCTCCAGTGCGTTGTCCGAGCCTTCCCGCGCGGTTTGCTCATGCTCGGAAATCTGACGCTTGTATTGCGCGATCTGACGCTCGAGGTAATCCGTCATTCGCGCAACCAGTTCATCGTCTGCCATGGCCACGTTATCCCCCTTCCCGGATATACTCGGGCACGCGCGCTCTGCCGCGAAGGCGCTGTTCGAGCCGGGCGTGCCGGGCCCTCAGCTTGGCGTCTTCCGCCCAGGTCGAACCGGATGCGCCCAGTTCGTCGAACAACTTGATGGCGGTGGTGAAGTCTGCGATGCGGGCCAGCGAGTTCGCGCGCTGATACATGGCCCAAGCGGTGTCCTCGGACGTATCGGCGCCGGCGTTGGCTGCAATCGCATACGCTTCGGCCGCGCCGCGATAGTCCCCCGCTTTGTATAAGGCATTGCCCCATGCGACCGAGGCCCGGTGTAATCGCGGCGCCTCGTCCGGGTGGGCTTGGACATATGCATCGAGGTCCATCACCACCGCTCGTGCGCGAGCGGTCCGACCGGCCCTCAGGCACGCGTCGAGCAACAGTTCGTAGTCGCCGGGCCGGCGCAGGTCGGGATACTTCTGAAACGCGCGCTCGATCGCGTCAATCGCTTGGTTGGCGTCCACTTTCAGGAGCGCGCCGCCCTCGCTCATCCACATCCGATAGGCGACTTCGGACGGCAATTCCGCCAAGTCGATTCTTTTTATGATCGGCAGTGCAGGCCCCACGGCGTCGACATCGAGCAAACCGGCGGCGGCGCGACCCAACAGCATAGGATTCTGGGTGGCCGACGCGGCGCGTTCGAACGCGTCCCGCGCGCGTGGGTCGAGGCCGAGATCGCGGTAGATTTCGCCCATGGTGAGATTGACCTCGACCTGCTGCGGCTTTCCGCCCGTTATGCCGAGGAGATGGTTGAGTTGCTGCAGCGCGAACGCGACGTTGCCGCGGGTGTAGGCGATGCGGGCCACTTCAATGCGGGCGTCCAGCGCCTGGGATGTGGACGGAAACTCCGCCACCAATTGGTCGAATATCGTCAAGGCCGTCTCTGTCTCGTTCATGGCCGCAAACTTGCGGCCCGCCGCGAGCAGCGCATCGGGGTCCTGACCGGTTTTGTCGGCCACCGTCAACAACGCGTCGGCGGCCGCGCGTTCGTCTCCGGAAAGCGAGAGCAGTTCGGCGTAGTTCCGATTCACGCCGGGATGGTCCGGATACCGTTCGACACCCTGCTTGGCCATATAGAGGGCCTGTCGGCGGTCACCGCGCGCGTCGAGGACGCGGCTGAGTTCGATATAGGCATCCGGCATCCTGTCCGACTCAGGGAAAAAATTCATCAACTCGCGCAGGATTTGTTCCGCCTTGTTCAAGTCGCCCGCGGCGCGGTAGGCACGCGCAAGATCGATATAGATGCGGTCGTTCCCTTCGATGGTTGTGGCTGTCTGAAGCCGGGCTTCCAGCACGCGGATCGCCTCCTCGGTCCTGCCCGCGACCGATTCCATGGCCGCGATTCGGGTTGCGGCGGTCGCGCCGGCCTCGGTGTGGGTTTGCGAAACCGCAACCTGCCGGTAGACTTCACGGGCCTCGTCGAGTTTTCCGGACAGGCGCAGGCAGTCCCCCAGCAGTAGACGCGCGTCCGACGCCAAGGGGGAACCGGGATGGCGTTCCAGCAGCTTGACAAGATACGATACGGCGTCGTTGGTGTAGCGCAGGTCGAAGGCAAGCCGTGCGGCGTCGTAGAGCGTCCGATCGCTGTCGGGCGCCGCCGGATGGTGTGACAGAATCATATCGTAGGTACTGCGGGCCGCGTCGGCGGCGCCGGAGCGCCGGTACAAATCCGCCTTCCAACGCAACGCTTCGGTGATGCGCGGATGATGGGGCGCATACGCAGCGATGTCGTCGATGTTCTTCATGACGGTTTCAATGTCCGCGTCAGCCGCATGCGCCGGCAAGCTACGATAACTGGCCTCGACATACGTGAAGCGCGCCTCATCGAGTCGCATCCCGGCCGCTGCGTTCTGGATTGCCGGAGCCAGTTCCTTCATCGCAGATCGGTAATCGCCCTGTTCAATCATGGCTTGGGCCGATTTCACCGTCTCGTCGAGCGCCGCTACCTCCGACGCCGACAGCATAGCGGGATCGGGAATCCGGGCTCGCACCGACCACAACACCGCAAAGGCCGCTCCTCCCACAACAAGGCCCGCGGCAACCGACACAACCGACTTCAAGGGCAGTCGGCGACGGAACCGGTTTGCAGGGATAAGGGTCTGGATGTCTTCCTCCGACAAGACCTCGGTTGAGGGCAGACCCAAAGGATCCATGGGATCCGCAGCCAACTGGACGGCCATGTCATCCAAGGACTTGATCGGCGGGGTGAGCGCTGTCGGCTGCATAGCAAGTTCATCCGGCGACGGAGGGGCGGCTTCCCCTTCGGGCGAGGCAGGCACCGACGGATTTTCCGGCGGCGGCGCGTCCACAGCGGCCTGCGCCACGAGCGAATCCAGCAGACCTTGATCAAGTAGGGCGTCGTTTGCGCCCTTGCCGGGAACGGCCGCCGCAAGGTTTTCCCTTCCCACTCCCGCCTCGGCATCGGCGCGGGCGGCCCGTTCTAGGGGGTCTTCGGGAGGCCGTCCCGATTCGGCTTCCGTATCTCCCTGTACGTCACTCTCCCTTGTCATGGGGTGTCCCGACAACAACGCCTCCAATTCCTCCTGAGCGACTGTCACGGGAGGCGCGCTGGACTTGGGTTCCAGAACCAAATCCATGGTGTCGGATACGGCAGGTTCCGCGGAATCCAGGAGACTGTCGAGTTCGGTTCCCGGTATGGGCCGTTCGGCCTCCGCGGAACCCAACAGTGCATCCAAGTCTCCCTGATGCAACATGCCTTCGAGTTCGGGCGACGAATCCGCGTCAGGCGGGGGTTCCGGTGGCAAGGGCGCGAAACGCGACAGCGGTTCGGCCGATTGGGGTTGGGACGTGATGGCCTGCGTCGCCTCAAGGAGTTGATCGATTTCGTCCTGGGATTCCGCCTTTGGACTGGCTTCCGTACGGACGATGCCGGCTGCCCTGGGTTCGGGCGCCGGTTGTTCCGTGGTCGACCCTTCTGCCAAGGCCGAATCCAACATCGCATTCAAGGTCGCTGAATCAACGACATCCTGCCCGCTGCGTGCGAGCACACTCGCCGTGGCGCCGCGAAGCAGCAAGTCGATTTCGTCGTGGACCGTGACAGACGGTGTCCTTACGCCCAGCGTGGGTAGTTTGCCGGAATCTGTCTGTCCATCAGACTCTGAACTGGAGTTCGGGACGACAGATGCAGCGCCGCCTGATTCGGAAGCCTCCGCCACCGACTGCCTGCCGGAAGCCGTCTCATCGTTGTACTCCGACGCCGGCGAAGAAACAACGGGTGCGGTTAAAGAAGCATCCGGTGAGGGCCGGCGCTGGCCCGGCTGATCGGCTGCGTTCTCTCCCTTCCCTTGCGAGGGATCTTCTCCCTCACTCGTTGGAGCGGCGGGAGCCAGGTTGATGTCGTGAGAACTCTCGTTTGTCATGCTTCGACTCTGGCAAATCGGGGCACGTAGGCGGGACACCTGATTAATTGGGCAACAAAATTAATTGAGCAACGATCGGGCCACATCCCATATATAGTGGTGTCATCTCAGGTGCCGCGAAATCTATGGGTAGTGTAGCACAGATTACGTTTCGTGAAAAGGGGATCCGGCAAATTTTTCCCGTTTCGACAAATCGTAAAGCGCTTATTCATCCTGCGTTCGCGCGAGTTCTGCCTCGAGTGATATCGCTCGATGAATCAGTTCGGAGCCGATCCGTTCGTGAATGTCGTCAAAGGGCGAAATCGGCTGCCGGACTCGGGGAGTGGCGTAGATTCCCTGGGTATGCAGCAGCCGCTTGAAGAAATGAACGGAGTGGTCGAGGTGCTGGTTCGAGAAGGCCAAGATCGGGAGCACGCGTTCGAATAGTTCGCGGGCGGACAGGCGGTCGCCTCGTGAGTAGCGCTGGAATATACGGGTGTATGCGTAATGAAGTCCGGTGGGCATGAATGCATGCACGCCACGATCCAACCCCTCGATCATCTGCATGACGGCCCAACCGCCTGAGACGTGAAGCCGGCCCTGGGTCGCATCGATGACGCGAGAATACTTGGGCCCAGCAAAGGCCGTCTCGATTTTCAGACAGCGAAACGCCGGCACCGTATCGAATAGTTCGCAAATCAGTGTCAGAGGAAGACCGTCCCCGGTCGGGTCCCAGTCCTGGAGCATCAAAAAGCCGGGTTCGAGTTCGGCCAGGTCGTGGACATCCGAGGTGTATTGGGGAACGCTTTGGTATGGGATGCTTACGAGCAGGCCCGCGCATCCAGCCGCGATGGCCTTCTTTGCGTGGCGTTTGCGTTCCGCTGCGGTAGGCGCGGAGGCCCCTCCAATCACGGGAACGCCGCCATTGACTTCTTCCAGTACACAATCCAGGAGCGTGGCGCGTTCCGAATCCGTGAGCTTTCCCACCTCGGAAGCCATGGCGGGCACGAGAAACCCGGCGACTCCCGCTTTCATCGCATAAGCGATGTTTCTCTTCAGGCCTTCGCAGTCGATGCGGTCCCCGTCATCGAACGGCGTGTTAAGCACGGTAATGATAC
>BTUX01000227.1:0-7893 GCA_045863315.1 Candidatus Hydrogenedentota bacterium | reverse complement strand
GCCACCCGAGGGGCGGCCACTCTCCGCTGGCCGCCCCTCCGAGTGGGTACGACTACTCCTATACGCCGCGCATCTACGGTGTGATCGTCACGCTGACCGGAATATTGGCGCTGCCTCCGTCCGAAATGATCGGCAACACCGCATTGTAGGTCCCAGGCGCCGCCGCCGTCGGATCCACCGTGACCGACACGGTATCGGTTTCGGTGGTAGTCGTCCCGGACGAAGGCGCCACCGTCGAAATCCACGCCGGCAGTCCCGCCGTCACCATGGACCAGTCCAACGTGCTCTGGCCGGTGTTCCTGATGTCGAAAGTCCGCGTCACGTCACCGCCCGCCTGCGAGACCGCCCCAAACGCCAAATTGCCGGTATTCAAGGTGGTCAGGATAGGCGGCGTGACCTGCAACCGAACCAAGATGGGCCAGGTGCCGCCGCTGTTGTACGTCCCCGCGCCGTAGGCCACGATAACGGCGCCGTTGTAGACTCCCGGCGCGATCGTACGGTCGACCGTGATCTGTGCCGTGTCCACTCCAATCGTCGTCGCGCGTGAGCCGCTGTCCGGCGTCACCGAATCCACGAATATTGGACGCTCCCGGATGTCCCAGAGCAGGAGGACTATCGGCGTGGCCGGCGCATATGGGTAGGTACCGCCGATATTGCGTACCGTAAACGTCGCGGAGTTCGTTGCGGTGCCGAAGTCAATCGTCGTTGGAGAAATGAGCGGAGTCGGAACCGCCGGCGCCAGGAACGGGGCCGTGTCAATATCGATTGTGTCGGGATACACAAAGTACTTGGGCTCCGCGTCCGCAAGGTAGACCGCGTTGTTCACGAACAAACTTGTCGTAAACGGCACCGCGCCGACCGCGGGGAATGTTAAGCGGACTAGATCGCCATACGCGCCGTACGGCAGTACGTCAGCCGGAGTGGGGGAGGTCAACGAGTACGTGCCCCCCCCGAGATTCGTCAGTGTCCAATCCTCGATTATGCCGCCGTCATTGTTCGGGACTATGGCGATGCTAAAAGCCTCCGTGCTTGTCAAGGTGAACTGGAACTTGTTGATGTTGCGCGGCAGGTAATCCGCCCGCAAAGTCACCTCCGTTGCGCCGGCCTGCACCCCAGTCGTTCGCATCGAAATCTGGCCCATCAGGATGTCTCCGACGAGACTTGCCAGGTTCACATTCTGTTCGTCGAGCGTTCCCTGGATAAGACCCAAGTCCGGATTGTCGTTGGGATCGTTGAGTGAGGCGTCGAAGCGAATGGGGACGTTCTCTCCCTCCCCGAGCGACGTGTAACTCAGGACCGTGTGGGATGCCAAGTCGATGTTGCATTTCGTTACGGCATCGACGAAGTTCGCAATCACCGGATTTCCGTTGGCATCGGTTTGGGTCAGGTAGTAGTGGCCACCCGTTCCCGCGGCGAGCCGCGCCAACGGCTCATGGTTGGGATTCAATCCCCATCCCACTGAAATCACCCGCGTACGTTGTTCGGCGAGCACATCCACGAAGTCTTGCACCTCGCCCGGCGGCGTCGTAAGGCGTCCGTCCGAGAACAACACGACCGCGCGGATGTCGGCATCGTCAAAGCTGATGTTTGGAAAGTCGTGGTTCACCAATCGGCTCGACGCCGTGCTAATCGCCGGAAGCATGGCCGACGCACCGTTATCTGTGATGTTGACGCCCTGCAACGCGGCGTGAAGGACGGCCGGGTCGCTCGTAAAGTCCTGAATCAGCGACGCCGTCGCGGCGCGGTCGTGGTACTCCATAATCGCAATTTGCGAGAAGCCGCGCTCGACATTCTGGAACAGCGCAAAGAAGTCGTCAATGAACTGTCCGCCGACCTGCTCGTACAGCGTCTGCAGGTCGGTGCCGGCCGCGTTGGCCGATTGAACCATACTGCCCGAATAATCCAGCAGCAGCACAACTTTGGTCCGGAGATCTATTCGCTTGTCGGAAAATGGTTCGGTTATCGTGCTGTTTTGGAGATACACCTGCTGCGTCGTTTCCGACGGCTCCTCGATGGCGACCCCGTCTTCGAAGATGCGAAACGAGTCCATCAAGAGTTCCGGCGCTACCACGAACGACGCGTCTCGAATGTCGCGCAGGATGAACGCCCAGCGCAACATCGAGGGGATTCGCGCGCGCACGAGCGACGTCTGAAACGACAGCTCTGCTGCCTGCACTGACACCGTCACCGTCCGCGGCGCGATATCGGGGTTGATGTTGCCTTGCCCGTCAATCGCGTATACCGTGATGGTACCGGTCGCGCCCGTGCTTTCGAGCTGGCTCCGGTCAATTGAAACGTTGACGGTCTTGTAGTCTTTTGTCACCGACGCCGTCCCTACGCTCGTGCCAGTCGCCGGGCTGACAAATAGCCAGTCCCGATCCGTCAGTACGAGGAAATTGAGCACCGTCCCCGCGTCGCCGATATTGGCTACGAAGACGGAGCCGGTGTCCGCGTTGATTCCGAAATCAAGGTTTTCGGGTATGACACCGATGATCGGTCGCAGCGGCACCTGCATCGTCACCTCGAGGGTCTTGTTGCCGCCGTTGGAGGTGACCGGTATGTTTGCGGAATAGCCCCCCGGCAGCAGGCCCGCGCGACTGACGGTGATGGTCACGGTGTTGACTTGTGCGCCGGTCGCCGTTCCCGCCACGGGCGCCATGCTGAGCCATCCAGGGAAGCTTCCCGTACTGATATTCCAGTTCAACGTACCGCTGCCGGTGTTGGTGATCGGGAACTGGAACGTCGTGGCCTGCGAACCCAATGGAGCGAGCGGATTGCTGTTCGAATTGACAAAACCGGTGTTTATCGTCAATACAGGGACTTCCGCCACCTGCATGTTCACCGTTACGTCCACGTTGCCCGCGTCCGACGTCACGGTGAACGTGTGCGTGTAGTTGCCCGGCGCCAATCCCGTCCGATCAACAGCCACCACCACGCCGTCGGTCTCCGCCGTTACGTCCCCGCTCGATGGGGCCAGGCTGAGCCAGGCCGGGAACCCGCCCGTGTTGATGCTCCAATTGATGATCCCGACGCCGCCGTTGCTGATCGTGAGCAGTTTGTTCGTTGCAAACTTTCCGAAGTTCAACGTGGTCGGAATCACAATGAGCTGCGCGGGCGCGACGACCATCTGGACGCTCACATTGGCCGCGCCGCCATTCGAGGCGATCGCAATCGTACCGGTGTAGGTGTTCGGCGCGAGGCCCGTGCGATCCACCGTCGCTGTGATGATATCGTTCTCGCTCGTCGTCGATCCGCTTGTCGCATTGAGCGTAAGCCACGGAAGGGTCTCCGTGATGTTCCAGTTCAAGGTGCCCGTACCGGTATTGCGAATCGTGAACTGCAGTTCCGTCAGGTTGGTCATGAAGTCCAGCGCGGACGGATTCACGTTGAGCAGGGGGGTCGGTCCGGGGACCTGCAACGTCACCGGCACGGTCACATTCCCACCGTCCGAATCAAACTGAAGATTGTCCGTGTACTCTCCGGGAGCGAGCCCTGCGCGGTTCACCGTAATCACCACGCTCGTGGGACTGATCGCTGTTGAGCTCCCGGCAAGCAGCGATGCCGTCAGCCACGGAATATTCTCGGTGAGCGTCCAATTGACTGTCCCCTGGCCAAGGTTCTGCACCTCGAGATTCTGTGTAAGAGTGGTTGTGCCGAAATTCAGACTCGCGGGCGCCACCGCCAGCGTCGGCCCTGTCGGCGCCGAGTCCACTTTCATCGTAATCGATATGGTGCGGCTCCCTCCGTTCGACGACACCCGTACCTCATCCGTGTACGTCCCGGGCGCCAGACCGGCTCGGTTCACGGTGATGTTGACTATGGTCGGTCCTGTCACCGGCGTACTGCCCGCCGTGGGCGAAATGGTAATCCACGACGCAATGCCCGAAATGTTCCATGCCAGGATGCCGGAGCCTGCATTCGATATCGCAAAGCTGTCTTGCGTACGATTGCTTCCAAAGTTGAAGGCGGTCGGTACGATCGACAGCGAAGGCGTGGTGGACCCGCCCCCGCCCGTGTCGGTCGGACATCCCATAACGGCCAGCGCCACAACCATGACGCCGGCCTTCAGTGCTGCAATCTTGAATCGTTTCATATCCCATTCCTCGAAGGAAGCGGTGCGAGCCTCCGAACTATGTCTCCTGGATTGGCATGAACGTACCACTATGGAAGATTGGGGTTGTCCGGGAACGGGTCGTCAAAATCGGGGGTCCCGTCCTCGTCCCGGTCAAAGGCGTTGGATGCATCGGGATCGAACCCGTCGGAAAGAAGAATCGGGACGACCGACTCCTGGGCGGACTCCGCGGACAGCGTGATGCCGTCGGGGTACTGGAAGAATTTGGTGAACGGCGGATTCACGTAAATCTGGTTGTCGACCCGGAATCCCAGGGGAATCACGTCGCCAAGGTTCAGACCGGAAAACCGGACCCGGAACAAGTTGCCGAATGCGCCGTAGCGCAACGGTGTGGTCTCCGATGTGAGTGCCGTGAATACGCCGCCGCCGTCATCCACGAGGAACCAGTCCTTGATTAGTCCATTTGGATCGAGCTGGACCGTGATCGGGACGGGCGATATAAAACGCACCCGGAATTGACTCACGTTTCGCGGCGCGTACTCCGTCCGCACGAACAATTCCGCCGTTCCGTCCGATTGGATCCCCGCTGTACGCAGTCCAATCTGTCCCGCTCGAATGTCCCCGCCGATCGCGAATACCCCGTCCTTCTGGAACGAGCCCTCAAGCCCCTGGTATTCGGCGCTGATGAGATAATTGTGCTGCCCTTCCTGGAACAGCGAAATATACGTCAACACGATCTGCCGCTGCAGTTCCGTCACGATCAATCCGGGATCCGCTCCGGTTCCCGATTGACTCTGCAACAGACTGACCAAGGCCGCGGGCGTCGAGGCCGGGTAGTAGTGGCCGCCGGTCTCGGTCGCCATGCGGATAAGAGGCGGCGCATTGACATTGTTTCCGAAACCGATGGGATACAGGCGAACCCGGTTGTCGTTCGCCGTCGTGATCACGTCCTCGGTCGCGTTCACGGACGACGTGTCTCGGCCGTCCGAGATAAAGATCAGCGCCCGCACGTCGGCGTCATCAAAGGACAAAGTCCCAATGTCTTCATCCGCCAGTCTTAGGCATGCGTCGATGATGGCGTCATTGACTTCTGACGCGCCGTGTTCCCCAAACGGCACTTGGAAGGCCTGCAACGCCGCCTTCAAAGAGTCCTTGGACGTCGAAAAGTTGTGGATCAGCCGGTTCGTCTGCTGCCGCTCGTGATACTCCATCAGGGCCAATCGGTACGAGGGGGGAAGATCGTCGATGAAGTCCATCGAGGCGTTTACCATCTGCTCAATGACGGACCCATTCCCCCCGCCCGAATTGAACATGCTGCCGGTATAGTCCAGCATCAACACGATGTTGTACCGAAGGTTCTCCGCGTTCGTCACGAACAGGTTGGTCTCATCCGTATCCAACAGCGTGCCGTCCTCTCGTACGGTAAAAGCGCCCTGTAACTCGTCGAACACCGCCGGATTGGTCGTGTCGATGGCGTTGCCGAGGGCGTCGCGCAACAGGAACACAAAACGCAGAATAAAGGGCGGCCGCGACCGGTTCTGCGCGCCCTCGAAGACCAGCGGTGACGCGGTCACGTTGATGACGACGTCCTTCGAGTCGAGACCCGACGCAGATACCGTGATGCGCCCACCGTCGGTTTCACCCGTCAACGCGTTTCTGTCGATCGTCACGGTGATGGGCACGCGATCCGGATTCAAAGGGTTGTTTGTGCCCACGCTCGTCCCCGACGGCGGATCAAAAAAGATAAGGTCCGGCCGGTTCGTGGATAGCGTGAAATCGAGCACACTGCCGGGAAACCCCGAGTTGAACACATCGAACGTGAGTACGTTCAAGCTTGTTCCGAAATCGAGAACGGTGGGCTCGACGCCGATCTCCGCGCTAATCCCCGCCGTAATGTTTAGCGCCACCTGCGCCTGGCCGGCGTTCGAGTTCACCGCGATCACATACCCCAATACACCCTGCTCCTGGATGAGATCGCGATCGATTTGGATGGAGACCTCCGAAGTGCCCCCGGCCGTCGTGTTGCCCGACATCGGAGAGATCTGCATAAAGCTCGGCACGCTAATTTGCGTGCCCACGTCGTCGGAGTCGTACAACTGGATGGTCCACGTCAGGACCCCGTTGCCCACGTTGGAAATTGTGAATGTCGCGGTCTCTTGTTGGTTCAGCAGATTGAGTGTCGCCGGGCTCACTTCGATGTCCGCCGCTCCCGGCACGGTAACCGATACCGCCACGTTCCGGTTCCTGCTGCCGGACGACACGGTTACAGTCCCGTTATAGGTACCGGGATTGAGCCCCGTTCGGTCGACTTTTAGCTTGACGTGGTCCGTCTCCGTAGTCACGGTCCCGGAGGTAACGTTCGCAGTCAGCCACGAAATGTTTTCGGACAACGTCCACGCAATCGCGCCGGTTCCGCTGTTGTAGATCGAAATGTTCTCGGCCGTCGCCACGGACCCGAAGTTAATGGCCGCCGGGGTCACCACGAGGTTTCCCCCTCCGTCTCCGGAAGTGGGGCAACCGGCAAACGCTCCGCATACCAATGCGGCCGCGATTACACGGATGGAAACATTCAGCCGATCCATTTGAACTGTCCCTCCGACGAGAGCCACTTGGATTGTGCGATCTCGAACTCACGCGAAACCGGTCCGGCCGCGTGCGAGAAACCTCCGGCCCGTCGCGTTCGCCATCGCGGCCGGTGAGTTCCCTATCTGTTTGAGGCGTCAGCCTCCGTCACAGCAAAACACGTCGACTCCGACCGACACGAGGTATGGAATGTCGAAGTCATTTGCTTGATCGCTTAGAGAGGCGCAACTGAGGTTGACAAAATCACTCGGACCCAAACCCCCATTTACCGAGTTCGTGACCAGCGGTTGTATATTCGTGACCAGTGTGCCGCACAGGCTGACCGAGTCGAGGTTCAACAACCCCGCAAGAGGCGAGACCTCGAACACTTCGGTTTCATCGATATTCAGACTGAGCAGATTGACAAGGCTCGCCAACGGCGTGATGTCGGAAATCGGATTGTCGCTCAGGTCGAGGTACGTCAAGTTGGTGCAGAATTCGAGCCCTGAGAGGTTGCGCACCCCTAGCCCGCGAACGTTCAGTCGACGTAAGCGAAGCAAATCGAGGTAGGTCAGGAATCCCAACGGTTCGCTCAGTTCCTCACGAATTGCCGCTTCCAACACGTCGTCTTTGAAAAACACTATCGCCGGGCCCACCGGGCATCCGGTAAGCCCCATAAACGAAGTGAGCAGCAGCGTCACCGCCGCATATCGTCTGATGCGCGTCAATTTCATGGCGCCCCCTTGCTCCCGGGCCATTCGCGATGATCCGGTCGTGGACTCCTGCCGATGTCTCCTGGAAGACCCTGCTCCCAGCTACTTAGGAACTATTATGCCTCAGCATCCCATTATTGTCAATAATTTTCCTTTGCTAAATCGCCAATCTACCACCTCAAAGACCATGCTATCTACAATTCAAACCGAATAATCCGCAATCGAATCGATTATAGTCGTGGTGATCCTACGAAATTGTACCAGTATAGTAGCTAAAGGTCAAGTTTAAGATACATTAGATGCGATAAATAATTAAATCGATAGTCGAGTGCTCGCTCGCGTACCCAAAAACAAGGCACCCGCCAAACGGCGAGTGCTACACAGAACCAATCGAAGGAATTCAACGGGAACGAGAGCTTACGATTCCAAAATCGGATTCGGCTGGCACTTCTCGTCTATGTACGTAAGAATGGGTACACCGCCGCCTTTGATGGTCAAGAGGGACACGGCAGCGGTGGCCAGTTCACACAGCAAGTCCTGCCACAC
>BTUX01000226.1:0-7910 GCA_045863315.1 Candidatus Hydrogenedentota bacterium | reverse complement strand
CGTCGTTGTCGCTGTCCTTGTCGAGGTAATTGGGAATGCCGTCGCTGTCCGTGTCGGCGCCGGTCTCAACCCCGTTGGGAATGCCGTCGCCGTCGTTGTCTTCGAGCACAAACTCGTCAAAATCGAGCGTGGAATCCTCGTCTCGGTCGATCCCGAGGGTATTGCCGAGACCGAGAGCGACGACCGTAAACGTCATTTCGGCGCCGGGCGCGGCCAGCGCGAGGAGCGAGACCGTCGAGATCGTTGAATCGAGTGCGGAATCGGGCGCGAACGAGCCGCCGCCTTGATAGTGCCATCCGCGCGGGAATCCCGCGACGGTGCCCTTCGCGATAACATCCACCTGTCCGGCATCGGCGAGCGCTAGCATCGCGTTGATCGTGGTGAGGTCTTTCGCGCCGCTGTCGATGGTGACTTGTCGGCCGACCGCGGCGTGCGCGTCTCGGCTGTCGTTTCCCGGCGCTTCGGGATTCGGCCCCGGGTTGGGCGGCGCAAAGTCGAAACCGCCGGAGAACGCGAGGACCAGTGCCGTCAAATCGGCTACGTCCTGATCCGATTGGACCTGGAATACGGGTTCACTGACGAAGCGCGCAATACTGTCGATGCTGCCGTCGTGGAGCAGGCCAAACCCGGAGCGGCTGGGGTTACCGGGGGTCATCTCGAAACCGACCTTGTCGAATTGGTTGCGCAGGTGCGGAATTTTGATGGCCCGGTTGGTCGAACCGTCAACGGACACGAGCGCGACGTGGGCTTCGCCGTTGGGTCCGGCCGGAATCGGGACGAAAGACGAGCCGTCCCAGCGCGAATTCGTGCCGTCGCCCATCGGCAAGGTGTGACAGATCACGCAACTGAAATTGCCGGCATCCAAGGGCGCGGTCTGGCTGCGATAGAGTTGAAGACCGCGGACGGCGTCGCCGTTCGGCAGAGGCGCCCCATTGGGCAGAGCGAACCTTCCGTTGGCGAACTGGTCCGGCAGGGGGAGGTTGGTAGGCAGGGTGTTATCGAAGTTGCGGAACGGATTGGGCGGCACGTGGATCGTCGCCAGAAAATCCTCGTACTCCTGCATTTCCTGCGCGGTGAGCATGGCGTCGTCGCCCTGGAGGCCCATGAACGCGGGGTTGAACTCTTCCAGGCCGTCGCGGTCGCCGCGCCAGTGGAATGGTTCCTTGCCGACAATGTCTTGAAGCGTTTGCGTGGTCATCGGCCCTTTCATGGGATGGAAGTTCTCGAAGGCCGGCGACGTGTTCCCCGCGCGCAACCCCGGAATGCCCGCGCCGAGGTTGTGCTGCGGCGGGGTGCCGCTCCCGGAGAGCGCCTTCACCGCCCCGGAGGGATCGCCGAGATCCCACGCGAGGCGGTCAAACCGCGAGTCCACGTGGCACGACGCGCACGCGATATGGCCGAGGCCTGAGTTCTTGTGCGTGTCGTAGAGGTGCTTGCGGCCGACTTTGATCTCGGCCGGCGTCGGATCGAAGAACGGCACGTTCGCAATTTCCATCAGGGACGTCGTGTCCACGACGGAGATGGACCCGTCAAACCGGTTTAATACGAACAAGCGGTCCTCGCCGGCGCTCAGCGCGAGCCCGGTCGGGCCTTCACGCAGTTCCGTGGTCGCGCCGAGCGCGAGGCGCTGGCCGGCGGCATTCACGACGATAAGGTTGTTCGAGCCCATGCCCGTGATGTATCCGCGCGTGCCTGCCGCGTTCCACACGATGCCGCGCGGGTCGCCAATCGACTTGTCGCGTTCCGACTGGGGAACGGTGGGCGTTTCGTACGGATCGACTCCACCGGGCTGCGCCAGCGCAAGGTGCTGGGCGTTCAGATCAACGACGTTTGTATTGACGGGATTCGCGCCGTCGACAATGCCGAGATTGACGCGAAGAAACGTGCCGCTGATAACCGGCTCGAACCGGATTTCGTTGGTGCCGTCCGTGCCGACAACGGTGATCTCGCCGGTGCCGGGATTCACCGCGAGCGCCATGCAAATGTTCATCAGGCGTTCCGCATAGGTGACGGCGAGCGTCGAGGTGTCGATGATGGCCACGTCTCGATCGGTCACGTCCCATCCGGCAGGGCGTCCCGACAGCGCCGATTTCGCGCCGCTGATCCACGGGGTCCAGTCCGCGCCGTTGTCGTCGCGCCACGCACCGCCCGCATCTTTCTTCACGATCAGTCCGACTTTGGGGGCGGTCCCGTTCGCGGCCTTGGGCGGAATGAACAGGTTCGAGTCGCCGTTCACGTCCAGCGGATCGTTGGGCGGGGGGTTCACGCCCCCGTAGGGATTGGTGGGGTCTTCCATCGCCGCGTTCGTCGGGAACCCGCCGAGCGTCCCGTCGTTTCCGCCCGCGATGATTGTCGATCCGTTGCCGGATTCGAAAACGGCCACATAGACGTTCGCGCCGTCGGGGCTCACGGCCATGGCGCGCGGGTCTTCGGCGTGAATGGGAATGTTAGTCGGCGGCGCGGACAAATTGGCCGGATCGAAGCGTTGCACGGTGTTGGCCTGCGAGCAGGACACGAACGCGAATTCGGGGGCGCCCGCGAACACGACGTCGCAGGGTTCGTCCGCGGTGGCGATGGTGGCCGTCGCGCGTTGCGTCGGCACGTGGACGACGGTTACGCTGTCGGAAATGTGATTGACTACCCAGACTTCCATGTTGCCGCGGAATCGTGCCGTAACCGGATCAACACCGACCTGCACGGAACCAATCGGAATCGGCACGCCGGAGGTGACGTCGTAGAGATCGAGCATGTCCGCGGCGGTATTGCAGACGGCGAGCGTGGCGCCGTCCGGACTACGATCAAGTGGGTGAACCTGCGCGGTCTCGAAATTGACAAACGCTGCATGCGCCGACGGGGCCGCAAGCATTACAGCGACAGCAAAAAGGACAGCGCTTCCACTTCTCCGAACAAGCATGATGCACCCACACTCCTGCCTGTTTGACGGATTCAACGCGACGCGTCGAGACCTGATAGCGAGTTCAGCCCAATATGCACCGCCCGGCTCAGTCAGTCCCAGCATTCAAACCCCAGCGGGTAGTACCTTACCGCAAGCGGGGAATTCGTGCAAGCGCGGATTCGCACAGGATTTACGCTATACGCAGAATTCGCAGCGCGCCGCCCCGCCCTACTTGCCGGTCAAACCGTTTTTTTCTTCTCGCTCTCGGATGACCTCGGCCAGCAGATCGGGCCGGTCGGTGAGCAGGCTGTTGGCGCCGAAGTCTAAGAATTTCACCATGTCATCGCGATTGTTGATGGTGTGCATCTGAAATACGATGCCTTTTGCGCGGATCGCAGCGACTTCTTCCGGCGTGATTTTGAATTGCGAGAGCATGCGCGGATCAATCGAGAGCACGTCGTTCTCGGGTTGATATTCACTCCATTTGCCATTGCGGAGGGCCGTAATGAGGCTCATGCCGGTTTTTATGTCATAGCAGTAGGCCATGTCGGGGGCGAGTTCGCGGGCGCGCGCCATGGTTTCGGGCACGAAGGACGCAAGCAGCACGCGATGGGCCGCGTTCGCGTCATTGATAATCTTGATCGCGGCGTCGGCCAGCGGCGGTTCGCCCTTCAATTCGACAAGGAAATGCGATTGCGGCAGCGCATCGAGCGCCTCCCGCAGCGTGGGGATCACGACGCCTTTTCCGCGGTAGGGATACGTCGCGCCGCCGTCGGATGTGAAATCGTATCCGGCATCGAGCTTGCGCGCCTCATCAAACGACATCGCGGACAGTTCGCCCGCGCCGTCCGTCGTGCGGTCGACCGTCCTGTCGTGCAGTAACAAGACCATGCCGTCCGAGGTCAGGCGCGCGTCCGTTTCGATCAGCACGTCCGGGAACTTCGCGGCGACTTCCCGAAAGGCGACCAAGGTATTCTCCGGCCACAGGAAGGCCCCGCCCCGATGCGCTCCCAGCAGCGTCTGCTTAGAAAAGAACGGCTTCTTGTTCATGAATTGCACGGACTCCGGGGTGGCAGTCTGGCCGTGGACCCCGCTGTCAAGAAACAGCGTTACCCCAAGACATAACACACCACAACGAAGAGCGCGCATCACGGTTCTCCCGATCGACAGTTTCAACATCGATACGGCATCGGCCGCGGCAAATCCGCGATCACCGAAGCTGCACATGGGACAATTCTACAACGACGAACGGGTCCCAACAACCATGCCGGCGCAGTCTGATTCGACTTGTGGGTCCGCCGTCGCTTCGGCCTTGTTTTCGTACCAGACCACATTATCCGTGGCGGTCCCGACGGCCACGATGTCGGGCCGCGTGTCCGCGTTCAGGTCGGCGATGAACAGGCCCGCGACGCCGATGCCGCTTTCATCCAACGGCGTTCGTTCCCACTTCTTCGCGGCTGCGTCGAGTCGGTATACGAAGAGTCCATAGGGTTTTCCGCGGTATCCCGCGATGATTTCGTCGTTGCCGTCCCCATCGAGATCGGCCACCACAAGTCCGTGTCCGTCGTTGAACGTATCGTCAACGACGTCGCGTGTCCACGGATTCGATGGAGAATCTGCCGGCGTGTAAACCACCACTTGATTGCCGTGCCACGGCTCGATTGTTGCGATAAACCGCGTATCCTCGGATTTGAGAATCCCCAACCCCACTTCGCTCGAGCCTTGCCTCGGTCTTGCACCCCGATCGCCTTCGCCGAGCCTCGCGGGGCCAGCCGCCTTCTCGTTCGGAATATTCTCGAACAGGTGGACGCCGTCAAAACTCGCGGTGAGGAGGTCCTCGGCGTCGTCGTTTCGCCAACGTACCACGCACATGCCGTGCGCCATCTGCAATGAAGTGTCGATCAGCGTGGTAGGCCAGGGATCGGTGGTGAGATTTGCGGGAATGGAGTACGCCACAAACTTTACGCCAACCGCATACTCCGGCCCTTTCGCGCCTACGCCAATGATCGGCAGGTTCAACAGTTCTTTTTTCCCATCGCCGTCAATGTCCGCCCAGCGAACGCGGTGGGAAGTCGGAATCGCATCAATTCGGTGCACCGCCCACTCCTGATGCGTCGTCGGATCGTCCGGGCATTCCAGCCACTGCACGGTTCCGCCGGACTCGGATTTACCCAGGTCGAATTCCGCGGCCAACGCAAGATCGATGTCGCCGTCCCCATCGACATCGTGGGGCGCGACGTCGATGTTCCGCTCGGTCGCCGTCGTAACAACGAACCGGGTCCACTCCGGGTTCCGGTACCACACCAACTGCGAGGGACTCGTCGACAGCGCGATCACATCCGGTCTGCCGTCGCGATTGATGTCCGCTACGCTGCACTGATAACCGTTGTCGAATTGTGAATCAATCACATAACGCTGGAAGTGAGAGAATTCTCCCGCCCTGCCATCGCAGGCGACGATGGCGATAATTAGCTTTGATGCGATCAGTGTGGGTCGCAAAATCGTACGAGCGATCACACAACATCTTCCCGCGGCTATTTGCATCCCACCGGTGCCATACTGACGCGCGCTCGACTCCGGCGATAATGTTCATCCGAAGTAAATTCTACGATGAGATTCTGAATGCGTCAATCTGGTTCCATGCGAATGTCATACGAACGGAGCCCCTTGCCTTTATCCACTTGTCGCCAGGCAACAATAACTAGGCCTTGGATGCCCTCGAAGGGATACTGGGCGATTCGAATTCCGTAAGCGAGTTCCTTCTTGGCTTCCGCCAGAATCGTCCGCTACAGGGCAAAACCAAAAGCCGTCTGTCTTCGTCTATACGTGGTTCATGAGGGGTTCAATGGCTCCGCAGTCCCTAATTGCACAATTCCTTCACACGTTCAGGTTGAAGCTATTCGTTCACAAAAAACTTAAATCGCCATTGCGATGTTCGTCGACGTTGTTGTCGTCAAAGTTCACTTGAGAACGGTCCGCCGTGTCTGCTGTGTCATCCCCATAGCGATTGGGGTAGTAAAGCAAATTCATATCGCTCTTAATCAAAGTCACTTGGTTGCGTGCGGTCAGCTGTTTAATCCTCTGTTCCAAAAGCGGTAAAGGGCGATTTTGGTCGGTGCTGAAATAGCACCATTTGGTGGCCCGTGTGATTCCTACAAATAACAACCGTTCAACACGTTGTTTATCGACGCGATGGAAGGCATTGGAAACGAGACGCGGCATAAGCACAGTATCAAAGGTTAAGCCTTTCGCGCTGTGATATGGCATTAGCTTGGGGCGCGGGGACGCAAAATCATGAACCGGGAGATCACCTGCGGGCTGCTCTGGAACTTCCACATCAATACCTGCTTCCGTTAATCCGGCAGCAAAACCGTATACTTGGCGTCTTTGTGGAAAAAGTACCGCAATACGTTCATTCTTGAGGAGCCGCTCCCGCATTATTTGAACAAGCATTTGTTTTTCATCCTCGGCGTTCCTCGCGAAGAAAACGAGTGGCGTTTGCCGCTCGGTTTGCGGCTGCCGAGTCTGATTTCTAAAAGCCTCACGGTCTCCCCGATCGGGAATAAACTCCGCCGCGACTTCAACAAGATAAGGACACACTCGGTATGCGTCGATCAGATTGACGTTGTGGTGTCGTATCCTGAGCTTTGACAGAATTCCGTCGGTTGACGTGCCTGTCTCATAGATTTGCTGTTTGCTGTCCAGGCACACCGTGACATGCATGCTAATCTTGTCAAGAAATTCAAATATCTCCGCCTCCAAATCCTGCCCTTCATCGACCAGAACAAAGTCAAACAACGGAGATGTAACTGCGCCCCCGGTTGCGTGACGCATGACCGCCCGGCGGATGACAGCGAAGTCCGGCATTCTCTCCTTATTATTCCAAGGAAGTTGCCTGCCAATGTGTTCCTTGTAATAATCCGAGCACCACGACGCGAACGTCAAGACGTTGCCTTCTGGCAAATTCAAGTCTTGGAGCGCGGATCGTATGTAGTTCTTAAGGACATTGGTGTAAACAAAGATGCGAAATCGGTCCCGTGAGACGTTGTATCGTTCGCAAAGATAGTGCGCTCGATGGAGTAGTACCTGAGTCTTTCCCGAACCAGGACCACCAATAATCGCCCGGTGCGCATCCGGCGACAGCTCTATGGCCCTTAACTGCTGGGGGGTCAGTTCAAGTCTTGGAACAAGCCAACTCATGGGTTATGTTTCGCTTCATCTGACTGAATGAGTATTCGTCGCGGGCAAGCTTATTACTTCCGGTGGTATACCCATCGGCGGCAAATTGGAGTCTGTTCCTGCCGCTCGACGCCGTTGCTCAGATTGTGCTTCTTCCAGTTTATTTGATTCACCATACATTCGACAGGCGGTAGCATACCATCCAAGCTCCCAGTCGTCCATCGAACGCAGCGCACGAAAAGTTGCCATGGCAGTTCCAAGTAGCGAATCGCGGGCGTTTGTATCGTTCATAGATTCCGCAATTTCAGCGGCGAGCGTGTAACTTGGTCCATCAGGACATTTCACGATTCGTAGTTCAATCGTCTTTTTTGCCAGGCTGAAAGCCCCCCGCTTCTGCTGTGCGAGCGCAAGATTGAACAGTGCGGCACTGCTGCCAGCGGCTATCGCCTCTCGATAGAACTTTTCCTCGCTGTCACGATCGCCCCGCTCTCCGCTGTATATTCCCAGGAGTGTAAGCGTGTAAGGGTCTGGGCTGTTCTTCAGCCGCAACGCGTTCTTGAGATATGAAATCGCTTTCTCCAACTGCTGCAAATCGGCATACTCGCGCGCAATGGACACGACTTCGTCTGGAACGCGCTCGCGCGGCACTTTGCCGGAACGTATTCTCTCTTCCGATTCCTGAATCTTGAGTCGTTTTGTATTTGGGTTGACTACATTTGTGAGCGGGCTTTCCAGTCGCTCCTCAAATGGCTCCACGTCGTCCTGTCCTTGGAGAGTGAGGCGAAGATGGAGAACCTGATTCTCGTCAAAGCGATAGTCGAGCCGCAATTTGTCG
>BTUX01000225.1:0-7963 GCA_045863315.1 Candidatus Hydrogenedentota bacterium | reverse complement strand
CCTTTCAGCGGGTTCTGCAAGAAGCGGGCATTGAACAACCGCCCCAAGAAATCGCGGACATCATGCGTCAGGCTGTCTCGCTGCTGGATTATGCGATTCAATCCCGCCATCCTACCCTGGCCCATGCCTTCCAACCGCTCTTGGGTCCGCTGGACGACTATGCCATGCGCATTTTGGAAAAACGGCTCAGGCCAAATATCCCAGCAAACAAAGATGCCTCTATCGCCTTCTTTAACCCTGACCTGAGCCACCTGAATCCGCGCGAGCAGGCCCTGTTGGAAAAGCATCAGCGCCACCTGAGGGACAACTTGGTCTTTGGCCGCTCTATCCAGCGTCTGGGGACGCTGCTCTTTTGTCTGGATTACGCCCGTCAGGGCGAAATGTCCGCCGATGGGATATGGGAAGCAGTTCGACAGAGCTTTTCAGACCCGAAATTCAGCGCACTCTACCAAGTGCTGAAGGGCGTCAACGAATTCCGTAATACGCGGGTAGCCCACGTTGAGGCTGCGTTGACCGATCCTGACGAGGCGCGGAGGGCGCTGAGGGAATGGTTGCAAGTACTCGCGGCGCTCCACGAACTGGCTGGCTCCTGATTGCTCTGAGGCGCATCCTGCACATCGACTCGAAAGTGCTCGATGAGGCGGAAGCGAGAGAAAAAGTGGACCGGATCGAAGCCTACCGCGGCACGGTTTCTCTTCCCTTTGAGCCGGGCGAGCACAAGCGCATCGCGGTCAAGATCGTGGACGATCGGGTGATCGAAAGCGTTAACGTGATGGAGGTGGAAGCATGAATCTCAAACTGTCGTTCCCACGGGGACAAATCGCGGCCTTTTGCCAAAAACACGGCATTCGGCGACTGTCGCTATTCGGCTCAGCGCTGCGCGAAGATTTTCGTCCTGATAGCGATGTAGACATACTGGTCGAGTTCGATTCAGACCGCATCCCCACGCTCTTGGATCTGGTCGACATGGAACAGGAACTCTCCATCCTGTTAGGCGGCAGAAAAGTAGATTTGCGAACTCCCGGCGACCTGAGTCGTTATTTTCGCCAGCAGGTGATGGAAGAAGCGGAGGTGCAATATGCGGCCGGATGACCGTATTCGCCTTCAACACATGCTGGATGCGGCCGAGCAGGCCCGTGCATTCATTCGAAACAGACGCCGGGAAGACCTCGATGATGACCTGCAACTTGTCTGGGCGCTTGTCAAAGCCATCGAGATTATTGGCGAGGCGGCCTATCAGGTCAGCGCGGAAACAAGGGAGCGCTTGCCAGGCATACCCTGGGAGAGAATCACGGGGATGCGGCACAGGCTCGTACATGCTTATTTCGACATTGACCTGGACATCCTGTGGAAAACCGTTCAGGACGGATTGCCGCCGTTAATCGTGGTTTTAAAAGCCGTCTTTGGAGAAAATGCCTGATGCCCCACGGCACCATCGACCGGCTGATCGTCAACCCGACCTACGAGGAGCCGGCGCGGCATTGCCGATACGATCGCGAGACCCGTACTTTCGACCTGGTGGACGGCCGCCGCCCGGCGGGCTACATGGTGGCCTCGGGCGAGTCGAAGGCTTTCGACGACCCGTAAGCGTCGGGCGAAGGGCATCTTTTGCTTTTTTTGCCGGCGTTGGACAATGGCGTCATCGCGGGTGAAGGAGGGGTGCGATGGCGAGGAAGTGTGCCGGCTTGCAATAGGAGACACGCCGATGAAAAAGTATGGGTTCCACACGGTCGTGATGCTGGCCCTGGTAGGGCTTGCGATGAGCGGGGGATTTCTGGCCGGATCGGTCTATGCCGCCGACCAGCGGCTGAGCGACGCGGACGCGGCGCTCGAGAAGGCGATTGCGCTCATCAAGGCCTCATCCAATCCGGGCGTCGAACCGCCGTTCGGGGGCTTCGACGATCGAGCAAGGATGCACGCCCGAAAGGCGCGGAAGAACATTGCAAAGGCCATCGCCTACGCCGACGGCACGCGCTGAGGAGTCGGGCGGCCACGTCGCTCATTCCCGCCAGTCGAAGGCCCGGTCGAAGGGCCCGATGTTTTGGCGGATGCTTTGGCGTTGTGCATCGGTCAGGCGGCCTTCGGTGAGCAATTGCGCGAGTTTTGCCCGAAATTCGGGGTAGTTCTTGCGCGTCTCCTGCTTCGTGTAGGTCACCCGACGGGACGGATCGCGCAGGCCCTTGGCGAGTTCATCCGCCGCCGGCGCTTCGTAGTCCCAACCGGATCGGTCGCACGCGTCAATCAGCAGCCGCACCAGCAAGACACGGAAGTTCGCGTCTTCGAACCGCCCTTCGCTGCGCTGAAACCAGCGGTAGGTGCTGATGACGTAATTGAAATGGACGAAGCGCCACGCGCGTTCGTGGCGCGCGATTCGGTCGGGCGGAGTGAGGCACTGCGGTAAGAGGACCGTGTCGAACTCGTGCGTCTTCCCGTCGACGACTCCGATGTGGGCGTGGTGTTGGTGTGGGGGGAAGGTCAGGGCCCACGCGACGTCGATCAGCATTTCCCAGGTCGCCACCACGTGTCCGTAACCGGTCTGCCGGTACCAGTCGTCCCACACCGGGCTGAGACCCATGATGACGCGGTTGTTCGCGACGCAGGTTTCGTAGTGGCTTTTCAGGAAATCCCGATCCAGGATGAACAGGTCGGAATCGTGGAGGAGGACGTGGGTGGTCGTTGACGCATCGATCCCGCACTTGAGTTGCAGGAAGTGGTTGTGGCCGGGGTTGTTCAGCCGCCGTGCGATGAGCCGGTCGAGCGGCGGGAGGACGACGAGGCGAAGGGGCAGGTGTTGCCGTTCTTTCAAGCAGTCCGTAAAGCGTCTGCGGAATGCCGTAAGCGGCCGGTCCGGTATCACGAGGATTTCAGCGCAGTGCTCGAGGTCCTGCCCGGTGACGACGTCCAGCGCAAGATCGAGAAACACCGGCAGGTCCCCCGGGACGGGCAGAAGTATTGTGTATCCCGGTAATCGGTTCTCCGCGGAAGTCTTCCAGCGCCGGTACGCCGCTTTCCAGAAAAGCGAGGTCAGCATCATTCACTTCGACTTCAAATACCGCAAGGCCCTGTCGGGATGGTCGATGAACACGCCGTCCACCGCGTACACCGAGTAGAATTGCTCCAGTTCCGCTTCGAAGGTCCCGTATTTCGAGGGTACGGAATCCGCGCGCAGGGTGTACGGGTGCACCGCGAGGCCCCGTTCGTGCGCCCACTGTACGAGGTCCGGATTCGCCTCGATCACGGTCTTGGCGGGCCCGATTCCGTTCGCGTATGCGGCGATCGCGTCCAACCCTTCCGTTGTGAGCATCGGCGAGTTCTTGTCGCCGCCCATGAGTTGGATCTGCGGCAGTTGGGAACCGAGTTCATCTCGCATGCGCCGAAGCGACGCCGCGTCGAAGCACTGCACATAGACCTTCGCATCTCTGCCCGTATACCCGTAGCGCGACAACATGGAGAGAAACGCCTCTTCCATCGGCAAGCCGTTCTCACGGTGCCACGCCGGCTCCTTCAGTTCGGGGTAAATACCCGCCTCGCGACCGGTCGTCTTGTTCAGTCCCTGGACCAATTCGATCATTTCGGCGAACGTGGGCACCTCGAACGCGGAAGAGTCCTTCGGAAACCGATTGGGCAGTCGTTCGTGCGCGCGCAGCCGCTTGATCTCCTCGAGCGTGAAGTCCGCCGCATACCATTTCCCATCCTCGCGTTTGCGATCCGGGAAAACCTCCTCCACGTTGGTGGTTGGCTCGAGGTGAATGTCGTGCAGGCAGATGAACACCTTGTCCTTGGTGAGCACGAGGTCGGGTTCGATATAGTCGGCGCCCTGCGCGTGCGCCATGGCATAGGCTTCCAGCGTGTGCTCGGGGACGTAGCCGCTCGCGCCGCGGTGGGCAATCACGATTGGCGGTCCCAAAGCGGAAAATACGGCCATAATCACCGGAATCGCCCATGCCGCAGCCATCATCATTCGACCCCCGCATCCGCGTTACTCTTCGTGCCAGCGTGCCGCGCACTACTGTGCCGGAAACGGCACGGAGAGGCAAGCTTACGTGCAGGGGAGTTCCATGCGCTTGGGTTCGTTGCGGGCGTCTCCGTATACTGGAGTCGGCACAAGGGAAGCACAAGCATTCCATGCAAGTCACCTACACATGCCCCTGCGGCCACCGCATGACCATTTCCGAGTTCGCCATCGGAATGACGTTGACCTGCCCCGTATGCGGTCGCGAAGAAGAAGTTTCCGCGAGTAACGTCAAACCGGTCCGCGGGGACGAGCCCAAACCAACTCCGGTTTCGCCTCCGCCTTCGGAACGTCCCGCCCCGCAGCCGGACCACGAGGCCATGCAGTGCGCGCGCTGCGGCAGAATGTTCAAGGGGTCCTGGGACAGGCACCCCTCCCCGATCGGAACGGTGTGCAACGTGTGCCGCAGTTTCGTCGTAAACCAGAACGTGGAGATAGGCGTGGACGGTTACGTCGCGCCGGTCGAGAGCATCCGTATCGATCCGGTCGAGGAGGCCCGGCAGGTCTTCGAGGAGGAGTCCGACGAAGAAGCGCCGTGGTGGGAGCGGTACCGGCCGGATCCTCAAATGATGCAGCGCATCGCGATTGGTGCGGGCGTCACCGTCATCCTGCTGACTATCTATTACTGGATTACCGACAGCGGCATGCCGACGCCCGAAGAATTTGAGCAGCTCAAGCGCGCGCAAGAGACCGGCGAAGGGCCGGAGTTGGGGAAATGGGCGGAGACCCTCATTCGCGCCCCTTTCCGATATATTTCGACCGTGCTCGGCCTCTACATTTTTCTTTATCTCGGCAAGCGCCTCCCGCAGGACTCCGTCATCGCGAACATCATCGGCATCGCTCCCATCGCGCTTGTCGTGATGATCATCTCGCTGTTTCCGTGCATCGGCTGGCTGCTCATTTTTCTTGTCGTTTTCGTGTCGTTCGGATTCGAAACGTCCGATATCATCAACCTGCCGATCGCGTTCGTGCTGGCCGGCATTCTGGCCTGGTGCTTCGAGACCCTCGCCGTCGGCGTGGCCGCCATGATCCTGACGTAGCTTGCCCGCGAGCGATTTGCTTTTGCTTCCCGCGCGCCATTCGCTATGATGGCGCCAACTGCGGTTATTCAACTCGGTTCTGGAGGACCTCACATGTGGTGTGCGACGTTGATCGTGGCGGCGGCGGTCGGGGCGGCCGACGAAGGACAAGCCGTGTTGAAGTTCGAGAAGCAGCGCATCGGCGACGTGACCTACGAAGCCTGTTCCGCGTTCGACGTGAACAACGACGGCGTCATCGACATCTTTTCCGGCGAATACTGGTTTGAAGGGCCCGACTTCACCAAGGCGCACAAGGTGTGCGATATCCGCCGGGAAGACGACTACTACGACGATTTCTCGAACTATCCCATGGACGTGAACGGCGACGGGTATCTCGACATTGTGACCGGGGGCTGGTGGGGCATGTCGGTGGCCTGGCGCGAGAACCCCAAAGGACAGAGCACGGAATGGACCACGCACCTCATCAAAGAAACCGGCAACGTCGAGCGCGCATGCTTCTACGATATCGACAACGACGGCGACATCGAAATCCTTCCGAACACGAAAGGCGTGTGGATCTTCAAACTGGTCCGCGACGCGAACGGCAAGGGCACCGGCCAGTTCCGTGAGACCCCGATCATGGAAGAGGGCGCGGGGCACGGCATCGGCTTCGGCGACATCAACGGCGACAAACGGCCCGACATTGTCCTCAGCCACGGCTGGCTCGAGGCGCCTGAAGACCCCTACGCGGGCAAATGGGAACTGCACAAGGACTTCGCGTTCGGCCTGGCAAGTTGCCCCATCCTCGTGTACGACGTGAACAAAGACGGCGTCAACGACATCATCGTCGGCCAGGGACACGACTACGGTCTGCACTGGTGGGAACAGAGGATCGACGCGACCGGCAACCGCTCGTGGGAAAGGCACGATATCGAGACCAATCGGTCGCAGTTTCACGAAATGCAACTCGCCGACATCGACAACGACGGAAAGGTCGAACTCGTGACCGGCAAGCGGTTTCGCGCGCACGCCTGGAACGACCCGGGTTCGAAGGACCCGCTGGGGCTGTATTACTACAAAATCGACGGCGGCCGATTCGTCCGCCATACGCTCGACTACGGCCCCTGGGACCAAGGCCATAGCGGTAGCGGCATCTACCTCTGGATCGAAGACGTCGACAAGAACGGTTGGAAGGACATCGTGGCGCCCGGAAAAGAGGGCATGTATCTATTCCGGAACATGGGGAAACTGTGAGGCGTGTGCGTCGCAATCGCGCGTTTCCTTGATACTCACAAAAAGCGCGGCGGACGACGCCGTCCGCCGCGCTTGCATTCGATCGGAATCGGGCTTATTTGCCCTTCAGCTCGACCTTGGCGCCCGCCGCCTCGATCTTCGCCTTAATCTCCTTGCCTTCGTCTTCGCTCACGCCCTCTTTAATCGGCTTCGGCGCGCCGTCGACAAGGTCTTTCGCCTCCTTCAAACCAAGGCCTGTCACCGCGCGGACTTCCTTGATCACGTTGATCTTATTCGCGCCGACTTCGGCCAGGATGACGTCGAACGACGTCGGTCCTTCCTCCGCCGCGGCTTCACCACCCGCCGCGGCGCCGGCCATCGGCATCATGCCTCCCATCATCACAGGCGCGGCCGCGGTGACGCCGAACTTCTCCTCGAGCGCCTTGACCAACTCGCTGCACTCCAGCACCGAGAGTTCGGCGACCTTATCCACAATTTCTGCAACCTTCGACATGAAACGAAATCTCCTTTGTGTTCCATGGCGCGCGCGGCTATGCGGCGGCGCCCTGTTCTTCCTTCTGTTTGCGGATTTGCTCCAACACGCTCACGAGGTTTTGCGGCACCGCGTTGATCGCGCTCACCACATTGCGAATCGGCGCGGCAATCGTTCCGACCACCTGCGCCAGCAACACCTCTCGCGACGGCAGACTCGCCAGCGCGTCGAGCTGGTCCTTCGTGATGACCTTGCCATCCAGAATGCCGCCGGTCATTTCGACCACCGGCACTTCCTTGCCGAAGTCCTTGAAAATCTTCGAAGGCGCCACGGGGTCCTTCGAAAACGCCCACGCGGTCGGCCCGTCCATGAACAAGGCCGCGCCCGACAACTCGAGTTCATCGAGCGCGCGCTTTGCCAGCGTGTTCTTGAATACCTTGTACTCAATGCCCTTCTCGCGAAGGAGCCTGCGAAGCTTTGACACCTGCTCCGCGTTGATTCCGGTGTACTTGGTCAACACCGCCAACTGGCTCTCCTTCAGGCGCATCTTCAATTCTTCCACTGCCTGAACTTTTTCCGGCTTGGCCAATCCTGCTCACCTCCTCTCCCGGTTGACAAAAGAAACGTCCCGCACGGTCAAAAAGACAGTGCGGGACAGGCATACTTGTCTACGCTTGTACCACGGTCTCGGCAGGCAATCATTAAGGCCTCGCGGCCGCCGGCTGTCTATGACCCGCGCAACACGTTTCCGTGTTTCTATCCAAAGTCTATCAGGACGCGGCCCGCCCGTTCAAATCGCCGCCGTGGGGGGTCATCACGGAGACAACGACGTTGAATCCAGGCTGCCCCTAAGCGCGGCCAGCGCCGCTTGAAAATCCGCGGGCGGAGGCGCCGTAAACGTGCCGCGCCGGCCTGTAATGGGATGGACGAAGCCCAGAAGCTCGGCGTGGAGGGCCTGCCCTTCGAGGGATTCGAGTGCGATGCGGACCCGATCGGTGACTTTCCACGTCTTGAATTCCGTAACGCCGTACACCGGATCGCCGAGGACCGGATGCCCGGCGAAGCGCAGGTGCACACGGATTTGGTGGGTTCGACCGGTCTCGAGCGCCAGGGAAACCAGCGAGGCCGCGCCGAACCGTTCCAGCACTTCGAAGCGTGTCACCGCCTCTTTACCCTTTACCCCGGTCACCGTCATTCGACCGCGAT
>BTUX01000224.1:0-8101 GCA_045863315.1 Candidatus Hydrogenedentota bacterium | reverse complement strand
GTGTACATGGGCATCTCCGGCATTTTTTTCGGAGTCCTGTTCATGGAATTCGCGGGCGACCTGCCGCAGCGGATATTTGGCCTGCACCCCATCTGGCTGCATCGAAGCCACGACATCATCGACTTGATGCTGGTAGCGATTCTCGTCGGGGCGATTCATATACCCCTTGCCCTTGTTCTCGGGATTCGCGCGGACCTCAAGCACCATCACACCCAGCATGCCAAAGAGAAACTCGGCTTGTTGCTGGGGTTGTGCGGGGCCGGTGTGTTCGCGATGAACTTTTTCGGCGTGTCGGGCTTCGATACGCCGTTTGCGTTGATCGCAGCCGGGCTTCTCTTTGTGTCGTTTATCGGCCTGCTGGTATCGGCGCTCGGCATCAGTGTACTGACCGCGGTGACCGCGCTCGAAGTGATTTCGCTGCTAGGCAACGTGTTGTCGTACTGCCGTCTGATGGCGCTGGGGCTGGCCGCCGTGTTGATTGCGGACCTCGCCAATAAGCTGGTGGACGGCCTGGGTATGTTCATCGGCCTGCCGCTGGCGATTGTGGTGCACGTGTTCAATATCGCGCTGGCGATCTTCAGTCCGACGCTGCATTCGCTGCGTCTCAACTACGTTGAATTCCTGCCCAAGTTCTACAAGCCGGAAGGGAAAAGCTACAAACCGTTCAAGAAGGAGGCATCATGGTAAGCATTCGCAGGCACAAACGGACTATATTCACCGCGCTGGCCCTAGTGGTGGGCCTGATCGCGTTTGCTCCGCTTGGTTACGCGGCAGCGGCCGAGGGCGGTGCAGGTCCACAGACGAGCGCCATCGAAAAGGACCGTCAGGCCAGCAGCGTCGGCTACGGAATTCGCGGGGCCGGAATCGCGATCGGGGCCGGCATCGCAATTGCGGGCGCGGGCCTAGCGACAGCCCGTGCGCAGGCGGGCGTCGGCGCGGGCGGTACGGGCGCCTTGGCCGAAAAGCCGGAATTGTTCGGCAACATCCTGATTCTGTTCGCCATTCCAGAAACCATTGTGGTATTCGGATTCGTGATCGCAATCATGCTGGTTATCGCCATCTAATGGCCCTAGCAATGCAAGAGGCACTGTTCGAGACCATGGCGCGACAAGTCGCGCAGCGGTGCGAACAGATAATCGAAGCTGCCAAGGCGGAGGCGAAATCGATCGTGTCCGAGGCGGAGAAGACCGCCAAAAGTCGACATGACGCCGCGATCGCCCATGTCAATCGCGAAGTCGACCGCCTGGCGGCGCGCGCGCGGGAGTTGGCCGCGGTCAAAGCGGAACACGATGCTTTGACGATGCAACAAGAGGTGGCCAACGAAGTTCTAGGGCAAGTCGAGGACGAATTGAAGGGTCTGGCCCAGTCGCCCCGCTTCCCGGAAATACTCGACGCATTGCTTGCCGAGGTGATGGTCAACGCGCCGCGCGACGCGATCGTCCTGGCGCCGGCGGCCCACGAACAGCGGTGCCGCGAGTGGCTTCAGCGGCAGGGATTCAGCGGGGTGACCGTGCAGGCATCCCACTTCCTCGTGGATGGAATCGCCATGCAGGACGCGCAGCGCACGTATCGTGTGACGAACACGCTGTCCAGCCGGTTTCAGAAGCTGAAGAATGAAGCGCGAAAGGTTTGTCTGACGACTTTGTTCGGCGCGGGGGCCGGTTAAGCATGGTAGAGGTCGAGACGTTTGCGGCGTACATCAATGCCCGGATTTCGGGCATGAGAAGCGCCCTATTTCCGCGCGAACGCATTGAAAATCTATTGACCTTCGACGACCTCAACCGGGTGTCCGACGATCTACTGTCGTCGCCCTACGGAACGGATTTGGCGGAATCGCTTACTAGGCTGAAAGCCGGAGAAGCGATAGAGGATGCGATCGAGCGGAACCTTGTTCGCACGTTTCAGGCGCTGATGAAGCTGGTGGAGGGCCCCGCGAAACCGCTGACCGAGCGGTTCCTCGCGCGATGGGACCTGGCGTCGGTCAAATCGCTGCTCCGCATGCGCCATCACGACCTCGACGCTTCGGAACCGGGCATGCTGACACCGGGTCCCAGCCTTGGAGTGCCGCTGATGCGCACGTTCGCCGGGAAGAACTCGATGGAAGAGCTTGTCCATGCGTTGGTCGCATGGAAACCGGAATTGTGCGCGCCCTTGGAAGCCGCGCTCCCTCGTTACCGGCAGGAAAACAATCTCGGCGTGCTGGAAGAATCGATGGATCGCGCCTACTTCACGCGAGGCGTGGCGGAGTTGAAGTCGAAGGACGACGTGGACTGTAAGATCGTGTGCGGCGCGCTCCGCATGGAGATTGACCGTATCAATCTTCGCGCGCTGCTTCAGTTCCGCGATGCACATGGAAGCGGAGAAGGTTTGTCGAACCGCATTCTGCCCGGGGGCTGGCTGAGCATGCGGCTCCTCCGTGAAATGGCCGGGGCGCGCGACGCGGCGCACGCGATGGAGTTTCTGGCGAACACGCCTTACCGGGAACTTGTCGAGGAACTATACGCGTTTGTCCGGGCCGCGCGATTTTCGCCGATGGACCGTCATTTCGACTTGCTGATGATCCGCCACTTGCAGCACGAGAAGCACGTACACGTGATGAGCATCGCAACGCTGATGCACTATGCATGGCTCAAGTATAACGAGGCGATTAATTTGCGTCTGGTGGCCTGCGGCACCGCGTGCCATCTGCCACACGGGAAGATCCGCGAGGAGATGATGCATGCGTAACGTCATCGCATTGACCAAAGGGCTCACCACGCTTCAACTCACATTGGCCGGCATGCAGGTGGAAAAGCTGGAGGATCCCCGCACCGTGGAAGAACGGCTGGCTGCGGCGATCGAGTCCCAAGAAGCGCGGGTCATCATTGTGCAGGAAGAGTTTCGTTCGCAGTTTTCGGAATGGTTCACCGAGCGGATGCGCCGCCACAAGGGGTTGCCGCTCGTGGTGTATTGCCCGGCGTTCGAAGAAGAGGAATCTGACGTGGACGCCTATCTGACGGCGGTGCTCAAGCCTGCGATTGGATACGAAATCAGATTGGAGTGACCGAACTATGTCCGCACAAAAACAGATCGGGTCGCTGACCCGGATTTCCGGCCCGATGATCGCCGCCAGCGGGATGCTGGGAGTGGCGATGGGCGAGATACTTCGCGTCGGCCGGCTTGGCCTGATGGGCGAAGTGATCCGCATCGACGGAGAGACCATCTTCGCTCAGGTGTTCGAGGACACCTCGGGCATGTACCTGGGCGAACCGGTCGAGCCGCTGGGAAAGCCGCTCTCCGTGGAGCTGGGGCCCGGCCTGCTGGGATCGACATACGACGGCATTCAGCGCCCGCTCAAGACCTTGCAGTCGCAGTCCGGCGATTTCATCGGCCGCGGGTTGACGGCGGAGGCGTTGGATCGCAAAAAAAAGTGGGCCTTCACGCCGAAGGCCAAGGTCGGCCAGGCAGTCGTGTCGGGTGACATACTCGGCACGGTGCCGGAGACACGCACCATCGAGCACCGAATCCTCGTACCTCCCGGTAAACAGGGCACGATCAAAAGCGTAGCCGGCGCGGGCGAGTACACGGTCGAAGACGTCATCGCCGAACTCGAAGACGGTACCAAGCTGACCATGATGCACACGTGGCCGGTGAAACGGCCGAGACCGGTCTATACCAAGCTTCGGTGCGACCGGCCTTTCCTGACGGGCCAACGGGTGCTGGACTGTCTGTTTCCGATCGCGCTGGGGGGCTCCGCCATCGTGCCCGGCGGGTTCGGCACGGGCAAGACGGTTGTCGAGCAAACGCTGTCGAAGTATTGCAATGCCGACATCATCATCTACGTGGGGTGCGGCGAACGCGGAAACGAGATGGCGGATGTGTTGGACGAGTTCCCGCACCTGAAAGACCCGAAAACGGGCGATTCGCTGATGAACCGGACGGTGCTGGTGGTGAACACGTCGAACATGCCGGTGGCCGCTCGAGATGCCTCCGTGTATACGGGCATCACGCTTGCCGAGTACTACCGCGATCAGGGATACGACGTGGCGATCATGGCGGACTCGACCAGCCGCTGGGCCGAGGCGCTGCGCGAAATCTCGTCGCGTCTCGAGGAAATGCCAGGCGAGGAAGGGTATCCAACGTACCTGGCGTCCAGAATTTCGGAGTTCTACGAGCGCAGCGGGCGCGTGGTTTGCGCCTGCAGCGAAGCCGGATCGGAAAACGAGCGCTACGGCTCGCTGACGATCGTGGGCGCGGTGTCCCCTCCGGGGGGAGACATGTCCGAGCCGGTGACGCAAACCTCGCAGCGCGTGGCGGGGGCCTTGTGGTCGCTGGACGCGGCGCTGGCCTACCGCCGCCATTATCCGTCCTTGAATTGGAACCGGAGTTATACGCTGTATTTCTCGGAACTGGACCCCTGGTTCGAATCCAATGCGCCGAAAACTTGGATGCAAAACCGCCAGGCCATCCAGAACCTGCTCCAGCGCGACGCGGAGTTGCAGGAAGTCGTGCAATTGGTCGGTCCGGATGCGCTCCAGGATCAGGAACGCCTTATCCTGGAGGTGGCGCGCATGATCCGAGAAGTGTTCCTGCAGCAAAACGCGTTTTCGGACAACGACGCGTACTGTTCGCTCGAAAAGGGCTGCGCTTTGCTCGACGCGGTGCTCGAATTCTATGAGACGTCGAAGCGGGTCCTCGAGCAGGGCGTCACCTTGAACCGAATCATGGAACTGCCCGTGCGCGAGAACATCTCGCGCCTTCGCGAAGAATCGAATGAAAGCATAGCCGAGCGCCAGAAAACCGTCCTCGAGGACATGAGACGCGTGCTCGCCGACCTCGCATCGAGAAAGGGATAACCCGATCATGGAAGCGACGATGAACAGCGGAACCACCAGTCTTCTGCACGAAGAATTCTGGGACCTGAACTACGTGTCGGGCCCGCTCGTGTTCCTTGGAAACGGCGACCGGTTTGCAACGGGATCGATCCTGGACCTCGTGAGCGAAGACGGAGCCGTGCGGCAAGGGCAGGTGCTCGAGGCGAACAAGAAGCACGCCGTGGTGCAGGTGCTGCAAGGCACGCAAGGCATCGACATCAAGCGCACCTCAGTGTCACTGAAGAAAGAAGCCGCGCGGATTGGCGTATCGAAGGACCTAATCGGCCGCACTTTCAACGGGACCGGCGAACCCATCGATGGGCTCCCCCCGGTCATTGCAGACAAGGAACTTGATATCATCGGCACGGCGATCAATCCGGTGTCGCGCGACAAGCCGAATGACTTCATCGAGACCGGCCTGTCGACCATCGACGGGTTCAATACGCTCGTGCGAGGGCAGAAGCTGCCGGTGTTTTTCGGCGCCGGCCTGCCGGCCAACGAAGTGGCCAATTTCATCGTGCAGAACGCCGCGGTCAAAGGCGAGAGCGAAGATTTCGTGGTCGTATTCGGCGCAATGGGGCTGACGGAACGCGAAGCGGCGTATTTCCAGCGGTCCTTCGAAGAAGGCGGGCAGAAGTCGCGCGTGGTTTCGTTCATCAATAAGGCGGGTGATCCGGCAATCGAGCGGATTTTCACGCCGCGCTGCGCGTTGACCGTCGCCGAGTACCTGGCGTTCGAGCACGACTACCAGGTCCTCGTCATCCTCACGGACATGACCAATTACTGCGAGGCGCTCCGCCAGATCTCGAGCGCGCGCGAAGAAATTCCGGGACGGCGAGGGTATCCCGGCTATATGTACACGGACCTTTCGACCATCTACGAACGGGCCGGCCGAATCCGCGGCAAGAAGGGGTCCGTGACACAAGTGCCGATGCTCACCATGCCGGACGACGACATGACCCACCCGATCCCCGACCTAACCGGCTACATTACGGAAGGCCAGTTCGTGCTGTCGCGTCCGCTGCACCGTCAGGGCATATTCCCGCCCGTCGACCTCCTCCCCTGCCTGTCGCGACTCATGAACAACGGCATCGGAGAAGGCCGGACGCGAGGCGATCACCGCGCGTGGGCGAACCAGCTGTACGCTTCGTACGCGCGGGGCCGGGACGTGCGAAAGCTGATGGCGATTGTAGGCGAAGACGCGCTGGGCGAACTGGACAAGAAGTACCTTCGGTTCGCCAACGAATTCGAAAAACAGATGATCGGCCAGGGCGACAAGCGCCGGACCATTGAAGAGACGCTCGACCTCGGATGGAAGTTGCTCGGCATCCTGCCGCGCGAGGAACTCACCCGCGTGAGCCGCGACCAGGTGGACACGTACTACGTTGCGTGGAGCGAGTAAGGGCCCGGCGTCCCGCCCGAGAAATCGTGAACGACATGACAAGGTAACCGAGTCGCAGCATGAGTCTTGACAACGTATCGCCCACACGGATGAACCTGCTCGCGCGCAAGGCGCAAATCAAGTTCGCGCAGGACGGCGTGCAGCTTCTCGAGGGCAAGCGCGAGGCGCTTCTGAAAGAGCTGATCGAGCGGGCCCGCGAATTGCGCAGTCTTCGCAACCAGCTTCACAAGCAGGGGCGAGTGGCGCTGACCTCGCTGGCGATTGCCCGGGCGGTGCGAGGCATCGCGGAAGTGCAGTCGGCGGGCGTGGCGGGCCGCCGTGAAGTCCCAATCGAAGTGAAGACCGAAAAGGTCTGGGGGCTCGCGTTGGGCAAGATCGATCAGGACGGCGTCGTGCGCCGGGCGGACGAGCGAGGATACGGTCTGATCGACGTATCATCCCAGATCGTTGAGGCGTCCGAGGCATCGGAGCGCATGCTCGAGCAACTGCTCGTGTGCGCGCCGAAAGAGGCCAACCTGCTCATCCTCGGCGAGGAAGTGCGAAAGGTGAGCCGCCGGATTAACGCATTGAACGAATATTTGCTGCCCAAACTCCGCGGCGAGATGCGGATGATTGCGCGGGTGCTCGATGAGCGTGAGCGTGAAGACACGTTCCGCCTCAAGCGCATCAAAAAGAAAAAGGCCGACGCCGCAGCCGCGGAAGCCGCGGCGGGAGGTACGCAGTAATGCGGCTTGGTGATCTGTTGCACGCCGAGGTCATCAAAGTAGGTCTCAAGGCGAATACCAAGGAGGAGGCGATCGAGGAGCTGGTCGATGTACTCATCGAGGCCCACGAAATCCCCCTTTCATGGCGCGAACATGCGATTGAAGTCGTCCTCGAACGTGAACAGGAAGTGAGCACGGGCATGGAGTATGGCGTGGCGCTGCCGCACGGCCTCAGCGATCGCGTTGACGACATTATCGCGGCGCTCGGCATTTGCCACGAGGGCATTCCTTTTAACAGCATCGACGGCATCGCCGCGCGCATTATCATACTCCTGCTGTATCCGCGCCGCAGCTTCCAGAGCAATGTCGAGACGATGGCTGGGATCGCCCATTTGCTGCGGAACGCAAGACTGAGGGAGGCGTTGAAGGCGGCGAAGACGCCCATCGACGTGCTGCGCGCGATCAAAGAAGAAGAGGCGAAGGAAACCTTCAAGGACAGCGGGGCGAAGGCCTGATCTTCGCCCGAGTAAGGGACCGCGCAGAGGGAGCTTATGGAGGTCGCGGCGCCTGAGACCCACCGTCCCAACGGAACCGGCTCCGTCTATCCAACCATCTTTCTCGTCGCCCTAGCCGCCCTTCTGCTCGAAATCAGCTACACTCGCATCCTCTCCTTCAAGCTTTACTACTTCTACACATACATTGTCATCGCGCTCTCCCTGCTCGGACTTGGCGTCGGTGGCGTTCTGGTCACCGTGACGCCCGCCCTGAAGCGCGCCCGGCTGCCGAGGCTCCTCATGAGTGCCGGGGGGATTGCGGCGACAAGCGTCGGCGGCGGGTACTACGCCATCGCGGCGCTCGCGTTCGACAGCCATGCAATGACCCATTCGCCCCTCGAGTTAGCCAAGTTCGCGCTGATTCTCGGCCTGTTGTTTACGCCGTTCTGCGCCGTCGGCCTAATGGTGTCGGCGATTCTCGCCGCGCACCCCGCGCGGATCAGCTCGCTGTACTTCGCCGATCTTTCCGGCGCGGCGCTGGGCTGTGCGCTCGCCGTGCCTCTTGTATCGTGGTTGAGCCCGCCTTCGATGGTCATGATCTGCTCGGCCGTATTTGCGAGCGTGGCGGCAGCGCCGGCGCGGCGCGCC
>BTUX01000223.1:0-8112 GCA_045863315.1 Candidatus Hydrogenedentota bacterium | reverse complement strand
ATTGACTTCTATGCTATCTCCTGAGCATTTCTCACCAGTCGCTCCCGTCATCGGGAGCGACTGGTGAGAAATGCGGGCTATACGATGGCAGCCCACCGCCTGCGCGGGTCGCCGGATTTCTCTATACCTTCATCGTACCTGATTTCCCCGGCAGGGCCAAAGCGGAGACCATGACATCTACGTATGCGACCCGCGCGTTGAGCAGCACCTTTGCGCATTCGTATACCGTGCCGCCCGTCGTGACGACGTCGTCGATAAGCAATACACGTTTGCCGGTCACATGCGTGGGCGGATCCAATGCAAACGCGCCCTTCACGTTGGCACGACGTTCCCGTTCGGTGCGCAGACGGCTTTGCACACGGGTCGGCCGGACACGGCGCAAGGACGTATCGAGTCGCGCGTTGGGAAAGAAGGGCAGCAGGTGACGAGCAAGCAGTTCCGCTTGATTGAACCCCCGGGCGCGGCGGCGCACGCGGTGAAGGGGTACGGGCAGGAGAAGGTCGTAGTCGTGGCAGTCGAGTTCGTTGGCTGCCTGTTCCGCCATCAAGCCGCCGAGGGCGGTCGCCAGACGGGGCTTGTCGTGGAATTTGAGCAGTTTGATCGCTTCGGCGACGGCACCGTCATAGTGCGCGGCCGCGAGAAGCCGCCGGTAGGGAGGTTTTTCGAAGCCGGCACTGCACGGGCCGCATAGGAAATTGCCGCGCGTGCCGAGACCTGCACCGGCGGTGTGGGGGCGGCCGCATTGGGGACAGAACGGGCGCTCGATGCGGGGGCTGGACTCCCAACAGGTGGGGCAGAAGTAGCCGTTTTCCTCGGTGAGCAGTCGTACCCCGCATTGCTTGCAGAAAACTGGAAGGATCAGATTCTTGAGAGTCAAGGACCATTCATCGGAGATGAATTTCACGAGAGATTCTCCGGGGCGGAAGTCCGTTCGTCGGCATTCCAAGGGATGGAGCATGAACGGTGCGTGACATCAGATCGAACCTTGTCGAAGTCGCCGGATTTTTGTTTCGCGTCGCGGAGTAAGGCTATCCATCGACGACGCAACGGAATCCCATGTTGCCGGTGCTGCTGTCGGGGGTATTGGCGGTGCGGGCCGATGCGCGGTAGCGGTTGCAGTAGGACTCGTGACAGAGGTACGAGCCGCCGCGTATGACTTTCGCGATACCTCGCGGCGGCCCTTGGGGGTTCATTCGGGGGCCGCTGAGGTGGAAGTCGGGGCTCCACCAGTCCCAGCACCATTCCCATACGTTTCCGGCCATATGGTAGAGGCCGAAGGCATTGGGTGGGAAAGCGCGGACGGGGGCCGTGCCGAGGTAGCCATCTTCCTGCGTGTTGAGTGTGGGAAACGCCCCCTGCCAGATGTTGCAGAGGTGTTTGCCACCGGGTGTGAGTTCGTCGCCCCAAGGATAGGTCTTCTGCACCAGTCCGCCGCGGGCGGCGTATTCGTACTCGGCCTCGGTCGGCAGGCGTTTGCCCGCCCATTCGCAGTAGGCCCTTGCGTCGTTCCACGAAACATGGACTACGGGATGGTCCATGCGGTCCTTGATATTGGTGCCGCGGCCTTCCGGGTGGCGCCAGTTGGAGCCGGGCACTTTCCACCACCAGTTCATTCCGGGGATGTGCGTCTTGAGTTTGTGCGCGGTCTCTTCCGGGATGAGCAGGTGAAAGACGAAGGACCAGCCGAATCGCTCGGCTTCCGTCCGGTAGTTGGTCGCCTTGACGAACTTTTCGAATTGGCGATTGGTGACGGAGGTGGAGTCCATGTAGAACGGGTTGAGGGTCACTTCGCGGACCGGCCCTTCGCCGTCGGCGGGATACGTGCCGTGGTCCGAGCCCATCAGGAATACGCCGCCATCGAGCCGCTGCATGCCTTTGGTGTTCGCCCCGTTTGCGGTCGCCTTCGGCATACAGCAGCACGACGATTGCGCGATGACCGCCGGCGTGGCGGTGTCGTCGGTGCGCTGGGGCATGCAGCAGGCCTGCGAGTTTGGTGCGGAGTCTGTCATCAGGAAACGATAGGCACCTGCATGGTTTCGTGCTGGTTCTCCGACGCGGTGTAGTCTTTATCGGCGTCGGCCCGCAAGAGATGCATGGCGCCGCGTTCGGCGAGGCCGGCACTCCGGGAGAACCTGCCTCGAACCTCGCGGCCGGTCGATACGACAGGCACGCCGCATCGAAGCCGGGTGCGCTCTCTACTTCTTCAGGGATTCGAGTACGATGTTCCTGAACTCGATGGGTGTGCCTTCGCTCTGCAGGCCGATGTAGCCTTTCGATACATTCGCGTCGGTCGCCTCGTTTTGCAGCAGACCGTTGACGTACAGCTTGATCGTGTTGCCGTCGCACACGGCTTCATAGGTGTTCCACTCGCCCAGGGGCTTCTCGTTGCTGTCGGTCTTCTTGGGCACGCGGCGCTCGTCGGGCTTGTTGATTGCCTTGACGTGTTCGATATGTTCTTTGAACTCGGTGCCGTCGATCACGTAGAAGTCCGCCGCGTTCCGTGACATGAGCTGTCCCTCGATGCTTTTCGGCCAGACCTTGTCTTCGCCTTGGATGTGCATGAGCAGCCCGCTGTTGCCGCCGCCTTCGGGCCAGCGCCATTCGAAGGTGAGCTTGTAGTTTTCGTATTCGGTGGTGGTCCGCATGTAGCCCGCGGGTTTTCCCTTGCAGTGAATCACGCCGTCGCGGATTTCCCAGACGGTCTTGGGATCCACGTTCTCGTCGGGGATGAAGAGCTTCCAGCCCTCGAAATCTTGTCCGTTGAACAGTTGAACGGCATCGGCAGCCGCCCCGGTATCCGCGGCTACGCTTTGCTTTTCGTCCTCCGCTTTCTTCGCCTTACCTACCTGGGCCCAAACCGCCGGTGCGAACGCCACAGCAAAGGCCACGGCAAACCCCGCCACTCGTCGCATTGTCGTCTCCTCCCTCGTCCGGGTAACTTGCATGGCCGGTCCCTTGTACGCTGCGGGACCGGGACTTGCACTGCGGCTATCGTAGTACAAGCTGAGGTCTTGGCGCCAGTGGCCAGGGCAATCATTTAATTTGCCACGGTTTTGGTCCTGAAGGGAGGCTCTGGTTATGACTTGGGGCGTCAGCCTCAAGTTCCGAGGTCTCAATTTGAAAGCGAGTCCCGAAGGGACGGAATGCTTGGCCGGATCCCAGCAGGTGCCGCGCTTTCAGCGCTCTCATGATGAGGTTGGGGGCGGTTGAATTGGGGCTGAGGCCCCAAGCTATGACCATTCCGCCGCTTTGCGGCTATGACGGGCATACTTAGCCCGCATTTCTCACCAGTCGCTCCCGTCAACGGGGGCGACTGGTGAGAAATGTGGGTTAGATAGGGAAATTGGCGACTCATCGCCTAGAAAAGACAAAACGACGGCAAATTAAATGCGACAGACCTGCGCGAGTGGCGGACTTGCCGCGCACAGGGAGGAGACCGTTATATATACTGACGGTGCCATTGTTTGAGGAAGAAGGGGGGCTCATGGGCCGCTTGCTGTTGCTGTGTAGCGTTTCCGCGATCGTTTTGGCGGAAGCGCCGGTGGTGGAATGGACCTTTGATTCAGCCGGTGAACTCGAGGTTTGGGCGCCGAACGGACACCTCGCCGACGTGTCGGTCGTGGAGGGAGCGGTCAACGCGGAAGCGATCGAGGGGGACCCTTATTTTCTCTGCCGTGACGTCCGATTCGAGGCGAGGCCGTGGCAATACGTGCGGTTTCGGATGAAAGCGGACCATGCGGGGGTTTGCGACTTGTACTGGTCGGGCGAACTGGAAGGTCAATACGGGGGCCTTACGGAGTCGAAGAAGTCGCGGTTCGGCGTTGCGGGAACGGGCGAGTGGGAGGAGATAGTCGTCTTTCCGTTTTGGCAGGCGGAAGGGACGATTCGCCAGTTGCGATTGGATTTGTACGTTCACGCACGTTTCGCGATCGATTCGATTCAAATCGTGGAGTGGGCCGGCGGGAATGGGGCGAAACAGTCCGGCCTGCCGCAGGAGTTGGATCCGGTGACGGGCGCCCCGTGGCATCGCATCAGGGGTTCGACCGCGCTTTGGTCAGGCCCGATGGAGCTGGATGCCGCCGAGGCGCGCTGGGGAACGGTGTGGATACAGTCGGATGTGAACGGCACGGCCTCGCTCTTATGGGGGGCGCGCGACGTGCGAGGAATGCAGCGGGAGGCGTTTCCAATCCAGGCCGGGGAATCGCCGCGGGCGTACCACGTGGAGTTGGGGCGCGCGCCGACGTGGAAGTCGCCGATCGTTGCGGTGGCGGTCGACGCGCCGGCAAGTTGCAGCGTGTATCGAGTCGAATTTGGCGATGTCCCGGCGGGCCCGGCGGACGTGGTTGTCACGTACTTTGGATTTGAGAATGCCCCGAACCGAGCGGGGCGGTCTTGCAGGGTGCTGGCGCAATACGAGAACCGAGGCGGGGCGCGCGCTGAAGGCATCCAATCGGAGTTGACGCTGCCGCCTGGGCTTCGGCTGGCGGGGCAGGATAGCGAGCAGACGCTGTCGCCACTCGAGCATGGCGAGCGCGGGATTCTGGTATGGGACGTGGTTGCGGACGGGCCGGGAACCTACGCGGCGACGATTCGGTCGTCCGGCGAAGGCGCGCCGCCGCCGTCGACCGCGAACTTGGAGTATTCGTCGGTGCTCGAAGTACGGACGTCGGACTATGTCCCCGAGCCGAAGCCGGTGGAGAGCGTGATCGAGGTGGCGGCGTACTACTTTCCGGGTTGGGAAACGAAGGAGAAGTGGGATTGCATTCGGGATACGGCCCGAATTCGCAAACCGATGCTGGGATATTACGACGAAGGCAATCCGGAATGCGTGGATTGGCAGATCAAGTGGGCGGTGGAAAACTGCGTGAGCGTTTTTCTCGTGGATTGGTACTGGGTGGGCGGCAGGCAGCAGCTCACGCACTGGTTTAACGCATACAAGAAAGCACGGTACCGCGATTATCTGAAGGTCGCGATCATGTGGGCGAACCACAACCCGCCCAACACGCACAGCCGCGAGGACTGGCGGAACGTGACGCGCGAGTGGATTGACCAATATTTCAATCTGAGTTCGTACTATCGTATCGACGACAAGCCGGCGGTGTTTCTGTGGGCCCCCTCGAACCTCCGAAACGACTTGGGTGGTAGCGATGAGGTGCGCGAGGCGCTGAACGAATCGCAGGCGATGGCGCGCGACGCGGGATACAAAGGCATCGCATTTGTCGCGATGAACAGCGATTTTGCGCCGTCGAGCGTCGAAACGCTTCTGGGCGAAGGGTTTGTGGGCGTTACGACGTATCACGAGTGGGGCGCGGTTGCTCCGGGATCAGGGCCGGGAAACCCCCGGTCGTTCGCCGAGGTCGTCAAGAGCGCGCCCGGCGCGTGGAGGGAGAAGAACTCGCAGGCGGGTAGGCTCGCATATTACCCCGTGGTGGACACGGGCTGGGACTCTCGGCCGTGGCACGGGGACAAGGCGTTTGTGATTGAGGGGAGAACGCCGGAATTGTTCGAGCAATTATTGCGCGAGGCGAAGTCGTTTTGCGACGAGGCGGGCAAGACTTTCGTGATTCTCGGCCCTTGGAACGAGTGGGGCGAGGGAAGTTATATCGAGCCCTGCACGGAGTTTGGGTTTGACATGATCGAGCGAATCCGAAGGGTGTTTGCCGCGACTCCACCCGAGACGTGGCCGATCCATATCGGACCTGCGGACCTCGGCCTGGAATCATACGACTATCCCTAGGCCGACATTGTAGCCGCGGGATTCGGTCAGGATCCCGTACGGATCTCGAGTACGGTTGCGCGCCGAATTGTCCGCCGTTATCATCGCGGCGACAGGTGCGAGGGAGCGGGGTTCATCGGCTCATGGACATGGCGCGGGTCTGGCCCATTGTGATGCAGTTCGGCGTCGGCGGCATCATGTGCGCCGTCGGCGTGTGGTGCGGGCTGCGGAGCGGTTACCTCAATCTAGAGTACAGGGCGGACCGCCGACTGATTGGGCTGATTGTTGCGGGTTACTTCGGTCTGCTCATTCTGTTGAGCCTGTTTACATTCTGGTTGCCGTTCGTGCCGGCGGAAAACGCGCGATGACCGGCGCGATTCCCTCGAGTTTCAAAGGCCACCCCCTTGACTATGCGGTGATAATCGCGTATTTCATCGGGATCATCGCATTCGGGGTCTGGTTCGGCAAGTATGCGCGATCGACGAAGGATTTTTTCCTGGGGGGACAACGCTTTGCGTGGTGGCTGGTGGCGTTTTCGGGCATTGCGACGACCGTCGGCAGTTACAGTTTCATCAAGTACAGCCAGCAGGGGTATTCCTACGGGATCAGCAGTTCGCAGACGTATCTGAACGATTGGTTCTGGATTCCGATCCTGCTGCTCGTCTGGTTGCCGATTATTTACTTCGGCCGGATTCAATCGATACCCGAGTATTTTGAGCGGCGCTTCGGTACACGGTGCCGGCATGCCGCAACCTTCCTCATACTGCTCTATCTTGTCGGGAACGTAGGAGTGAATTTGTACACGCTCGGCCAAGCCATGGAGACGCTGTTGGGCTGGCCGATCTTGCTGGGCGCGTCGTTGTCGGCGTTCGCGGTGATGATCTATATGTTCGCGGGGGGGCAGACGTCGGTCATCATGACGGACCTCGTGCAGGGCCTGATCCGTGTGTTGGTCGGGGTTGGCATTCTGCTGGCGGGGTTCTGGCATTTCGGAGGCATCGGCGAGTTTTGGGCGATGTTGCCGGAGTCGCACCGGTACGCGTTTTCGGAATTGCTGGCTCCAGACGAATTCAGCGCCGTGGGCATCTACGCGCAAGACGGATTGGCGAACACCGGCGCGTTCATTCTGACGAATCAGGGGATGATGATGCGGTTTCTGGCCATCCGGTCGGTGGCCGAGGCGCGAAAGATGGCGGTGTTCTGGATACTGTTTCTGATGCCGCTCGCGGCGATCACGGTCAGCAGCGGCGGCTGGGTGGCGAGCGCGTTGTCGGCGAGCGGGGAGTTGGAGACCGAGGCGAAGCACTCGTTCATCGATGCCGCGCTTTACTTGTGTCCGCCGGGGGTCTTCGGGTTTGTGTTGGCCGCGCTGACGGCGGCCTTGATGAGCACGGCGGATACGCTGATCACCGCGATCAGCGCGATCTTCGTGAACGACGTGTACCGACCGTACCTGCGGCCCAACCGGGAAGACCGCCACTACCTGCGGGTGGCGCGCGTATCGAGCACGGTGACGGTGTTCACGGGCATTGCGCTGGTGCCGGTATTCATGCAGTCCGGCAGCATCTATCAGGCGCACGCCATGTTCACCGCGGCGGTGACGCCGCCGATCGTGGTCGCCGTGCTGTGGGGGATCTTTGCCAGGCGCTTCACGCCCGCGGCCGCGCTGTGGACCATGGTAGGAGGCGCGGGGCTGGTCGCGTTGTCGTTTGTGCCGGCGTTGCAGCCGTATACGGTCAAGCTGTTTGCGTTCGGCATGGGTGAGAAGAGCTACGACTTCATGCGCGCGCTGTATGGAATTGTCGTGTGCGGGGTGTTGGGGTTCGTGGTGATGCTGTTCACCAGGCCTCGGCCCGCGGGCGAAATCGTGGGGCTCGTCAACGGTACGCAGCTTGACGCCATGCGCGCGTTCAAGGGGGGCGAGATCAACCGGCGCCCGGGCAGGCGCGTCTATTTGCGTGTCGTGATCGATCCCGCGCTGGGCGAATCGTTTGACGCGGTGCTGCCGGAATCTGCGATGGAAGCGATGGCGGCGGAACCCGGCGACATGATTTATGTGTGCGACCAGCGTTGGTGGTTCGGCGGCCTGCGGTCGGAACATATGCGGGTCGGAGAGACCGGGAAAGAAGGCGAGATTCGCATCGGTCGACACGCGGCGGTGCACGGACACCTGCACGAAAGCGAGGCGGTCTTTGTCGAGAAGGTGATGTAGGAGGCAGCGGCGATGTCCACCATCGGCATACTGATTTTCGACGGAGCGGAGGAGTTGGACTTTGTGGGGCCGTGGGAGGTGTTTACGGCCGCGGCGATGATGAAGCATGAGGACCAGGTCGTCACGATTGCGCAGGAGGACAGGCCGGTAAAGTGCGCGAAAGGGTTGCGCGTCCTTGCCGATC
>BTUX01000222.1:0-8122 GCA_045863315.1 Candidatus Hydrogenedentota bacterium | reverse complement strand
CGGCCTTGGCGACGCCGCTCATTACGCATGTGGTGGGATCACGCGTGCTGGTCTATGAAGAAATCGGATCCACCAATGACCGCGCCCTTCGCCTGGGAGGCGACGGTACCGTTATCGTGGCGGACGCCCAGACCGCGGGCCGGGGACGACACGGACGGTCGTGGCACAGCGCCCCCGGCCTGGGCCTGTGGTTCAGCGTCGTATTCGAAAAGGCCACCCCAGGGCTGGCATTCGCCGCGCCGCTGGCCGTGCGCGATGCCCTCGCGCCTCATGTGCGGGCGACCATCAAGTGGCCCAATGACGTGCTGATCGGGGGAAAAAAGGTGTGCGGCGTGCTGGTCGAGAACCGGCTCGGCCGGACCGTCGTAGGCATCGGGATCAACGTCCACCACCAGATGGACGATTTTCCGCCGGAACTGCAGGATCGGGCGACCTCCATCGAGCGGGCCTGCCGGGTATCCATCGATCGGGGCGTGCTGCTGCGGGAGGTTTTGACGCGGCTTGACGAGAGGGTTATGGTGATTCGATCCGGCGGATTTCAGCGCGTGTACGAAGAGTGGACGGAAGCTTGTGGAATCGTCGGCAAGCGGATTCATTGCGGAGCGCTCGTGGGCATTGTGAACTCGGTGGACCGAGACGGCGCGCTGGTGGTGGCCACCCATCTCGGACAGCAGCGCATCTTGCTGGGCGAGGTCGTCGAACTGGAGGACGCGTAACCGATGCTGCTGGTCATGGATGTCGGGAATTCCCACACCAAGCTGGGGCTGTTCAAAGGCGACACCCTCGTGGCGAGTTGGCGCGTTACCACTACAACGGAGCGCACCGCCGACGAGTTGCGCGTCTTGCTCTCAACCCTCCTAATGCAGGAGGAAACCGATTGGAACTCGATACGGGGATGCTGTATCGCCAGCGTGGTTCCCCCGGTAAACACCACCATTGAACAAGTATGCCGGACGGTGCTCGATCTGACCCCGGTTTTCGTGGTACCGGGAATCCGAACGGGAATTACGATCAAGGTCGAGAATCCGAAGGAAGTGGGCGCGGACCGCATTGCGAATTCCGTGGCCGCAGCGGATGAGTACGGCGGCCCCGTAATTGTGGTGGACCTCGGTACGGCCACCAAACTCGAGGTGATTTCCCAGCATTCAGAGTATTTGGGAGGGTTGATTGCGCCGGGCATTCAGATATCCGCGGATGCGTTGTTTGACCGGTGCGCAAAGCTGTCCCGCGTCGAGATTGTCAAGCCGGAGTCCGTCATCGGCAAAGATACCGTCTCGCATATTCGCGCGGGGCTGACGTTCGGCACGGCCGACATGGTCGACGGCTTGATCGCGCGCATCTCACAGGAGATGAGGGCCACCCCAAAAGTAGTCGCGACGGGGGGCTTCGCTTCGCTCATCGGCCCGATCTGTAAACGCGTGCAGCATGTCGACCCCGCGCTGACCTTAAAAGGCCTGCGCGCGGTGTATGCCAAGAACGAAAAGGCTGCGGTATGAGACCGAGGCCTGCATTCTGGGCCGTGACGCTGCTCCTCGCCGGGTGCGGTCCACCAGACAAGATGGCGGCAACGCCCACGGCTGCCTCGACGGCGCCCGCTGAATCGGCGACATTTCCGGGGGGAACGCCCGAGCCGGGCGATGTCCCTGCGCCTGCCCGCCCTGCGGCGCCCGCCGCTTCCGACACCGTGCGCCTGTCAGGCAGCAAGCTCACCTTTTTCAGTGATGTGCTGGAATCCGACCAGCCCAAGACGCCCACCTTCGAAGTGTCCGCGCCGAGACTGTCGATGATTGAGGAAAACATATGGGTGCTCGAGGACGCGACTGCCGTCGCCTACAGCGCCGATGGGGACCAGACCTTGTTCCGCGCCGGTACGGCGCGGTTTGATGACAACGCCAAGGCGGCCGAACTCGGGGGAGGCGTTCGCATCTCGATGGGGACCCAGTCCGTGGAATTGACGGACGTCGTGTGGTCGAACACCGAGCGCGCAGCCCGCTCGGCGAATCCCGTCGTGGTCGTGGACGGCGATACGCGCGTCGAGGCGGCGGCGATGGAATACCAGGCACGGACAAAGACGCTGCTCCTTGACAAGCTGAGCGGAGCGATCAGCATGTCCGCGCCCAACGATGAGCCTGCGCCTTTCTCCCACGTGGACATCAATAAAGGCGGACGGGGCGAATTCGTTGCGGGCCGGCTGCGACGCATTACGGGTGGCGTCGACATCGCGCTGCGATCGCGGGGTCCCGATGCTCAACCCATGCAACTGATCGCGCAGGACGTCGCATTCAAGTGGGCCGAAGGGGAAACGCTGCGGCCGGCGGCTATCGAGTTGAAGTCCGGGGTGCGGGTCGATGGGCCGCAGGGGATCGTCACCGCGGGCCGCGCCGACCTCGACGTGATGGCGAACCGGCTCACCTTTTCGGGCGACGTGAAAGGTTCGTCCGAATCCATCGCCGAATTCGACGCGGACCGCATCGTATTCGATTTGGATGCAAACGATTCCGAAATGACCAACCTGCGCGCGCGCGGCATCGCAATTACCGACGGGGGACAGGGCGGCAACGCGTATTCCAGCATGGATATTGAGCGGGCCGGCACGGTCATGACGAAGGGCGGTCACGTGGAACGGATGGCCGGCGGTGTGTCAATCGTGCTCAGCCCAGGACAAGCCAGTCAGAAACCGTTGCGGTTGAACGCCTCCGATGCGGTGTTTTCCTGGTCGGGAAACCAGCCGTCATCCATTCAACTGCGCGGCGGGGTTAGCGTGGATAGCCCGCAAGGCGCCATCAAGTCGTCGCGCGCGGATTTCAACCTTGCCAAGAACCAATTGGACTTTTCGGGCAACGTGAACGGAAGCCTTCCCCGGATTAGGCGGTTCGAAGCGGAAAAGCTGGCGTACAACATGGCCTCGGGCGAGACGCTGCTGACGGGGCTGAAAGCCAAAGGATTGCGGTTCGGGACCGCCCCGGTGCAAGCCGCGTCGGAGGGGGCGCCCGCGGCATTCTCCGAGATGGACATCGAACGCGCGCCGGAGGTCTCCATCTCAGATCAGAAGATCAACTGGATGCGGGGCGGCGTGCTGCTTATTGCGCGAAACTCCGAGCCCGGTCAGCCTTCGCTGACGATAAGCGCGTCGGAGTTGACGTTTCACTACGACGACGACGGCGAATCACCCGCGGCGGTGGACTTTGCCGGGCCCGTCGATGTCGAGGGCCCCGAGACGCACGTCGTGTCCGACGAGGCGCGCCTTGATTTCGCTGCCAACGCGCTGACATTCAAGGGCAACGTCTCCGGCGATTCCGCGCGGATGAAATCGTTCACGGTGAGTTCGGCGACCTACAACCTCGAGACGGGCGCACTGAGTTGGCAGGGCGGATTGCAGGCCGAGGAAATTCAGCATGATTCGGCGGGGCAGAAAGAAGCCAAGAACTGACAGGCGCTCGACGTGGGTGAGACAAACAGACAACTTCTGGTTGCGACGGGCCTTGTCAAACGGTTCAAGCGGCGCGCGGTCGTAAACGACGTCAGCATTGCCTTGGGCGCGGGCGAGGTGGTCGGCCTGCTCGGCCCGAACGGCGCGGGCAAGACAACGACGTTCCGCATGGTCGTCGGCATGCTTCGTCCGAACGAGGGGAACATCGTCTTTAACGGAAGGGACGTCACGCGGCTGCCCATGTACAAACGCGCACGCGCCGGAATGGCCTACCTCCCCCAGGAACCGTCGGTGTTCCGCCGCTTGACCGTCCGGCAAAACCTGATGGCCGTGCTCGAACACCAACCGTTATCGTCGTCCCAGCGCAAAGAGCGCGCTTCTGAACTCATGCACGACCTCAATATCGCCCACCTCGCCGATGCGCCGGCCTACACCCTTTCAGGCGGAGAACGCCGCCGCACCGAGATCTGCCGCGCATTGGTGACCTACCCGAAGGTGTTCCTGCTCGACGAGCCGTTTGCCGGCATCGATCCGATCGCCGTCGCCGAACTGCAGGACATCGTCCATGCGCTCAAACGCGCGGGCATCGGCGTGCTCATCACGGACCATAACGTCCGCGAAACACTCGATATCACCGACCGCGCCTACATCATCAACGAGGGCAAAATCCTCGTCGCCGGCGCCGCCGACGAAATCGCCAACGACGAAACTGCCCGCCGCATCTACCTCGGCGAGCGCTTCCGCATGTAGCGGCAGACCGCGCTTTACGGCGTGCGCGCACGCACGAAGAACCACCGGCAAAGCCCGTTGCAACGGGGAACGGCGGATTCAAGCGCATGCGCCTAACCCGGATTTTTCACACCCGCGGGCAAGGAAGGATACAACTTCGTGCGGCACATACCCTTATGCAGCGACAGGGAAAACGGGCTGTTGGTGTGAAAAATCCTCACCCGATTGACTTTTATGCTATCTCCTGAGCATTTCTCACCAGTCGCTCCCGTCAACTGGAGCGACTGGTGAGAAATGCGGGCTAAAACTCCGCCGTCATGAATTGGCCGGGCGCGGACACGTCTCGAAACCAGAGCCCCGTCCACTGCCCATTGGCGTCGATGAGCAGCGACTGGGCATTGAAGTTGCGAAACAATGCGCCCAGACCCGGATTGGCGTACAGATCCGGGTCTATACTGGGTGTCGACGCATTCACTAGCCGCACGTCATCGTAGCCGGGATTCGCGGAAGTGCCCTCGCTGACGTACCACACGGCCAATCCGTCCTCGGGAAAATTGTCGTCGTAATCGCCGGTGGACCAGGACCGGTTCCGGTTCTCGACCACCCAGTACTCGAACCGCTCGTCCTGAGCGGTCCCAAATGGTTTTACGAGCACCAACGCGGCGTTCGTGCTCTCGGCGTTCGGGAATGCAACCTTCTTTGATAGGTGCTTGTTGAGAAACGTCGGCTCTACCCAGCCGATCTTTAGCTTGTCGTACATGGTCAGGTGCATCCAATTCTGATCAAGCACCATAATGTCGTACTGGCCGGTGCCCGAATTCGCGTAATAGCGGTCCGGCAGCTCGAAAAACGCGTGATTCAATTCGTGAATGACGCTCGAATGAGAACGAATCGGGTTCGTGGCAGCGTCCGGCTGACCTTGCGCCCATAGGCTGAAGAAGACGATGGGGCGCATCCCAAGCTTGAACGCCACCGGTCCTATCATCGGAAGGTCCACACTGACCGAGCCACAGTTGAGGTACCGCATGCTCGCGTATCCGGCTTGCGGTGTCCCGTTTGGTATGAGCACGACAATCTGCGCTTCCTGCCGTGAGATCGAGAAGTCTACGTTCCCGTCCAGGGCCAACCAGTTGACGCCGGCTCGTTTTAAGACCTCTTTGATGAAATACGGATTTCCTTCGATATCGCCGTAGCTGGACAGGTTGCCGTTCAGTTGTACCCAGTTGGGCACTTTGACGGACGTGAGTGTGAATTGCCCATACGAGTTTTCCTTGTAGTATCCGGCGATCGAGCGATGGGGAGGTCCATCGTCCTTGAAAATCCCGTCGATATACGTCTTGGTTGCAGCCGTGTTAATGGGCCAATCGCTGGTAGCCACGCGAATCACCACGACGTTCCCGGAGGGATAATCTGGATGGGGCTTAAGCTGCCCGCCCGATGACGTGCGGTACTTCCCAATTATGCTGTTGGGTGCGTACAGGATACGGTCTTTGGCCCACTGCGGCACCGCGGAATCGTCGATGTCCCGTACATCCAGGCTGTCCTTCGGCGGCGGGCATGCAAGACAAAACAGCAATATGGCCGACGCGAGAACAATCCGTTTTCGCGTGTTGCGGTATGCCGGATTGAAGTTCTTGCCTGATTCGCTTTCTGTCTCTTTGCCCTCGTTCATACCTCTACCTTTCTGACGTTCGACGCATAGCGTGATTGCGTGTCGTGCCCGGCAGTCGTTGTCTCATCCACACCTCACCGTAGCTACCCGCGATACGAATTCGCACACCCGATCCGCATTACCGCATTCGCGCGCACCACGATGGGATGACATTTCAGGGTGTAACGCATGGGTTAGGATGCGCTCGGCAAATGAGAAGTGGAGAATAAACTCCACATACCGATGCTAAGCCGGTTGCCCGGCCCTGTCAACAGGTATTTTGGAGATATCTTTAGGCACGCGAGACCCGGCGCATGACGCTTCGGCGCTGAGCAATGCGCGGCACGGAAAACGTCGGGACGTACGACCCGCCTTGCACCCCCATGGGGGTCGGCGGCAAAGTGGGCAAGGGAGCGCGAGGAAGGTTTGACGCACCGGACGTCTTCGGATGAAGATCACAATTCGAGTTGTATCTCCAGCGCGCTGTAGGCGTCGGCCTCTTCGGTCAAACCTTTGAACCGGTAGAACTGCGCGACCTGCAGCGGTGTAATCTTCGGCAGGGGCCCGCCGATAGGCACTTTGTTCTGCGCGGCTGCGATATTCTGAACGGCAAGATGGAGATCGGCACGCGCCTTCCATGCGTCCGTGCCTCGGGTCATGTATAGGCGCGCCCGTTCGATGAGCGTATGGGCGATGGACGTCCTGTCGTGCAAATGACCGAACAGCTCGATAGCGTGCGTGAAACGCCTCTCGCCGAGCAGGTACGCTCCGTGTTCCCGTTCGACAATGCCTTGGTCGCGGTAGATCTCCCCGGCGTCAAAAGTGCACCCGCGGCGAGGGTGCTCCACGGGCCGGTTGCTGAACCGGTGATGCAGGAACTCGCGGCACATTTTGTCCTGATACTCTTCGCCCGCCTGTTCGAGCAGGAGCGCCGCGAGAACGAGCGAGTTCAATTTCTCCGCGCGGTCTATTCCCTGGCGGAAGTATTCATCCGGCTCGAGTTCCGTCACTCCCTTCCGGTCGTGGAGCTCCTGCCATTGCTGCCACGATTGCGTCAGTCTATCGAGGCTGGCCCGAATAAAGTCTATGTAGGTCCTGCGCAGTTCGTGTCCCTGTTTGACGATTCGGGTCAGTTCCCCATGTGTTTCGATCAGCGCGTCTTTGGCCAGTTGCAGACAGTGGTGAATCTGTTGTTCCGGAGTCAGCTTGACGTCGGCAAGGAACTCCAATCCGGCGCTATCCATCTCACGTTGCTTTGCGTTTCCATCCGGGCCTGGCGCGGCGTTTCGTGCCCCGAGCGCCAACTGGGTCGTCTTCAGCAGGAACAGATCGACACAGTACAGCGGTCCCTCGAGCATCTTTTGGATATCACCGGCGCCGGAATAGCATTCCATGATTTCCCGGAACCGGCTGCTCATGTTGTTGGGGCCGAGTTGACCGAGCTGCCGTTCGAGCGCAGTGAGAAAGAAGTCCCCCACCACCGAGTACAACTTCCTGCGGCTTTCCGAGGCTACCCGCTTCCAAAGAAACTCATATACGGCGGACGCGACGAAGTACGGATCGTCCTGCTCGACTCTCGCATAGAGTTCCTGGGCCGCCGCGAGACCCCCCGCCGTGTCGCCCCCCTTTAAAATGCGAACGACAATCGCCTTCAAATCATCCGGAATGAAACAGATGTTCTCTTCGTTGGCGGGACGAAACGTCTGCTGTTCGCCGTTCACTGCCATTACCACATTCCCCCTGGCTATGGCACTCGTCCAAGGTCACGATCGGGGATAAGCTCGGGAACGCACCTGAGAATTCAGCGCAACTGCAGGGACAACCACGGCGGAAATCATATCCCGTCGCCGTGAAAAGCGCAATGGCCCGCCGGCCCCTCGGAACCATCCACCCGATACGTCCCAATCTATACCAAAAATAGCCGCGGCGCCCTCGCGTGTCAAGGGCGCCGCGGCTTGCAAGGTCCGTGATACCTAATCGAAGATGGCGTGGAAGTAGTCGCGATTATCAAGTCGGGGCAGGTCAAAGCGCAAAAATTCGTCGACTTCCCGATCCGTTATCTGCGGGGGCGGGACTGTGGCCACCGTATCCTCGGAAACGGGCGGCACCGGTTCGGGGTCCTCGATCTCCCCTTCCGGTGAGTAATCGTGGAGGCCTTCGGCGACTTCGGGGGTGAGTTGCTCGACCACCTTGCTCACTCGGTCGTCGATGAACTCGACCAGTACCGACTTGAGGTGCTCGTGTTTCTCCGCGGTGGTACCGTCAACCATGATATCTTTCCGCAACGGCAGCACCCGACCGCAAAACACGAC
>BTUX01000221.1:0-8138 GCA_045863315.1 Candidatus Hydrogenedentota bacterium | reverse complement strand
ATAACGGCGCGCACTGTACCATGTTGTATCCTCCAACGCGCGTGGGTGTGAAAAATCCGGATTAACGTTGAAAGGGAAGCGATCGAATCGGCCGGTCAAGCGCCGCAGGAGGCCTACTATCTCGACGGACCTTTCTCTCGCGCGGTTCAGTTTCACAGACTCTACAAACTTCGCCGCGCATTGCTCCACCTCTATCCATCGCGCAATTTCATCTGCTGCCAGGTCCCAAAGCGCATCGGACAGCGAGCGGCATGTTTCCGGATCAGCGACCTGCGCCATGGGTGCAGGCCTTTTTGCGCCGGAAACAGGGGAATGGTTGAACATGACCTTCACCAGCTCTACTCCCGAGATTCCATCGGCGGGCAATGATGTACGCGCGTAATCACCGCGCTGCGCCTGCCCTCGAGCCCGTGGACGACATGGAGATCCCAGAGAGGTCTGGATCGCTCCAGCTTCCTGCTTATGATTCGCTTGGCCAGCCGTCGCAACTGGACCTCCGTACCGGGCTTTGGCAGCGTATGCAGGTACACGTGGCGCTCGAGATTGGACCTCGGCGCCGGTTCCCAACTCGGATACTCGTTCCGGTGCGGCGCTTCCCGCATCACTTGCAGATATCGGGGAATTAGGTGCGGTTTCGACTCGATATCGCGTACATACCGCCAAAATGCAATTGTCCCTTCGTACACGTTTACGCTCCCGATGTGCATGGGCGCGACATCGGTTTCAAACTGCGTGAATACCGCATCGAGACCGCTGAACCGACGCCGCGGCGTTTTGGCTACATTCCCCATTCTCACTCCCGCCGCATCCCGCCCCGTGTGCCGCACGCCTTTTTCTGTAGACCTCGCCAGCATCGTGCGCAAACGCAATGTCGTTCACACCCGAAGACCCCATACACACCGACGCGCCGCGTCTTGTCAACTGCCTCCGGTCCATCCTACAATTCGCTCCGTACTTGCGATATCTTGGGGAGCTCATCGAATTGCATGTCCACCGACCCTGAAAAGTGCATTCTCGCTATTGACCTCGGGACCGGCGGACCGAAAGTCGCCCTCGTGTCTACGCGTGGCGAAATCGTCGGGCATGAGACCGAAGACCTTGAAATCACCTTCCTGCCGGGCGGCGGCGCTGAACAAGACCCCGACGATTGGTGGAGAGCCGTGGTTCGCTCCGTCCGCCGAATTCTTGAACGCACCGGCATACGGCGCGATCGCGTCGTCGCTATCAGTGTAACCACCCAGTGGTCTCTTACCGTTCCCGTCGATCGCGAGGGCAAACCTCTTATGCATGCGATCTGCTGGATGGATACCCGCGGCGCCAAGTACTGCAAGGAGCTCAAGGACGGCCCTCTCAAGATCGCAGGCTGCAGCCTAGGCAAACTGGTGCGGTGGCTGCGCCTCTGCGGCGGGCTGCCCACGGATTCCGGCGCGGATTCACTGGCCCACGTGCTATTCATCAAACACGAACGACCGGACATCTATGCGGCCACGCACAAGTTCCTCGAGCCGATGGATTACCTGAATTTCAGGCTGTCGGGAAAGTTTGCGGCCTCCTATGGCGGCGTCTTTCCGCTGTGGATCGTTGACACCCGCGATATAAACAACCTCCAATACCATCACGGACTCCTCAGACTCACCGGACTTGACCGCGATAAGTTTGCCGACCTTGTCCCGCCCTGCAGAATTTTGGGAACCTTGACGAAACCGGCCGCGGAAGAACTAGGCCTGCCCGAGAATGTGAGCGTCGTCATCGGCACGGGAGACAACCACTCCGCCACGGTTGGCTCAGGAGCGGTTCTTGACGGTCAGGGCCACGCGTACATCGGCACCACATCGTGGATTAGTTGCCACGTGCCTTACAAGAAGGTCGACATTTTTCACATGCTCACGACGATGCCCGCCGGTATCCCGGGCCGTAACATCGTTCTCGCCCAACAGGGAACCGGTGGAGCCTGCCTGAACTACCTCAAGGACAACATCCTCCTATGCGAAGATGCGATCTCCACTGGACAGCCGCCGGACAATATCTTTCCCCGATTGGACGAACTCGCGGAAAGCGTGCCGCCCGGCAGCGGCGGACTCTTGTTCACCCCCTTTCTCACCGGCGCATTGACTCCGGTCGAAGACCGATACACGCGCAGCGCGTTTATCAATCAGTCCCTCAATACAACGCGCGCTCATTATGTCCGTGCTGTAATGGAAGGGGTCTCCTACAATCTACGGTGGCTGCTTCCGCACGTCGAAAACTTTGTCCGACACCGGTTTGACGTTCTCCATTTCATCGGCGGCGGCGCGCAATCCCCGGTGTGGTGTCAGATCTTGGCCGATGTGTTGGATCGACCCATCCGCCAGATGGAGGGTCCGCGCCAGGCGAACGTCCGCGGCGCGGCGTTAATCGCCTCCCTCGCACTTGGGCACATTACGCTGGAGGAGATCCCACGCCTTGTGCCCGTCAGCCGGACTTTTCAACCCCGTCGCGAACATCGAAAGACCTACGACGAAATGTTCAACGCGTTTGTCGAGTTTTACAAACGCAACAGAAAACTTTACGCCCGACTGAACGCAGGGTTATAACAGGACTTCCTTCCGTCAACTTCCCGCTGAATTGGCAAACCCGAACCGAAGACGAGTAGAATTGCGCAAACGTTTCCCGGCAACTCGAACCAATCAACACACAACCAATCGCACCTGCGCCGGAGGTATCCTGAATGTCCGCCGAACCCGACAACGGACCTGCCGATCTCGACAAGGCGCTGCATCCCTATCGCGGCCGCTTTCCCAGCTATGCGCGTCTCCCCAAGTCCGGGATTGACCGGGGCGCCATACTCAAGGAAATGCAAGCGATCGCCGACGCCGAAGAATCCCGGTGGCGAGACGGCTATGCCTCAGGTTCGGTCTATCACGGCGACTCCGAACACATAGATTTCTTGAACAAGGTCTACGCACTTAACTCGCAGTCCAACCAACTTCACGCCGACCTTTGGCCCAGCGGCATCAAATACGAATCCGAGATTGTCTCCATGACCGCCCACATGCTCAACGGAGAGGCCGCGGGGTCCCCCGTCGGTTCCGAGAACGGCGTGTGCGGCTGCGTCTCGTCGGGCGGCACCGAAAGCATCATGCTTGCCATGAAGACGTACCGTGACTGGGCGCGCGACAAAAAAGGCATCACGTCTCCCGAAATGGTCCTGCCGATCAGCGCGCACCCCGCGTTTGACAAGTCTGCGCAATACTTCGGAATCAAACCGATCAAGACGCCGCTGGACCAGTCCTTTCGGGCAGACGTGGAAGCAGTCAGGAATGCCATTACCGAAAACACCATCGTCGTCATCGGTTCCGCGCCGAACTTTCCGTACGGCACCATCGATCCGATAGCCGATCTCGCCGAAGTCGCCCGTTCGCGCGGTATCGGATTTCACACCGACTCCTGCCTCGGCGGTTTTCTCCTCCCGTGGGCCGAACGTCTCGGCTATCCCGTACCTCCATTCGATTTCCGCATCCCGGGCGTCACCTCGATGTCCTGCGACACCCACAAGTACGGTTATGCCGCCAAGGGTACTTCTGTTGTACTGTATCGCGGACAGGAACTCCGCCGCTTTCAATACTTCACCACTTCCGACTGGCCCGGCGGACTCTACCACTCCCCGACGTTCGCGGGCAGTCGACCCGGCGGTCTCAGCGCGGCGTGCTGGGCCGCGCTTGTCTCGATGGGGGAGGAGGGGTACCTCAACTCCGTGAGAAGCATCTTAGCCGCAGTGGACGTGATGAAGGAGGGCATACGATCGACACCTGCGCTTCGCCTGATGGGCGAGTCAATCGGCGTTTTCGCGTTTACCTCCGACGAATTAAACCCTTATGAAATCCTCGATCAGATGTCGCGCCGCCATTGGGCCCTCACCGGTCTCCAACACCCCGCCGGCATTCACGTCAGCCCCACGTTGCGTCACGCCCGACCCGGCGTCGCCGACCGCTTCGTCCGCGATCTCCGCGACTCCGTCGCCTTTGTGCAAGAGCATCCGGGCGCTGAAGGTGGAATGGCCCCCATCTACGGCATGGCCGCCACTGTCCCCGACCGCGCCATCGTTCACGACCTGCTGAAGAGTTTCATGGATATGTACTATCAGGTCTGACCTCAGGAACAGGTGGAGCCCTATATCCATCCATGCCGCTACGAACGAAAATAGTCCTGGCAGGCGGATTCGCCGCGGTGCTCATTGTCGCTCTGGGCATCGCCGCCGTTTACTTCGCCTTGTCCTCCCGTGTTGAGGGGGAGTATTTCAATTCAAACGGGGTGCTGATTCACTACACGGACCAAGGACAGGGCACACCCGTCATACTCGTACACGGATTTGCCGTTCACGCGGACATCAACTGGCGCCGACCCGGTATCATTGACGCGCTCGCTAAGAGCCACCGCGTAATTGCCATGGACTTGCGCGGCCATGGGCTGAGCGGCAAGCCCCACGACCCCGCCATGTATGGCGATGAAATGGCCCAAGACGTCATACGCCTGATGGATCATTTGAATATTCGTAAAGCTCACGTGGTCGGATACTCGCTCGGCGGTTTTGTCGCGTTGAAGTGCGCCGTATCGTATCCCCATCGCCTGCTGGGTATCGCGCCCCTCGGCGCCGGATGGGAAACCTCCGAGAGCAGCGAATTCATCCAAGCCCTGCCCAGGGTCGAGGCTTCCTTGCGGGCCGGCAAAGGTATTCCCCCGCTGAGCGGACAACTGGGACCCGACCGCAAGAAGCCGGGATTCATTCACACCCAATTTGTGAGAATCATGACCAAGTACTTCAACGACCCCATCGCCTTGGCAGACCTTACCCCGACCATCGGCGCTCTGACCCTTGATGAGCATGAACTGAAGTCCATCCTTGTTCCGGTTTGCAGCATCATAGGTTCGGAAGACTCTTTGAAACCCGGCGCGGACGCACTCGAGGGGCGCATTCGCAATCTTCACCGGCTCGTCATTCCCGGGGCCGACCACATGAACGCCGCCGGCCGCCCCGAGCTGATCGAATTCCTGAAAGCGTTTATCGATCGCTATCCTGCCAAGTAGACCAACCCGTCGACGTCCCTGAAAGGAATGCTCGCGGCGCGGAGGGGCGCCGCGCCGCGAGAGGGAAGGGGAAGTTGGGTGTGTTGACTTCCCGTTGAGAGGCTGGATCAGGTCTGGCCATCACGCAGGGCTTCCCGGCCTCGGCTGAGGAAAGGCCCGACAAATCCAATGCGCTCGCCGGTACTCGCTGTTGCTGTCCTATTAATACCTATATCGTGGCTCGGGTTTCATGAGCAGCGCCGCGAGGATGTACGCAATGCCCACCGGGCAAAAGCCGGTAAACACGAAGGCCGTCAAGGTGATGACCCGCGTCCAGAACACCGAAATATCGAAGTATTCCGCGATGCCCTTGCACACGCCGAATAGAATCCCGCTCCGTGACCGGTACAGGCCTGTCCGTGAATAACCGTAGGAATACGCCATTGCCGCCTTTCCTTTCCGCCCACACGCGCCGGACCCGACCGGCGCTCCGAACCCTCGTCACAATCCTACAACGACCCTCTGTCCGAGCCCGCCTTTAGTGCCCGCAGCTCGTTCTCGATCTCATTGTGATCATCCAGCGCGTCGATTTCCTCGCGCAGGCTCATGCCTCGCGGTGGCTCCTCGAGACCCGCGTCTGCCTCCAGCCGCTCGAGGCGCTGCTGGACGCGGTGTATCCGGGCAAACACGTCGGACTCGTCCATTCGGCGAATTTCCATTTGCGCCCGGCGCTTGTGCACCGCATGAATATGCCGGTGCACCAGCACGCGCTGTTTTTCGCGGGCCACGCCCAATTTTTCTTCAAGCTGCTTGATATCTTCCTGGTACTGATTTAAAACGCTCTCGAGTTGAGCAAGCTCCTTCTCGATTGACTCCACCCGCTCCTGCTGCCGGCGTCGTTCGAGCAATGCCTCCCTCGCCAGATCATCGCGACCCTTGTCCACCGCCCGCTGGGCGCGCTCGCTCCAGTCAGCCGCCAACGCCTTCGCGTCTCCCCGTTCGCGGTCCACTCTACGTCGTGCCGCCATTGCCCCGGCGCACGACGCCTTCAACTCGATCAAAGTGTCTTCCATTTCGCGCACCATCAGGTTCGCCAACTTCTCCGGGTCCTCAGCCTCATCCAGGAGCGCATTGATATTCGCGCTGATGATGTCCCGCGTCCTCGTGAAGATTCCCATAACTCCTCCTTAAGCATTTCTCGGGCCCGCGCTCCATGGGGAGCACCGATCGATCAGTTACGCCCTGGCTGCAGCCATCCCGACCACGGCCCCGCGGCCTCGAAGCGGCTTGCGCTGGTCGCGGTCCGCCGCGGCGGCTTCCGTCGCCGCCAACGATGCAAGTTTCCACTCCACGTACAGGAAATGCCGGTCCCGCAGTTGCGCAATGGCGGCCGCTTTCTTCAGTCCGGCACAGACAAGAGCACACAAGATTACGTGCACGTCGTATTCATCCTCGTAAATCCGGATCCCGACCTCGAACCCGCCTTGTGTTGTCTGGCTCCAAGCCACCCTTCCTTTGAGTTCCGCTACCTTTCCAGAGCCGCAAGGCTCATCAAATTCAATCAAAATGTGTTGGCCGCACCGAGGGGCGACAGTCGTCTCAATGCGCATCCCGCCCTGATCCACGTCTCGGATACGCGCGGTACCGCGGGTTCCGCCTGCGAATACCATCCGGATGGTGCGGTCAATCGCCACTCTCCTGAATCGCCGTTTCTCGCTGAATCCTACTCTCTGTCCCATACCTCTCAGCGCTCCTCAATTATTGTGACCTTCAGCACACCTGGCAACCCTTGTGCCATATCGCTTTTAATTCGTAACATATTGGAGTTAAAATGCTTACAAATAAGCTGATGCAGCATTCCCTTGATTTGTATTGGCACAAAACGCTAAACTGTGGTGCAAATTCTAAAGCGATGGTGGAGTTCACTATGGCCGACCCAACGCGGGACACAAACCTTTCCAGGGATACCCTGTCCGAAAAACTCGTTCAGGAGGCCTTGGGGCAGTCGGAGCCATTTCTGACCTTTCAAGAACAGTTGTCGCGGGTTGCGAGGGTCGATAGACCCGTCCTCCTCATCGGCGAGCGGGGAACCGGGAAGGAACTGGCGGCGGCCCGCCTGCACTTCCTCTCGCGCCGTTGGAAAGAGCCCTTCGTCGCGCTAAATTGCGCGGCCTTGGCTTCCAGCCTGATAGAGGCAGAGCTTTTCGGCCATGAGGAGGGGGCGTTCACAGGGGCCGTACGTCGACGATCCGGACGCTTCGAGGCGGCAAACGAGGGGACTTTATTCCTTGATGAAATCGGCAATATTCCCATTGAGACACAGGAAAAAATCCTGCGAGTCGTCGAATATGGCAGCTTCGAGCGAGTCGGAAGTTCACGGTCCATTCAGGTCGACGCACGAATCATCGGGGCGACAAACATGAACCTTGCCGAACTCGCCGAGAATGGGCTGTTCATGCGCGACCTGCTGGACCGGCTTTCTTTCGAGGTACTTTTTGTTCCGCCCCTCCGCGAGCGCACGGACGACATCATGCTCTTGGCGAACCACTTTGCAGCGCGAATGAGTTATGAACTTGAGTGGAAGGGCGTTCCACAATTCACGGAAAAAGCGATTCAAAAGCTCGAGCAGTACGACTGGCCGGGTAACGTGCGTGAATTGAAAAACGTGGTCGAACGCGCGGTCTACCGATCCGATGACCGCGTGATCACGGATCACGAGATCGTCTTTGATCCGTTTCAGTCCCCTTACTTCCGGAAAACCTCCGCCCCTACTCCGCCTCCAAGCACTTCCTCTGTTAATCCGCCTGTGCCGGCTGCCGGCAAACGGCAGTCCCTGGGTGAACTGTTTGAGGGGAAGTCCTATGAGGATGCGATCCGCGAGGTCGAACTATCCATGCTGCGCAACGCCCTGGTTCGCGCAAAATACAATCAGCGCAGGGCGGCTGAAATCCTGGGTCTGACGTATCATCAGTTTCGGGGGCTGTACCGAAAATACAGCGATCAGCTCGAAAACTCATGACCCGGCTCGGAACCACTCGTCCTTCTTCCTTAGTCCGCATTTCTCGCCAGTCGCTCCCGTCATCGGGAGCGACTGG
>BTUX01000220.1:0-8151 GCA_045863315.1 Candidatus Hydrogenedentota bacterium | reverse complement strand
CTCACCAGTCGCCCCCCGTCAAGGGGGGCGACTGGTGAGAAATGCGGGGTAGGGGCGTGAGAACGGCGAGTTTCGGGCGGCAGGCGTTTTTCTGTCTGGCTGTATTCTCGGTGGTGTCCAGCGCGGCGTGGGCCACTCCATTGGATGATTATCTCGCCGTGCCGGATGCAAGCTATTCGTGGAGTCTCGTGCGACGGTATCCGGCGCCGCCCACACCGACTATATCCTTGACATGAAGGCGCAGATGCATTCTGACGGATGTCGCCGCAATCCTCGGGGCGCCGAAGCGACCGGCCACGGAGATTTCCGCCCTCGCCCCAACCAGCCCTTCGGACGAACGCATCACGGCGATTCGTGTGTGCGAAAGCGACAACTTCGCGCACACCCCGTTTTCTCGCAGGACAAAAGCCTCGTGCTGTTCAGCGAGGACTGGAACAACGTCTTCGCCGACCGCGATTTCTTCACCACCCCCGCACTTGCCGACTTCGACGTGATGATCGCCAACGCCGACGGATACGAAGCGGATCAGCGGCTGCAAGCCCCGGGAAATCAAGCCGTTACCGTACCCACACGTGGCGGCACACGCAGCGTTTACGTTCGAGAATCGGGCGGAGTTCTGCGTCTGTACATCACCACGCTCGAAGTGCGCACCCCAGTCGGCGGCACCCAGCAGGCCATGGACGGCAGCGGGACCAAAGTGACGGTCCCCCTCGGCACTGCGATTGACTTTCCCGCCGGTCAACCACAGAAGATTCGAATCCAGACGCCGGTCGATCCCGTTCTTCCTGCTTAATTTCCGGCCGGCGTCGAGGCGATACCGGTTGTGCGGGAGTTCGGACCGAGCGGGACCACGTTCAGTCCGCCGGCCGTCGTCACAATCAGTTACACGGACGCGGAAGTCCAAGGGTTGGACGAGCCCCATCTGCGCGTGTTCAAATACAACACGGTGTCCGGCATCTTCGATATCGAGGTCACTTCCATCGTCGATCGCGATCTCGTCAATAACACGATATCGTTCGAATTGTCCAGCTTCTCCGTGTACGGCATGGGAGGCGCCCTCGACACCGATGGCGACGGCATACCGGACAGTTCCGACTCGGATGACGACAATGATGGAATTCCGGACGGGTCCGACCCGTTTCCGTTGGATACCGACAACGACGGTTACACGGATGCGCTCGAGGCGCTCATTGGTGCAAACCCGCTGGATCCCAACGATTCGCCGGCGGGAATGCCCATCAGCGCGCCGCCGCTCATCGTCGCCATGGCCGCAATCGGGTTTGGCGTGGTGATCAAGCGGAGGTACCGGGCGCTCCCCTCACGGTGAGTTGTCTTCGCCCCTGTCGGGCTTCAGCAAGTCTTGCAGTCCCGCGAAAGGGCGAAACTCAAGGGGCGCGTCACTGTGTCGCTCCATCGTGGCCGAGCCATAATGGCCGCTGACGGGGTGTTCTCGGTGCTCTTCGTCGTGGCAGTACAGGCACAGCAGTTCCCAGTTGCTCCCGTCGCCGGGATTATTCATGTGATTGTGGTCCTTGTGGTGGACCGTGAGTTCGCGCAGACGTTTTCCCGCGAACTCGCGGCCACATCTCGCGCATACATGCGGAAACAGCTTTAACGCCTGTTCCCGATAGGTCTTCTGTCGGAGCGCGCGCTCGCGCTCAAGCTCTGCCATGAACTGAGCCTGCCGATCAGAATCGGGCCCTTTTTTCGCCGGCGGCATCGGTTATACCTCGAAACTGCGTTTTCGCGAAGCCAGTGGCCTCGAGTAGCCGTACGTCACAGCGTCAAACCGCGGTAAGGCCCGCGGCAAGGCGCAACTCCCGTTTGAGCACCTTGCCGGTCGGCCCCTTCGGCAGAGCGGAAATGAATTCGATCTCTTTCGGGGATTTGTATTTTGCCAACCTCTCAAGGCAGTACGCCTGAATATCTTCTCCCGAGAGGGAGCGCCCCTCTCGAAGAACCAAATACGCCTTGACTTCCTCGCCGCGCAACTCGTCCGGCACTCCGACGACGGCCGCCTCGAGGATCGACGGGTGTCCGTGCAGCACCTCCTCGATTTCCCTAGCCCGGATTTTTCACACCCGCGGCCTGTTTTCCCTGTCGCTGAATAAAGGTATGTGCCGCACGAAGTTGTATCCTTCATTGCCCGCAGGTGTGAAAAATCCGGGTTAAAGTAGAACTCAAACCCATCCACACCGCCGCATGAATTGATATTTTCGAAGCAGATTGTCTCTTTGTTTTTACCGAGTTTTGCACTCAAGCGAAAAGGGTGGCTTCCGCCATCAGGCCGGGCCCGAACCCGAGGGCGACGCAAGGCAGAGGGGCGTTTTGCGCGCGCAATCGCTTAAGAATGAACAAGATAGTGGGCGAGGACATATTGCCGTGATCGCGCAAGACTTCTTTGGACACGTCGACGGCGTCCTTTGGGAGGTTCAGCGCTTTGGTCACCGAACCAAGTATGCGTGGACCTCCCGGGTGGACGGCCCAGGACTTCACGTCGGGAAGCCGTAGGCCGTGGTCAGCCAGCCACTGCTCCATCCAAGGCCTGAGGTAGCTTCCAATGAGTTCGGGCACGCGCGAGGAGAGGGACATGATGAAGCCATTGTTGCCGATGCGCCAGGTCATGGCGTCTTCGGAGTCCGGAACGAGGCAGGATCCGGTACCCGCGATCTGCCACGTGCCGTTATCGGTCGCGGCGCCGACGATGGCGGCGGAACCGTCGGAGAAAAGCGCGTTTGCGACGAGCTGCTCGGGGGTCCATCCATAGTGGTAGTGTAGACTGCACAATTCGACCGCGCACAGCAGGACGCGGGCCTTGGGGTCGCTCTCGACAAACCCGCGCGCGACACGTAGGCCGTTCAGAGCTCCGTGGCACCCCATGAATCCGACGTGGGTCCGTTGGCAGGTCCGCGGCAATCCAAGCTGTTTGATGAGGCCGATGTCAACGCCGGGCGCCGCGAAGCCACTGCACGAGACCGTGATGAGGTGGGTGATTGCCTCGGGTAGAACGCCGGACTCGTGGAGGGCGCATTTGGAGGCCTCGACAGCCAAGGGCAGAGATTCCTTTTCGTACTTCTCCATTCGGGTGCGAATCGAGGGCCCATGTTTCATGTTCTCGTTGGCGGGGATCGGAAAGAACGAATGGCGGTCGGTCAATCCCTCTGGGCCGTCCAGAACGCAGGTATTTCTGCGTTGGACACCGGTCATACGGTAGAGAATCGTGAGTTGCCGCTCCTGTTCGGGGGTTTGACAGACTTTTTTGGCGTATTGAACGGATTCCTCCATGCCGATGGAGTGAGGAGGCAGCGCGGTTCCCTGACCAAGAATCCCAAACTTCATAGTGTCATGAAATCCTTCAGGCACTCGAGTGGCGAGTTGAGTTGCCATACGAAAGGAGCCGCCACGATTGGAATGGCGGCGACGGCACGCACGGACGCGCGAACCAACCTCGGCCGGCGCAGCCCGGCCGCGAGCAAGCGGCAGACCGCCTGGCGATTGGACACGATTTGACGGTATCGGGTTTCCCACTGGCGCTCGTAAAGCGCGTCGTACTGGCGGATGGCGCGGACGACGACCGGCGCAAGCGCAACGCCGGAGCAGATCGCCCATTTCATCCCTTCCCCGGTGAAAGGCTCGACGTAGCCGGCGGCATCGCCGAGCACGAAGGCGCGGTGCGCGCTTACTCGAGATGCCCGCCGTGTCAGCGCGGGCGTGCCCTTCCACGGAATCGAGCGGATGTCGTCGATGTGGGCGAACCCGGCTTCGTCCAGGACGCGGACCGCCGCCTCGGCAAGCGCTCCGCATTCGCGAACATAAGCGGCGTCGTAGGTCGCCGCCAGGACCAGCCTGCCGTCCTCCAGCCTTCCGGCGCCCACATATCCGCCCGCCGCGCATGCCATGTAGATGACACCGGGCTTGTAATAGTCGGGGGCGAGTGAGGAAATCGCCCCGGCGCCGATACGGGAACCGCTCAGCGGCCTCGAATCGAATTCGTCGGTGGTACGGAGGAGTCGTCCGCCCAGCCCGTCCGCCGCCAGCACAATGCGGGCGGATACCTCGACCTCTCGGTTATCGCTGCGCAGGACCACCGATCGGGCCTCGTCGCTTACGCCCGACAAACCGGCCTGGGTTTTCGGCAGAAACGCCGCGCCGGCTTTCATCGCTTCGCTCACGAGTTCCGCATCCAGCCGCTCCCTCGAGAGTAGCTGGTAACCGGGAAGCCTGACATTGGCCGACACTCCGCAGGATGCGACCCGGAATGTGCTCGCGGGGACAGCGCCGCAACGGGCCAAGAGGTCGGACAGCCCGATTGCATCGAGGACGTTCTGCGTCGGCACGCTGATGCAGCAGCCGCATACTTTCCATCGGGGAAACGATGATTTGTCTACTAAAAGGACACGCGCGCCGGAGCGGGCGATCTGGCGCGAGGCGACGGAGCCCGCGCACCCGGCGCCGACGACCACAACATCCCATTGGACTTGCGCGGCCTCTTCGAGCGAAAGTGTCGGCGAGAGGGAAATCATTCCGAGGTCCATACAAAGAGAAATCGAAAGGGCCAACACCATTTTATCACATGCCCGCCCATCCCGGCGCCTTCGGCGAGCGCGCTGAATTCTCCGGGTTTGAACGCGGCGGAAACGGAGCGGGGACCATCGTAATGGACCACATCGGAGCGTGTAAGCATTCGACACGCCACACAAGCGAGGGCGTAGCCCGCGCAGCATCGACACAGGTCGTTCACCACGACCATGCGGACACCACTGGATCGCATCGATTCGAGTAGTTTGAGGGCCGCATCGCTCTCCAAATGGTGCATGAACAAAGTGCAGGTAATCGCATCGAAACCCGAGGGAACGCCGTCCTGCACGACGTCCCGCACAAAGAAGTTGACACCGGCGCCGGCGCTTCGCGCGCGCTCGTTGGCGTATTCGACGGAGTTGGGGTTTTTGTCGCAGCCGCTCACATCGATTGCGATCCGCGCGCGCCGGGCGTATCGCCATAGCGCAAGGGGGATATCGCCCGCGCCCGAGGCGACATCGAGCACCCGAAGGGGGCGATCATGCGCCAGCATCCGAATCGGGCGCCACACCTGGTATGCCGTCAGGCTAACGGCGTTGATGCGCCGCAGCCCGTTCAGCGCGCTGAGACGCCGTTCGTCTTCCAGCTCGATGTCGTCCAGAATCTCCGGTTCAATGCACCTTGAGCGCAGCGCCAAGTATCGCGACAGCGGCCAGGGCCTCCCGATTCGTACGTTTTCACCCATATCCTGACCTCTCTTGAAGGGGCCAAGGCGAGATTTGCACTACGTCAATACCGATTGACGGCCGGGTCGGCCTCGCGCGCGTACGCGTCAATCCCGCCCGTAAGATTGCGGACGTTCTGGAAACCCATATGGCGCAGAAAACTTTGGGCCATTTGCGAGCGCACCCCGTGATGACACAGGACGACAATCTCCTTGTCCCGCCAGTCCGCGAGTTCTTCCAGCCGGTCCTGAAGTTCGTCTAGATCGATATTGACGCAGCCGCGGACATAAGCCTTGTCGAGTTCTTCGGGCGCTCGAACGTCGAGGAGGAGGAAATGGTCGCCTCGGTCCAGTTTAGCTTTCAACTCGGTCGGGGAACAGGGGGTCGGTTTTGACATCGCAGAGTTTCCCACTTCGTGAATTCGCGATACAAGGGATTCTATGTCAAACTTGGCGGTAGAGTTCGGCGCCGGTCAACTTGAACCGCTCCGCCATCGCGTTCATACCCTGCGATCGGGCGGTTTCAAGGTCTGTGCCATTGGTCGCGGCGTATTCTCGGATTTGCTGGGTGATTTCCATCGAACAGAACTTCGGACCGCACATCGAGCAGAAATGCGCAAGTTTGGCGCCTTCCGCGGGCAGCGTTTCGTCGTGGAACTCGCGGGCCTTGTCCGGGTCGAGCGACAGGGCGAATTGGTCTTCCCACCGAAACTCGAAGCGGGCCTTGCTAAGCGCGTTGTCACGCACCTGCGCGCCCGGGTGGCCTTTGGCCAAGTCGGCGGCGTGGGCGGCAATCTTGTAGGCGATAACCCCCTCGCGTACATCGTTCTTATTGGGCAGTCCAAGGTGTTCCTTGGGGGTGACGTAGCAGAGAAGTGCCGTACCGTACCAGCCAATCATGGCCGCGCCGATCGCCGAAGTGATGTGGTCATAGCCCGGCGCGACATCGGTCGTCAAAGGTCCCAGGGTGTAGAAGGGGGCTTCGCCGCACCACTCCAATTGCTTTTCGACGTTCTCTCGAATCAGGTGCATCGGGATGTGACCGGGCCCTTCGTTCATGACCTGAACGTCGAAATCCCACGCGCGCTTCGTCAGTTCTCCTTGCGTTCTCAACTCCGCGAATTGGGCCTCGTCGTTTGCATCGGCCAAACATCCGGGCCTCAGGCCATCGCCGATCGAGAACGACACGTCGTAGGCCGCCATGATCTCACAGATTTCGTCCCAGTGCGTGTAGAGAAAGTTCTCCTTGTGATGGGACAGACACCACTTCGCCATGATGGAGCCGCCGCGGCTGACGATGCCGGTCACGCGTCGGGTCGTCAGGGGGATATACCGGAGCAACACGCCGGCGTGGATCGTGAAGTAGTCCACGCCTTGCTCCGCTTGTTCGATCAACGTGTCGCGGAAGACTTCCCAAGTCAGTTCCTCCGCCTTGCCGCCGACTTTTTCGAGGGCCTGATAGATGGGCACGGTACCGACCGGGGTCGGGCAGTTGCGAATGATCCATTCCCGGGTCTCGTGAATGTGGGGGCCGGTGGACAGATCCATCACGGTGTCGGAACCCCAACGAATGGCCCACACCATCTTTTCGACTTCTTCCTCGATCGAACTGCTGACGGCCGAATTGCCGATGTTGGCGTTGATCTTCACGAGGAAATTCCGGCCGATGACCATGGGTTCCAGTTCGGGGTGATTGATGTTTGCGGGAATGATTGCGCGGCCTCGCGCGACTTCGTCGCGGACGAATTCCGGAGTGATTCTACGCTGAAGACAGGCGCCCCAGTCATGTCCGGGATGCTGTTGTTTCAATTCCTCGACCGTCTCTTCCAGCCGCAGGTTCTCGCGGATGGCGATATACTCCATCTCGGCTGTTACGATGCCGCGGCGCGCATAATGCATCTGAGTGACACGCCGGCCCGGTTGCGCCCGGAACGGTTTGCGTGTACGTTCAAATCGCACGGCTCGGAGCGCGGGATCGTGTTCCCGCTGACGGCCGTAGGCAGACGTCACGTCGGCGAGTTCCTCGACATCGCCGCGAGCGAGAATCCAAGGCAGTCGAATCGGCGCGAGCCCCTTGCGCACGTCAATTCCAACATCCGGATCGGTGTAGGGCCCTGACGTGTCGTACAGCGTGATCGTTGGATTCGCGGTCGCGCCGGCCTCGGCCGCGCCGCGCACGCGGGTGGGTGACTGGGTAATTTCACGCATCGGAACCCGAATCGTCGGGTCCGACCCCGTGACGTAGATCTTGCGTGAACCGGCGAACGGAGTGCGCGTAATAATGTCGTCCTGACCGCGCTCGAATACGACGGGCCGCTGGGGCATGACCGCCATCTTACAACCCTCCTAACTCAAACCTGTCTCGGCGTTTGTAAAAGAATCGACGGCCGCCGGAAGGAATTTCCTTGCACCTTGCCCCATCAGGCTAACACTGAGAGCGGTAGGAATCAAAAAGACGACGACCTCCACGAGGTGCCGGGACTCTATCTCCGGGCATGACTCAGTTCGAGGGGCTGGGCAGAAAGGCGTCCGCGTAGATGGCGCTCAGACTTGCGCCCGCAAGGAATGCTTTACGCTGCAACAGGCGGACGATGTCGGGATTCCCGCATAGGTAGACCTTGAATCCGTTGAGGTTACCCAAGGTGCTGAGCGCATACTGGTCGATTGCGGCGTTCGCGATGCCCGGTACGCCATTTGATTCGAGGGTGCAGGGGTAATACCGAAAATTGGGAAAGTGTTCGGTCATGGCCCGAAGCTTTTCAACGAGGTACAGCCCTTCGGGCCTCACACTCCCGTGGAACAAATGAACCGGTCCGGTATGTCGCTGGCGTAGGGCATCGCGAACAATGCCGTAGAGGGGGGCCAGTCCTGTCCCCGTACCAGCGAGAAACAAGGGCTGGTCGGGATCG
>BTUX01000219.1:0-8152 GCA_045863315.1 Candidatus Hydrogenedentota bacterium | reverse complement strand
TGATTGCCGGTCGTTCGGGCAGATCGACACGGTAAAACGTGATTCCCGTGTTCGGCTGGGCCGGCTTGAACGTCAGCGTGGTCAGGTTGCCCGTATGCAACCCAATGCCGGAAAAGGATGCTTCTCTAGCTATCGTTTTCTGGCGTTCCATGAAAATTAGTTACCTTCCAGTTGCGCGATGCGCTGTTCAAGGTGTCGGATACGACGAAGCGTATCGGGGAGTTGCCGGAGGGCCGCCTGCATTCGCCGGTTCTTCTCCGCATCGACGGCGGGGTAACCAAAAACCGTCGCACCCGCCGGCACAGACTTGGTGACACCGCTGTATCCGGCGATCTTGGCCCCTTCGCCAATCTCGATGTGGCCCGCTAGTCCGGCACCGGCCCCGACTATCACATTATCTCCCAGGAGGGTGCTACCCGCGATTCCGGCATTCCCGCAGACGATAGCGTTCCTGCCTAGCTGCACATTGTGACCGATCTGCACGAGGTTGTCAATCTTTGAGCCGCTCCCTACCCGTGTCGCCCCGAACGTTGCGCGATCGATGCACGTGTTCGCGCCAATCTCCACATCATCGCCGATCACCACGGTTCCCACTTGCGGCACCTTGACTTGCACGCCATCGTGCTCGACGAAGCCGAAACCATCGGCGCCGATAACGGACCCGCTGTGAAGGATGCAGCGAGCGCCGATTTCGACTCGATCCAGAATTGTAACATTCGGCTTTATAATGGTTTGCGTATCTATCCGGCAGTGCGCTCCCACGTAAGCGCCTGCCCCCACCGTAACGCCGTCGCCAAGTTTCGCTCCTTCGGAAATCACTGCGTGGGCCCCAATGGTCACGTCGCGGCCCAGTTGCGCCCCCTTGTCCACGACGGCGGACGGATGAATCCCCGGGACGCTTCTGAAAAGGTCGGCCTCCATGCGGCTGAGCAGGATGAGAAGCGCTTGGCGGGGGTCGTCAACCTGGATCAGCGGCTTGGGTCCGCATGTAATCCGGCGGGACACCAGGATGGCCGACGCCTGGGTAGAATCGATGTAAGACCCGTAGCGGCTGTCGGCAACGAATGTCAGTTCGCCGTTCCTCGCCTCACGGATGCCGTTGAGCCCGTGAATCCGCACGGAACCGTCGCCGACAACAGTTCCCCCCACGATCTGGGCAATTTCTGCGAGGGTCATATCCATGGCGGAACCCCGTGGGGTACAGGGGTCGCGTTCGCCTGTTCCTACTTCCCGTTCAACCGAGCAATTACATTGTCCGTAATATTGATGGTGTTGCTGAAGTACAAGACGGTCGGCTTGCCGTCTGCCTCGGTTTCGAGTATGAGGTGAAAGTTCTCGGAAGAGCCGATTTGTTGGATCGTCTGACGGATTTCCTGCATGTTACGGGCGAGGAATTTGTTGCGCTTGCTCTCGAGGTCGCCCTGTGCCTGCCGGAGATCGGCTTCGTATGAGCGGAACTCCCTTTCGACCTCGTCGCGCAAGGTATCCCGCTGGGCCGTGGTAAGATTCGTGCCGTTTTGCAGGCGGTCCTTCTTCGCGTTGATCGACTCGCGCCGGCTGTCGAAACTAGCCTGAAGCTTGTTTTTTTCCGCTTCGAGGGCGTCGAGTTCGGCCTTGCACTTGGTGTAGCCCTTGAACACATCAAACGTATTGACGACGCCGATCTTGTATCCGGCATTGCCCGCCGGCGCGCCGGCCTGCGCTCCGGCCGTCTGGTCGGCAGAGAGCCATGCGATCGCTCCAACGGAGAGGGCGATAAATGATAGAACCTTGACCGACTTAAGCATTTCGTTGAATCCTCCACAATGTCGTGACGCACTGGGCCGATGATCCGCGGGCGATATCGGCGGCTCCGAAGGCAGTTGTTGAAATAGTCCGGCGGCTCGCACCCCGATACGAGTCTACCACCCGCTCCGCCGTCGCACAAAACCTCATTGCGGCGGCTTGTCCGCCCGGGGCGGGCCGGATTCTCCCGGTACACTCATTTCGCGCCGTTAAGATGAGCGATGACTTTCGACGTGATGTTGATAGTGTTGCTGTAATACAGGACGGATGTATTGCTTTTGGGGTCCGCCTCCATTATCAGATGATAATTCTCGTTCGACCCGACTTCCTGCACGCCCCGGTCAATCTCTTCCATCATCCGGTTGAAGAACCTGCGGGTCTTGCTGTCCATTTCCCGCTGGGCCTGCTCGAACTCCGTCCGATAGCGGCGGTAATCGCTCTCGATCTTGTCCTCCAACGCCTGGCGCTGCTCCTCGGACAACGACTTGTCTTCGTCGTATTTCTTCTTGTCCGCCGCGATGCTGTCCGAAAGCTTGTCGATGTCCACCTGCAACTTGGCCTTTTCCGCCTCAAGAGTCTTCCATTCCTCTTTCTGCTTGTTGTAGTTATCGAAGACTTCTTTCCGGTTGACGACCGCAATCCTGTACTGGCCGGCGGACTCATTCTGGGCGGCCGCCTTTACCATCGAGCCGGCCCAAGCGAGGGCCAGAAACGCAATGAAGCACATTCCCACCAACTTGAACGAGGTTTTCACGTCGTCAGATATCCTCTTGGCTTGACCCGCTGCCACTACCGCCACCCACCCCAGGTGCATAGGGCGCGCTCAACTTCTCCGCACGTTGGGGCCGATTCCAGTGTACGGCACAAAATGATAGTATAGCAACGCCAAGGAACCGACGCAATAAATCGACGGGGGTTTTCTTCTCTGATTTAGACGGCGCTGGGGCGCGACCACCGCGCTCAAGGTGTCGAACGCCGGACCGATGGGTCGCGTGGGAAGCCGCCCTGCCCAGCCCCATCAGTCGACGTATTGGCTCCGCTCCGCTTCTCGGCTACGAATGCGGTATGGTAACCGGAACCAACATGACGAGCCAACGGATTGCCCGCCGGTCAGGTTCGTGTCAAGTCCAAGCTATGCATGAGATACGAAAGGAAATTGGAGAACAGAGGGGAATTCGGGGTCCCGGTAAATTATTGACTGCTTGTCGAAAAAGTCAATACCGGTTGTTCGTCCTTCGTTAGCTCCGTGTGGCGGTTGCACCTACTCTTCCACATGTGCTAAAGTAGTTCTTGCTATTGCGTGTGCCTGAAACAAGAGTGGGTCGGTACCCACTCTTTTTACTTGTATTACTTGTAGCCGCGAGGTTGGAAGTGATTACCGAGGACGTAATCGGGCGGGCGTGGGCCGAGTTGGGCCCGCACTTGTCGGAATCCGGCTATGAGTTGGTTGAGGTCGAATTCGGTCAACACGGCGGTCGCGGAGTCCTGCGCGTTTATGTTGACAGGCGGCCGGGCGGCGTGACCATCGATGATTGTGTAGCGGTGTCCCAATTGTTGGGGCCTATACTGGATGCCGCGGACCTTGTCGGCGGCAGCTACACGCTCGAGGTGTCGTCACCGGGATTCGAGAGGCCCGTCCGCAAGGCCGAGGACTTTGCGCGGTTCGCGGGCGAAACGATTGCGGTGAAGACGCGTATGGCCGTGGATGGCCGGCGAAAGTTCAAAGGCATACTCAAGGGCATTGCGGAGGGAGACGTAGCGGTCGAGTGTGACGGGACGGTGCACGTGATCGCATTGACGAACGTACAGAAAGCCAACTTGGTCCGTTGACGGGACCGGGAGATGAGGTGAAAACTGTGGACCCGAAGGACGTGAATCTGCAGGCGATATTGCAGCAGCTCCAGGCGGAGAAGAGCATTGATCGGGACACCCTGATGGAGGCGATTCGAAGCGCGATCGAGACTGCCGCCCGCAAGAGTTTTCCGCCCACGGCTCAGATAGCGGTCAGCCTCGATCCCAAAACCTTGCAGTGGAAGTTGTACGAACTACGTACGGTCGTCGAGGAAGTTGCGGACGAGTCCAAGGAGTTATCGCTCGAGCAGGCCCAAGCGCTGAATCCAGCCGCTGTTGTAGGCGACACGCTGAAGGTTCCGACCGAGCCGAAGGATTTTGGACGAATCGCGGCGCAAACGGCCAGACAGGTGATCATCCAAAAGCTGAAGGACGCCGAACGCGAGAATGTATATGACGAGTTCAAGAAGCGGGAAGGCGAGTTGGTCACGGGGGTGGTCAAGCGGGTGAGCCACGGAAATGTAATCGTGGCGGTGGGCCGCGCCGAGGCGATTCTGCCGCAGAGCCAGCAGTCGCCGCGGGAGAATTTTAAGCCGGGCGATCGAATCCGGGCGTACTTGCACGAGGTCGACAAGAGCCCTCGGGGTCCGCAGGTGGTGTTGTCGAGGACATCACCGGAACTGGTGAAAGCCTTGTTCGATCTGGAAGTGCCCGAGATTTACGACGGGACCGTGGAGATTCGGTCTATCGCTCGTGAGGCGGGCAGCCGCACGAAAATCGCGGTGCAGTCGAAGGATTCGAACGTGGATCCGGTGGGCGCATGCGTGGGCATGAAGGGTTCGCGCGTACGCGCAGTCGTGGAGGAGTTGTGCGGCGAGAAGATAGACATCGTTCGCTGGAGCGAGGATCCGGTGGAGATGTGTGGCAACGCACTGAATCCGGCGGATATACTGGACATTACGGTTGACGAGGAGGCGAAGTCCATCCTTGTAATTGTGCCGCACGATCAACTGTCGCTTGCCATTGGCAAACGGGGACAGAACGCGAGGCTCGCCTCGAAACTGATGGGATGGAGCATCGACATCAAAAGCGAGGTCGAATTGGCGGGCGGGCCGTCGCCTTTGGAAGAGGGGGAAGGAGGCGATGCGCCTTCGGCCGTGCCGGTGGCACACGAGCCGGATACGGGCCAGGAGGAAGAGAAAGGCGAATAGCCCGCGATTGCGGGAGCTCCGGGACGGCCGCCGGATTCGGGGAGTGCGCGCGAGAGACATTGTGGATATGGGAGTGAGTTTGAATGCAGACGGTTTCCAGCTTATGCGATCGCCTTGACGTGACGCCCGAATGGGCGATCGAGAAGCTGCGCTACATGTTTATCGAGGTCGAAGGGGTCAATTCCGAGATTGACAACAGGGCGATCGATCTCCTGATTGAAGTGGCCGACGACCCGTCGGTCGCGGAGCGGGTCCGCGAAGAAAAACTTGGGGCGCAGGAAAAAGAGCAGAAGAAGAAGGAGCGTGCCCGGGCCGCGGCAAAGAAAGGGGCGGAGACACGACGCGCCAAAGCCGCGGAGAAGCGGGCGGCGGCGAAGAAGACCGTTGAGGAGAAGGCCGCCGGGCCGGCAGTCCAGCCGGTCGTCGAAATTCTGCGGGGCGACGCGGCGGAGGCGATCCTGCATCCCGAGGCGGCACTCGAGGCGGAGGTCAAACCGGCGGAGAAGCCCAAACCCAAGGCGAAGGCGAAACCGCCGGTCAAGAAAGCGGCGGCCAAGCCCAAGCCTACGGCGCCGGAGATTGTAATTGGCAGCGCGGTGGATCGGCTTGAGCCCACCATCGAGATAGTTCGGGCGGACGGCACACACCTGAAATTGGATGAGGCGACGATTCCGGAGATTGAGGAATCGCCGGCGGCCGTTGAAGAGGAAGAAGAGGAAGTATCGGACGTTCTCGCCGAAGCAGAACGCAGGCAGGAGGAAGAGGAAGAGCGCAAAGCCAAACTGGCGGCCAAGCCCTTGGTCAAGCCGGATCCGGCCGTGGTGGCGGAAGTGCAGCGGCGCGCCGCGGAACTGATGCAGAAGCGCCAAGCGCAACGCACGGCGGAACAGCGGCGCGCGGGCACAGGGAAAACGGCGCGCAAGAAACAGAAACAGGCCGAGCGCCAGAGGCAGGAAGAGACGATCCAGCGCAATGCGGCGGCGGCGGTTCGCGAGTACCTTGCGGGCGGACAGATTGGAATGGGGCCGCGCAAGCGCAAGCGCAAGAAATTCCGCGCGGACACGGGAGAATACGAAATCGTCGAGGAAACGACGGACTCCAACGTCATCGAGTTTGAGGAAGCGATGACGGTCGAAGACCTCGCCAATGCGATGGGTTTGCCGGTCAATGACGTGATTCTCAACTTGATGGATCACGAAATCCTTGCGACGAAGAACCAGCTGCTGCCCATCGACATCGTGCAGAAGATTGCGGAGGCGCACGGATTCGAAGTGCAGTCCGTGATCCCCGAAGAGACGGATCTGTTGTCGGAGGAGCCGGACGATCCCAAGGACCTTGTCCCACGCGCGCCGGTGATTACCGTCATGGGGCATGTGGACCACGGAAAGACGACGTTTCTCGATCGGGTGCGAAGCGCGAACGTCGCGGCGGGCGAAGCCGGCGGGATCACCCAGCACATTGCTGCGTACGAGGTGCCGATTAGCGACGGCCGCCGCGTCGTGTTCCTCGACACGCCGGGCCACGAGGCATTCACGGCCATGCGCGCACGCGGCGCGCAGGCGACCGACATCGTTGTGCTGGTTGTGGCGGCCGATGACGGCGTCATGCCGCAGACCGTAGAGGCCATCGACCACGCCAAAGCGGCGGACGTCCCCATCGTGGTGGCGGTCAACAAGTGCGACAAGCCGGACGCGCAGCCCGATCGAATCCGGCAGGAGTTGACCCGCTTCGACCTTGTGGACGAGCAGTGGGGCGGCAAGACGATCATCAAGAACATTTCAGCAAAGACCGGAGAGGGGGTCTCCGATTTGATGGAACTGCTCGTGCTGCAAGCCGAGATGCTGGAACTCAAAGCGAACCCCAACAAACGCGCGCGCGGCGTAATCGTCGAATCGGAAATCTCCCGTGGGCAGGGCCCTGTCGCGTGGGTGCTGGTCCGGAGCGGCACCTTGCGCGTGGGTGACGTGTTTCTGGCCGGTGAGGCGTTCGGTCGAGTGCGATCGATGCACAACGCGCGAGGCGAGTCCGTGACGGAGGCGGGGCCGGCCACGCCCGTGGTCGTCACGGGGTTCAGCGCGCCTCCGGACGCGGGGGACACGTTTGTCGCGGTGGAGGATGAACGGATGGCCCGTGCGGTTGCCGAGAAGCGCACCGCGTACGAGCGGCGCAAGCAGGGCCAACAGGTGCGGCGGATATCGCTCGAGGACTTCCACGAACAGCTTGTGGTGGGCGAGAAGAACGTGCTGAACGTCGTACTCAAGGCGGACGTGCAGGGCTCGGTGGACGTGCTCGAGTCGAGCCTGGCGCGGATTGGAAACAAGGAAGTTGAAATCAAACTGGTGCATACGGGCGTTGGAGGCATCAACGAATCCGACGTGCTGCTGGCCAGCGCCAGCAACGCCGTAGTCATCGGCTTCCACGTGACCGCGAGCCCGCGGGCGCAGAAGCTCGCCGAGCAGCACGGTGTCGACATTCGCACGTATCGAATCATCTACGAGGCGATCGACGAGGTGCGCAAGGCGCTCGAAGGCATGCTGGCACCCGAGTCCAAGGAAGTCATCACGGGGCACGTGGAAATCCGGGAGGTGTTCCATTCCTCGTCGCTGGGGAACATCGCCGGCTGCTACGTTCTCGACGGCGAAGTCTCCCGGACCTCGCTCATCCGGGTGACGCGGGACAGCGTGGTGGTGCACGAAGGTCGACTGTCAAGTCTGAGACGCGGCAAAGACGATGCGCGCACGGTCGCCGCGGGTTTCGAATGCGGAATCAAGCTTGAGTCCTTTGAAGACATTAAGCGTGGCGATATCATCGAGACGTACCGGGTCGAGTCCGTCAAGAAAACGCTGGAGTAAGCGGGCGCGCCGTGGTCATCGGTGTTCTCAAGCTGGAATTGTCCGTTTCCGGCTCGCGCTCATTGAAGGACAAGCGGCGCGTCATCAAGGGCCTGAAAGATCAACTGCGCAGCCGCTACAACTGTTCCGTGGCGGAAACCGATCATAAAGACCACTGGAGCCGGGCGCAGCTTGCTGTATGCGTGGTGGGCGATGACAGCCGGTTTGTGAACACGCAACTCAACGAGATCTCGCGTTTCGCCGAGAACAAGCCCGGTGCGGAACTGCTGGACATTCGGATAGAGATGATCTGATGGGCGCGATTCGACCCCAACGGGTGGCCGAGCAGATTCGGCACGAGATCGCGGGCCTCCTTCAGCGGGGGGTGAAAGATCCGCGGATTGGCTTCGTATCCGTCATGGCCGTTCGGATGTCGCCCGACCTGAGCTACGCCAACGTCTACGTGAGTCTCTTGGGTTCGGAGAGCGAGCGGAAGGGATCGTTGGTGGGTCTGCGCAGGTCGGCGGGGTGGCT
>BTUX01000218.1:0-8161 GCA_045863315.1 Candidatus Hydrogenedentota bacterium | reverse complement strand
CTCGCGATCGCCACCCGCTGGCGTTCGCCCACGCTCAGCGTCTTCGGCTTGGCGTGCATTCGATGGCTTAATCCGACCCGCTCCAGCAGGTGAATCGCGTGCGTCCTCCATTCCGATGAGGGCCGCGTGTCGCTGAACCGCATACCCAGCATTACGTTCTGCAAGGCGGTGAATGGGGCCAGCAGATTGAAGGTCTGAAACACAAAGCCGAACCGCTCGCCGCGGAACCGATCGAGTTGCCCCCCCGACAGCTTGGGCGTCTCCACGCCATCCACTCGGATTATGCCCTCGTCGGGGCGCAGCAATCCGCTGATTAGATTCAGCATCGTGCTTTTTCCGCACCCGCTCGGGCCCCACAGCGCGATTTGCGCACCTTCGGCCGCGCTGAACCGCTCGCAATAGAATTCCACCCCCGGCCCCAACCGGCGCCGGCACTTCTCAAGCACTACCATCGAACCGCTTCCCGGATTGTGTCCGCAGCCAAATGCAACCAGCGGAAAGCGTATACACTTCACCGACGCGGTGTCAACGAAAGCGCGGGCGAATGTGCAGCCCGGGGGCGTGGCGAATCCGCTCGACGGACAGGCGGATTCTGTCTCGGAATTCCGGTTGGGGAAGGGACCGGTTCGTCTCGCTGCGGATCGCATGATATACTGCGGTCCCATGAAAGAGCACGGAGCGAAGTTTGTCGCCCTCTGTAACGATGCTCGGACCCGTGTGCGGGAATGCTCTATCGAGGACGTGGTCCGTCGGCTGGATGCAGGGGAACGTTTCCATCTCGTGGACGTCCGGGAAGAGTCCGAGTATGCGAATGGACACCTTCCCGGCGCGGTTCATATCGGCAAGGGTGTGATCGAGCGCGATATAGAAGCGAGAATTCCCGACCCGACAGCCCCGATAGTCCTGTATTGCGGCGGTGGCTACCGAAGCGCGCTTGCAGCGGACAGTATTCAAAAGATGGGGTATACAAACGTCGTTTCAATGGACGGCGGATACCGCGCGTGGTGTGAAGCCGGATACCCCTTGGAAGGTTGCTGATCCCGTTGGGGAGGCGTTGTCCCGTATCCCGCAATTACTTCGCTTTGAGCCGGAACAATCGAATTTCGTGGGTCTCGTTCGGACATGCCACTTCGGCGTACACAAACACTTCGTCTCCCACCCTGAGCCAGTGCGAATAGCGGAATGTTGCGAACTGCCCATTGGGTGTGGAACTGACCGCAAGCGGGGACGCAGGCGTCAAGTCGATTATCGTATGGAGGTCAAAGGTGTAGGCCAGGCCCGTCGCGATGTTGTAAACGGGGTCATACCACGAGGTGCTCGATCCCTCGTACACAAACAAGTACCCCGCGCCGGCGGGCAGGACGCAGGAGGGCCGCACAAAAAAATTGTGCCACCCGCTCAGCTCCATAATGGGCTCGTACGGGTTGCCGACCGGATCCCACGTTTCGCCGTCCTTGCTTCGAAAGTGGAAAATGCGCTCGTTCTGTCGCACATAGCCGATGACATAGCAGTGATACGCGCCTTCCGCGTGGATGATGAACGGATCCTTGTATTCCAGCGGAGGCTGATCGCGTTCGTAGGTTTTCTTGCGCGCCTGAATCACGGGTCGCGCCGTGGTTGCATCGAACTGCGCCGGCGACTCCGTGTCGTCAAGCTTGATGATCGCCCAGGGGCCGTCGTGCCACGCGCCACAAAGGTAAAGTTTGTACCGGCCCGATTCGGGGTCGCGCAGGATCGCGGGTCGTTCAAACCCGGGTACCGGCACCTGCCCGCGGGAAATACGCAATACCGGCTCAAACGTGACGCCGTCGCGACTCCGGAGGATTCGAACTTCGTATCCTCGCTTTCCCCTCGGGGCCTCGGGCGACCGCATGCGGCACGCCATCCAGAACGTGCCGCCTGGGTCCCGAAGCACGGACGGAGCGCCCGCCCACCATTCCGGCGCCTCCGTATCGGGTTTGAGAATGACTTCATACGGGCCGGCAAGCTGAGAGGACAGTACTCCGTAGCGATTAGCGAGCGAGGGTAACGATACTTTGTCGGACAATACTTCCTCTGCCATTGGGCTCTGAATTGTGCCACACAGTAGCGTTACACCAGTCGCAATGGCTATTCGAACTAAGGCGGGAAACACGGGCGGGCAGATTTGCCGCAAGAAAAGGAACAACCTCGGCGTGTCATTCCGAACGAAGTGTGGAATCCGGCTCGGCAGCAGGCCTGTCTCCTCGCCGGATTCCACACGTCGTTCGAAATGGCATTTCGCGATTGGATAATAACTCCGGGAATCGATTCTCAATACTTCGCCAACTCCGCCTCGTAAATGCGTTTGAATGCCTGATACTGCTCGTCCGTCAGTGGCGCCGGGTTCTTCACATACGGGTTTGCGCCCATCGAGCGCGCGTACGGCTGCACCGCATAGCCCTTCTCCGAAATATACCGCTTGAACCATTCGACCGTCGCGACTCCTCGTTCGACCAGCATGTTGGTCGAACGCTGCGCCTCGATCGCCCCCTGCCGGTCGTCCGCCTCGAAGCGGTCCTGAATGGCCTTGATCGTCACGGGATTCAAGGTGCATCCCTGTCCGATACACGCCGAAGCCCCCGCGTACAGCGCCGTGAGAAAAGCGCACTCCGAGCCCGCGATGAAACCGAAGTCCCGCGGCACCATCGCGTAACAGAGGTTGTAAATGTAATGTGCGTCCGTCGTGGAGACCTTCATCGCGGCGATGTTGGGAATCTCGGCCAACCTCTCCGCCAACTCCATGGTCACGCAATACTCCGCCTGAGTTCCCGGCGGCTGGTACAAAAGCACGGGGATGTTCACCGCGCCCCCGATGGTTTCGAAGTAGCGCAGTATCACGTCGGCGTGAGATTCCCCCTGGGCCGGCAGTATGGCTTCCGGCATCGTATGCACTACACCCGCCGCACCCTGTGCTTCCGCGAATTGGCTCAATTCGACGGCTTGCCGCAGAAAAACGCCGGGGTCGGGCCGCTCGTCGTAGTTCTTGTCCCAGATTCCTGCTGCGCCCACGAGTACCGGAGCCTTGCCGGCAAGTTGCGAACACGCGAGCGCCGTTATGGCCTTTACGTCGTCGTACTCGTATGCGTACATCTGCCCCATGCCCGAGCGAACAAAGTACGCGCTTATCGAGTCGGCGTTGTGTTCGTAAAGATAATCAATCAGATTTCGCTGACCGTCTTCGTCAAAACGGCCATCGGAGTGCCATGCCGAAAACACGTTCGAGATGGCGCCCCGCACGTAGGCGGGTATCATTCTGGGCTTAGTGTCCTTTCGGTCTCAGGCTCGCCCCGGGCGGTCGCACCGAGGGCGCTACACCCTTGCGAAGGACTTCCCGCTTCGGCCCGAGCTTTTGAACGGCCATCGGCCGATACCGGATCATCGCCGCGACGATGCCAAGTACGACCACCACCTCAAAATAAAACACCCAGCCCGGGTGATACAACTCGCGGTCCCAGAAATGGGTCAGCGGCGTTTCCCAACCGGTGTGGACCTTCTCTTGCACCAGCATCTTCATCTGGGACTCGTACTGGAACCAGGCGGCCACGGCGACAAGGTAATGCAGGATCACGTGGAAAATCGCCGAATACACCGCCAGCTCGACACACCACTGAATTGCCGGCAGCGTATACCGGCGTGTAAAGTAGAACACCGGAAGCAGTACCGCCCCGATGGCCGCGTACCCCTTCCAATTCTCCTGAATGTGAGCGAGCAAGGGTTCCATGCTGACCTCCGCATCGAATTCAATCTGAGGCAAATATTAACACGAATTTATGCATTTTGACAAGGGATTTTCGGTATGACCTGATCTCCAATTGTTCGGGGGATAGTAGCTAATATATTTCAAAATAATGCTTTATGATTGATACGATTAACTATCGATTTCCACGTATTCGATATAATGACTATTGATACTCACTTTAATATCAATAAAAGCAATTAAAGATGAGTTTGCCTAAACGCACTCAACTGCGAAGGAGCCCTGTCTCATGAAGGCCGTTCACATTGTCGCCCATGGCGAAATCGACCAGGTTCGGTACGGGGACATACCGGATCCCGTCCATGCCCATGATGAGGTCGTACTCGACGTTGTGTCCGCCGCCCTGAACCACCTCGACATCTGGGTACGCAAAGGCCGCCCCGGATTGTCATTGAACTTCCCACATGTACTGGGAAGCGACTGCATGGGGGTCGTCGTCGAAGTCGGCCAAGTCGTGCGGCGCGAATGGATCGGCAGCCGGGTGGTTATTAACCCCGGCGTCTCATGCGGGGCGTGCGAGTACTGCCGGCGCGGCGAGCAGAGCGAATGCCCGCGATTCACTATCATGGGCTTGGGACGACAAGGCGTGTTTGCGCAACGCGTGTCGGTACCAGCGGTGAGCCTCTGCCCAGCGCCGGAACACCTTACCCCGCACGAGGCCGCAGCGCTTCCGCTCGCCTACCTCACTGCGTGGCGCATGCTCTTCACGCGCGGCAACCTGCGCCCCGGCGAGACCGTGCTCATCCACGGGATCGGCGGGGGCGTGGCGATCGCCGGTCTCCAACTCGGCAAACTCGCCGGCGCCGAAGTCATCGTTACCTCGTCGAAGACATCGAAACTGCAACGCGCAAGGGATCTCGGGGCGGACCACACCATCAACTATGCGGATACGCCTGACGTGGCGTCAGCGGTCAAGGACCTCACCCAGGGACGCGGCGTCGACCTTGTCCTGGACACTACGGGGGCTGCAACCTGGCCGATTAACTTCGCGGCGGTCCGCCGAGGCGGCCGAATCGTCCACTGCGGCGTCACGACGGGCAAGACCGCCGAAGTCGACATCTCGGCCCTGTACTGGAATCACATCACTGTAATGGGCTCTACCATGGGGTCCAACGAAGAATTCCGCGCCATGGTCAGGGCCGTGAGCGCGGCCAGGCTGCGGCCGGTCGTCGATTCCGTATACCCCCTGCGCGATGCGAAAGCGGCAATGGGCAAAATGGAAAAGGGCGAGCAGTTCGGGAAAATAGTGCTTGAGGTGTAGCTTTTCCCGCTTACGGAAAGCCAAGGCTCGAACCGCGGACGAATCGACGCGTGGACTCGAACCACTCAGGGCGTCGAACAATAGCTCGTTGAAACGGCGGTCGCTCGCCCAGTCATTGCGAATGAATGTCTCATGCGTCCTGGCTATGATGGGCCGAGCCGCTGCTCCGCGAGAATGCAAAGCCCGTCGGACTCGATGCGGAGCGGGCGGTTGATCAGGTTGTAATAGTTTTCGACGGCGTTCACCCAGGTGATCTCGACGATTTCGTCGTCTGAAAAATGCTCCTTGAGCCGTTCAAAGGTCTCATCGCTTGCATCCCTCGTTCGTGTGATTTCTTCCACGTAAGCGAGTGCGGCGCGTTCGCGCTCGGTAAACAAGGGGCTCGTCGTGTAATTCGGTAGTGCGCGCAACTTTTCCATCGGCACGCGGGCATATGCGGCGAACGACTTGCCGATATCGATGCAGAAGCCGCACCCGTTAATTGACGCGACGTAGGTCGACAGCATCGACACGAGCCCGCGGTCAAGCCGCAGCCCCTTGTGCATGAATTCCGACATGGCACGCGCTGACTTCAGACTCTTAGGCATTCTCGCGTAGACCACCTTCAGTGGGGTGATCACTTTGCCGAACCGGCGTTTGGTGAGCCGGTAGGCGATCCGCATCGTAAGCGAAGCGGGTTTTTCGATGGGGGACAGGCGCATACGCGAAACCTCCGGCGTGAAAGATAAGGGCTCCTCGTATAGTAGCAAAGCCATGCTCATTGCCGTGCATGGGCCGGAAATCCACCGAAGGCCGGGATCCGCTGCGGGGCACACTGAAAGGCGCCGGGATGCGGCGATACCTGCGCCGCAATCGTGCTCACGTCTTGGGCTTGGCGCTTTTCAGTAGCAGGAGCAGCAGCACGGTCGGCGTTATCGCGGCGACGCTGTGTTTCAGGTTGGCGGGCATGTGGATCCACGCGCCCGCCTGAAGTTCGTGCGAGTCTTCGCCCAACGAAACACGCGCCTCCCCCTGCAGCAAATGGATGATGGCGGGCATCGAGGCGGTGTGTTCGGAAAGTTCCTGGCCGGCATCTAACGCCATCAGGACCGCCTTGAGGTGTTCGTCCTGATATGCGGTCTTGCTGACGATGCTGTTCGTTTGGATCTGAATGTCCGCGGTAATGTCATTGATAAGCGAATACATGGTCATCACTTGATTGTCCGTGGTCTCTACCGCATCTCCTGGCCGCCGGTGACGTTGATGGCCTGACCGGTCATATAGTCCGAGTCATCCGAAGCGAGGAAGACGACTACGTTCGTCACGTCGCGATATGTACAAGGACGTTTCATCGGCACTTGGTCGATGTACTTTTGCCTGACCTCCGCTTCTGAAATGCCTTGATTTACGGCGTACTGCTTGAACAGACTATCGACCCATAACGGGGAATCGAGCAGGTTTCCCGGACAAATGGCGTTCACCCGAATCCCCCTGTCCGCGAACTCCAATGCGAGGCTCTGTGTCACGCCGATGCCGCCGAACTTGGACGCCGCATACGCGCTGTTCCTGAAACTGCCCTTCTTGCCGGACTTCGAATTGATTTGAATGATAGAACCCCCGCTGTATTGCAGCATGACTCGGGCGGCCTCGCGTGCGCAGATGAAATACGCGGTCAGGTTCACGTCGATCACCCGCCGCCATTTCACCACGTCAAACTCGATCGAATCCCCCGAAATAAGAATGCCCGCGTTCGATACGAAGATGTCGAGCCCGCCCAGCGCGGCCGCCGCATTATCCACGGCGCTCCGTACCGCGTCCGCGTCGCACACGTCCACCCGTGCGCCCGTCACGCGCTTTCCTGTTTCCGCCGCGATCCGTGCGGCCGTTGCGCTGACCGCATCGGCGTTGATGTCCCACGCAAACACGGAGCAGCCTTCCCGTGCGAGTCGTTCCACGATGGCCGCCCCAAGGCCTTGCGCGCCGCCCGTCACGATTGCGCGCTTGCCCCCCAAACGCGCCGTCACAGGTACATCTCCAGCAGCGCCTGTTCGGCTTCCTTGGTCCACGCGCCATGCGGGCCCAGCTTGTCCTTCAATTCCGGAAGCCGCTCCGCCACCTCTTCGATGCTCATCAGGGGGAGATCGGGAATCTGCGGATAGATCACCGTCTTGCCGGGAAACCGCGCGGTGTTGACGCCCTCGAGCCCCTCGCGCGCGGCATTAAGTCCGCCGATTGCGGCCACGCTCAAGTTGGTGTTGAGTTCTTTGCGCTCCACCATGTCGAGCACTTTCCGTAGATCGCTGATGCGCGAACCGCTCGACCCGATAATTTTAATGCCGCGGCACAGGTCCCGGAGTCGGATGTCCGCGCAGTAGCCTAGCCCCACACCCGCAAAGACATTGATGACGGCATTGTCCGCCGCGAACGACATCGCGTACGGCACCAGCTTGGCCACCGGCGCCATCACCACGACGTCGTCGTATCCGCCGTGGGCCAGTTCATGAATGCGCGCGTCCATCGCCTCTTGGGACTCGAACTGACTCGGCGCGAGGGTCACCAGCTTGACACCCTGATGCCTGGCCAAATCTCCGAACCGCTGCTCGATGTGGTCCAAGCGGCCCCGATCCAGATCCGTCACCACAACCAATTCGGGACCCATTGGAATTTCAATGGCCCGCTGCACGTGCATCTGACCCATGGGACCGCCCGCACCCAGAAAGAGCGCTTCACCGCCGGGCAACAAGTCGTGCCGCTGGTTTGCTTGCTCGATGGACCGCAGGTCGTTTCCACCGCCGTAAAACCGAACGCCCTCGTAATGAATTCGGCCGATATCGAGCGAGACCGTCCCGTCCACCAGCGGAAAACCGACCAAGAACATGACGCCGTCCTTGGCGAGCCGCGGGGCCAGCGCATTAACGATGTCCGGCGTCGGCAGCGGTACAATGATGTCCGAGAATGGCCCGTTGCCTAGACCTTCCAGCGTACGCTGTACGACGCGCGCGTTGGGAATTTCCCGTTTCCAATCCTCCACATCGATGTCGGTCGCAACGACGACCTCGCCGGTCCCCGGCCTTAGCCTTTCCTTGAGGTTGTACGACATCTCGACGCAGGCCCAGGGCTCCGACAACGCGGCTTGGCTGTAG
>BTUX01000217.1:0-8174 GCA_045863315.1 Candidatus Hydrogenedentota bacterium | reverse complement strand
AATAGCCCGCATTTCTCACCAGTCGCTCCCGTCATCGGGAGCGACTGGTGAGAAATGCTCAGGAGTTAGCATCAAAGTCAATTGGGTGAGGATTTTTCACACCGACAGCCCGTTTTCCCTGTCGCTGCATAAAGGTATGTGCCGCACGAAGTTGGATCCTTCATGGCCCGCGGGTGTGAAAAATCCGGGCTAGGAGGCGGACCGCCTTCCGCGAAAGCGCGCCAGGTATTGAAGGGACTTCTTGTGCTTCTGTTCGGCGGCCGGCGCTTCGTCGGCGTGGACAAGCAATTCCGCATCGCAGGCCCATCCGATGCGTTCGCCGCGTGTGCGGGCTACCCCGGATTTTTCACACCCACGCGCGTTGGGGGATACAACAACGTACCGTGCATACCGTGATGCATCGTCACCGCGCGGCACGGCAGAACGGATGGTGGGCGTGAAAAATCCTCACCAGAATCACTCACATGCTTTCTCCAGAGCATTTCTCGCCAGTCGCCCCCGTAGACGAGGGGCGACTGGCGAGAAATGCGGGCTACCCCTCCTGTTCTTCCCGAAGTTTGGCGAGTACGCTGAAGTCTTCGAGTGTGGTGGTGTCCCCCGTGGTGTCGCGGCCCGCGGCGATGTCTCGCAGGAGACGCCGCATGATTTTTCCCGACCGCGTTTTCGGCAGCGCGTCGGTGAACCGAATGATATCCGGCTTGGCGATGGCGCCGATTTCCTTCTCGACGTGCTTACGCAGCGTCTCCTTGTCTTTCTCCGTGGGTACCGTGCCGACCGGCACGGAGACGAACGCGCAGATGCCCTGCCCCTTCACCTCATGCGGGAACCCCACGACGGCTGCTTCGGACACCATCGGATGCGAAACCAACGCGGACTCGACTTCCATCGTGCCGAGGCGATGGCCGGACACATTGATCACGTCATCGATGCGTCCGATGATCATGTAGTAGCCGTCCTCGTCTCGAAATGCCCCGTCTCCGGTGAAGTACCAGCCTTGTTTCTGGTACTTCGAATAATACACTTCCTTAAACCGCTCGTCGTCGCCGTACAAGGTGCGCAGCATGGCGGGCCACGGCTGCTGAACTACCAGCAATCCGCTGTGTGAGTGGTCGACTTCGTTGCCCTCCTCGTCGACGACCGCGGGCTTCACGCCGAAGAACGGAAGACCCGCGGAACCCGGTTTTGTCCGCATCGCGCCGGGAAGGGTCGTAATCATGATCGCGCCGGTCTCCGTCTGCCACCACGTGTCGACGATCGGGCAGCGTTCGCGCCCGATGTGTTTGTGGTACCACATCCACGCCTCGGGGTTGATCGGTTCGCCGACCGTGCCGAGCAGGCGCAGGCTGCTGAGATCGTTCTTGGCGGGCCAGCCCTCGCCCCAACGCGAAAACGCGCGGATGGCCGTCGGGGCGGTGTAAAACACATTGACATGGTACCGTTCGATAATTTGCCAGAACCGATCGGGGGTCGGGTAATTGGGAGCGCCTTCGTAGATGACCGACGTGGCCCCGTTCGTGAGGATGCCGTAAATGATGTAGCTGTGTCCGGTCACCCAACCGATATCGGCGGTGCACCAGTAGGTGTCTTCCTCACGCAGATCGAAAATGTATTTCGATGTCAGGTAGGTCTGCACCATGTAGCCGCCCGTCGTGTGCAGGATGCCCTTGGGTTTTCCCGTCGATCCCGACGTGTACAGGATGTACAGGGGATGTTCGGCGTCCACTTCCTCGCAGGGGCACACGTCGCTGGCGGTCTCCATTTCCTCGTGCCAGTACACGTCGCGGCCGTGGACCATCTGGACCGGCGTATGCGTCCGTTGGACGACGACCACCCGGCGAATTGTCGGGCATTTCAGCAGCGCCTCGTCGACCGCCTTCTTCAATTCAATCACCGAGCCGCGGCGGTAGCCGCCGTCGGCCGTTATCACCATTGTGGCGCCGGCGTCGTTGATCCGGTCCACGAGCGCATTCGAGGAAAACCCGCCGAAAATGATCGAGTGCGGCGCGCCGATGCGGGCGCAGGCCAGCATCGCGATGGCCAGTTCGGGGATCATGGGCAGGTAAATGGCGACGCGATCGCCGGGCTTCACCTCGAGCGATTTCAGCACGTTGGCGAACTTCGAGACCTGCCGGTGCAATTCGCGGTACGTCAGAATCGACCGCTGACCGTAGGGTTCCCCTTCCCAGATAATCGCCGCCTTGTTTTTGCGCCACGTGGCGAGATGCCGATCCAGGCAATTGTACGCGATGTTGGTCTTGCCGCCCTCAAACCACTTGTAGAACGGTGCGTTATCCGCATTCAGCACGCGCTTCCACTTTTTGAACCAATGCAGTTCCTGCGCGGCCTTGGCCCAAAACTTCTCCGGATCCTCGATGGATTCCCGGTACATCCGCTCATACTCTTCGAGCGATTTGATCCGGGCCTTCCGGGTAAATTCACGGCTGGGTTCGAAATGCCGTTTTTCCTGCAACACATGGTCAATGGCCGTGCTCACAACCTTGCTCCCTTTCAATTCCTGCGCGTCTGCCACGCACACTCCGCACCACTCGTGAATCCGTCGGGGAAACTCCTTCGACTTGCGAAAGGCCCCCATTCTTTCAATATCCGGACGGCTTGTCAACGCGCCACACGCGCCCGGACCGCCTCGGGTTTGTAGCACGATCGAGAAACGGGGTACAATCCAAACCTTGCGGCGCCTTTGGGCGCGCCGCCGCACTCCTCCGGAAAGCCCACTTCATACAATGAGCGCAACGAACGACACCGGCTATGTGAACTATTTCGAGGTCCTTGGCCTTGACGAGGCGGCCAAGCCCGGCGACGTGCGCCGCGCGTACAAGAAACTGATGAAGGACCTTGTGATGGAAATCGCGGCGGTCGAAATCACCGAAGAGCGCCGCGAAAAGTACTTGCTCGAAATGGCCAAACTGAACGCGGCCCTCTTCATCCTGCGCGAGTCGGAACTGCGCGACGAATACTGGCGGGAACGCAGCGAGCTGATCGACCTCGAACACGATTGGCGCAAGGCGGCGGATTCGGGCAGCGAATCCACGAATGAACTCCGGAAAGCGTACGACGCGCGGATACGGAATTTTCTGGCCAAATTCGTCGAAGAGGCGATGCTGGCGGCCGGACGGGACAAGGAGTGTGTCGAGGCCAGTCACTGGGACGCCGCGCACGAACGGCATGCCTCCCGCATCCTGCGCCATTATCGGCAGTCGTTGTACCGCCGCATCCTTGAACGGCTTCCCTTCGCCGAGGTCACCCCGCCCGCAATCGACTGGGAGGAACGGCGGCGATTCGTCGCCGACGTCTTGTCGGAGAGGGGGTGAACGTGCTGGGCCGCCGATCCAGAAACTCGTCGCCGAAGTCGGTCGATCCCGACCTCGTGGCCAAGGCCCTCGCCAAAGCCATATGCGACGGCGATTTCGTGAACTTCCGGCTCCTGTTCCAGCCGTTTTCTCCGGCACGTTCGGATTCGTCCGAGCGGTTCGAGGACCCGAAGTATGCCTATCTTCTACCAGACGAGGAAGTGGAAGGGAACCGGGCGTTTCGCGACGCCTTGTCGCGTGTGCGCGAGGAGCGGGTCTGGTCGCATGTCCAGCGCGAACTCCAGGCCAAGCGCCCGGCGCAGTTGCCGTCCGAATTGCTGCTACCGTTGGCGGACGAGGCGCTTCGACAAGGAAAATACAGTATGGCGGCCCAGGCGTACGAGTTGATGCGCGTGCGCGACCGCATTCAGGACGAGTTTTTCCGTCAGGCCGACGAGGCGCTCGACGTCGGCGACATCCGGAAGGCGGTGCGCGGTTATCTGGTTGCAACCGGGCTCGACTACAACTACGCGGCCTTTCCCGAGCCCCTGCCCACCGTACCGGATTTTCAGACCCGCGCGCTGATGCTCCATGGCGACTATCCCGACAAACCGGAGGATTGCATCGCGCTGCAGCCCCCGGACGTCTTCTTGCGCACGGCGCTCACGTACCTGTTACTGGACGCCAGGGCCGCGGCTCGCCTCGAACCCCGGCCCGTCGAGACGCGGTTGGCGGTGTTGGCCGAACTGGTCAAGCAGCGCGATCCGGAATGGCGCGAGTTTGTCCGGCGGTACCGAGAGGCCTGCAACCGGATGCGGGATTTCGAAAACCGCATCCAGCATGCGTTGGAACAGCGCGCCTCCGGCGAGCCGTCGCTTGCGCAGGAGATCGACAACATGCTGGGGCAGGACCCGCGCGCGATTCCCGCCTGCCTCCTCGGCCGCACCATCGAAGACGGCGAGTGGTGGCAGTACCTCAAGGAACTCGCGTTCGAACACCCGGCGGCGATCCTGTTCGTGTCTCGGCAGATGGTGGGAGACGTCGAGATCATCGTGCCGCGGTATCGCGGTGATTCGCCGATTCCGACTCAGTTGGGTTTGCTGGCGGGGCCGGCGGCGACCGGCCCGCTTGAAGGGTCATAATTCCACCCGGCCCGCGCATGGAAACGACCGAAACGACGGCCGCAATCGCCGGCTCGACGCGGAGCGCAACGCTTGATGAGTGACAACGGCGACCAGGCGCGGTACCCCCTGTACCGGCGGGCCGGGCTCTTCGGGGGAATTCTGGCGTTCGCGGCCTGTCTGGCGATACCGACCCCGGTTGGCATGTCCGGTGACGGACAGCGCGTGGCGGCCGTGGCGCTGCTGATGGGTGTCTGGTGGGTGACCGAGGCCATCCCGATTGCCGCCGCCTCTCTCGCACCGCTTGCGTTATTTCCCGCGCTGGGCGTCATGAGCGGCAAAGACACGGCCCTGTGCTATGGCGATTCGACCGTGTTCCTGTTCGCCGGCGGTTTTTTCATTTCGATGGCGATGCAGCAGTGGCGGCTTCACGAGCGTGTCGCCCTCCGCGTCATCCGCCGCACCGGCACGAATCCCCGGCGGCTCGTGCTTGGCTTCATGTGCGCCTCAGCGTTTATCTCGCTGTGGATCTCGAACGCGGCGACCACCATGATGATGATCCCCGTCGCGATTGCGGTCATTGAGCAGATCAAGAAGGACGAGACAACGCCCTGGGTGTCCGACTTTGCCGTGACCGCGATGTTGGGCATCGCGTACGCCTCGAGCATCGGCGGCGTGGGCACGCTGGTGGGTACCGCACCGAATATCGTTTGCGCCGGAATCATCACGAAGCTGTTTCCCGAGGCGCCCCGCATTTCCTTCGGACAGTGGATCCTGTTCGGCCTGCCCATGGTTATCGTGATTGTGCCCCTCGCCTGGGTGGTGCTCGTCCGATTCATATTCCCCCTGCCGGGCCACAACGCTCAGGCCGCCGCCGGCCGAGAAGCCGTCGACGAGCGTCTGCGTCTGCTGGGACCGATGGTGCGCGGCGAAAAAGTCGTGTTGGCGGTCTCCATCACCACGGCGCTGGCATGGATCTTCCGCGCGGACCTTGCGCTTGGCGCAGTGACGATCCCGGGGTGGTCCTCACTCTTCCCGAACGGGAAATACATCGAGGACGGGACCGTTGCGATCGCGTTCGCCCTGCTCCTGTTCCTCATTCCGGTCGATCTCAAACGGGGTCGATTCGCGCTCGAATGGGACTGGGCGGTCCGGATTCCCTGGGGAATACTCCTACTCTTCGGCGGAGGGTTTGCCATCGCCCAGGGCTTCGACGAAACCGGGCTTGTGGAATGGGCGGGCTCCTATATGCGCGTGTTGGACGGGCTCCCGCCCATTGCCGTGGTGTTCGTGGTCGCCCTCACGATCACCTTCATGAGCGAGTTCATGTCGAACACCGCGCAAACCGCGCTCATGCTCCCCATCCTTGCCGCGGCCGCCACGTCCGCGCTGAACCTGCACCCCCTGCTGCTCATGATTCCCGCCACATTCAGCGCCTCGCTCGCTTTCATGATGCCCGCAGGCACTCCGCCCAATGCGATGGTATTCGGCAGCGGCTACGTGACAATTCCGCAAATGGCCAAGGCCGGATTCTGGCTCAACGTGATCGGAATCGTCGTCTTGACGATCATGACGTTCCTGGTCATAAACCCGGTGCTGAACATCACCCCGACGGAAATTCCCGCCTGGGTCAAGTGAGCGGCCCGCACAGCCCCGGCGAACCTGCGATGGGGAAATGCGCCGACGCCACGAGCGCGTCGTGCTTGTCGGGGTAAGAAACTCGGCATCATGCCGCCGTGCTTCTTACAGCTTCTAACAAAAAAACTGGCGATCATTGCGGTGCGGCCATCTTGGCTGCCTCCCGGACGCCGAGAATCCAGGCAAGGATGCCTGCACCACAAAGTCGGATTGGTGTATTTGGTTTTTTTGCTAAAAGTTCTTAGGAGTGTGGATGACCACTGGACAAGACAGCCAGACGGTGCGCCTGTGCTAATATGCCTTCTCAATCCCATTACCCCGGAGGGGAGCCGCCATGTCCAAGGACTACGTACTCGCGATGGATCAAGGGACCACGAGTTCGCGATCCATCATTTTCGATCGGGACGCGAACATTCGCGCGTCCGTGTCGAAAGAGTTCAAGCAAATCTATCCCAAGCCGGGCTGGGTCGAGCACGATCCCGAAGCCATCTGGCGAACGCAACGCGACACCGCAAGAGCGGCGATCAAGAAGGCCGGCATCTCACCGGGTGAGATCGCCGCCATCGGCATCACCAACCAGCGCGAGACCACCGTGGTCTGGGACCGCAAGACCGGCCGCCCAATCCACAACGCCATCGTGTGGCAGTGTCGCCGGACGGCGGACACCTGCGACCGCCTGAAGGCGCAGGGCCTGGCCGACGAATTCGCGCAGAAAACCGGACTCGTCGTTGACGCCTATTTCTCCGGGACGAAGGTAAAGTGGCTGCTCGACCACGTCGAGGGCGCAAGCGTCCGCGCCGCGAGGGGCGAACTTTGTTTCGGCACAATTGACTCGTGGCTGCTGTACAAACTGACTGGGGAACACGCCACCGACTATTCGAACGCGTCCCGCACGCTGCTCTACAACATTCACCGCTTGAAGTGGGATGATGGGCTGCTCGCTCACCTCGACGTGCCGCGCGAAGTGCTGCCCGCCGTAAAGCCGAGCAGCGGAGTCTTCGGCACGACCACGTTGTTCGGCCCGGAAATCCCAGTGACCGCGATGTGTGGCGATCAACAGGGCGCCCTGTTTGGACAAACCGCCTTTGAACCCGCCGAATGCAAGAACACCTACGGCACAGGCTGCTTCGTCCTGATGAACACCGGCGACTCCCCTGTCCACTCGAAACATGGACTGATCACCACCATTGCGTGGGGATTCAACAATAAAGTCGAATACGCGCTCGAAGGAAGCGTGTTCATCGGCGGGGCGGTTGTCCAGTGGCTTCGCGACGAACTAAAACTGATCAAGACGGCCGCGGAGAGCCAACGCGTCGCGGCGCAGGTAACCGACACCGGCGGCGTCTACCTCGTGCCTGCCTTCGTCGGTCTGGGCGCTCCGCACTGGAATATGCACGCCCGCGGCATTCTGACCGGCCTCACACGCGGGGCTGGCCGCGGACACATTGTCCGGGCCGCACTCGAATCGATTTCGTACCAGTCCGCAGACGTACTGCGGAGTATGGAGGCCGATATGGGGGCGCGAATTCCATCGTTGAAAGTCGACGGTGGGGCGGCCCGAAATGACCTGTTGATGCAACACCAATCGGACGTCCTCGGGATCCCGGTACTCCGTGGCCAAACTATTGAAACGACGGCACTTGGCGCTGCCTTTCTGGCGGGACTGGCTGTCGGTATGTGGAAGGGGATGCCGGAGCTGCGCGAGACGTGGAAACTGGATAGGGAGTACGTGCCAACTTGGAACGATGAGAGGCGATGTGCCGCGGTTGCCGGGTGGCGGAAGGCGGTGCAAATGGCTATTCTATAGGGAGTTCCGGCGCAATTTCACTCTTGACAGAATAGTGTTTGCGTTTCGGAAAGACTCATGCTACAATCATGTTGGTCAGCGCCACATGTGGCGTTTCTCCTTCCGCGGAGGCCACGGTAACGCAAGTTCCGTGGTCTCTAAAACAACTCGCGGCCAGGAGCATAACCAGGCTGCGGAGTGTTCATAGATTGCGGGCCGAAGTTCTGCGAAACTTCGGCCCTGTTTTTTTGTTCTCCACGCCGCTTATTCTCGTGCCGAATTCTGCAATCGTCCGGTGAAGGGCATCTTCCGCTTTTTCCG
>BTUX01000216.1:0-8177 GCA_045863315.1 Candidatus Hydrogenedentota bacterium | reverse complement strand
ATCGTGTCCGGGCGCTGCTCGTCCGTCCACAAGAACAACACGTTCGGTTTTCGCGGCGAAGCCGCACGGACGGACGGTCCCGCCGCGGCTGCGGCCGCGACGGACACCGATTTCAGGAATGACCTGCGTGAAGTTCCAACCTTCATCACCAACCCTCCCGTGCCCGCGCCGCCTGTCCACGTCGTTACGAATGCATCTCCGAACTGGCCGTTCCTGTATTGATTCAGGGAGAACCTCGGATTGTCAAGAAACGACAATCGGGACCGAAATGACGGTGAGGCGCGCCAGGCAGCAGGGGGACGTATCCCTTGTTCCGCGTTTGCGTTCCGGACAATTGATCTGCGCCGGGTCCGCGGGCACCGGTTACGGATCCTCGGATGAACGGGCGCTTGCCGCCCCACTCACCTTGTGGTACGCAAGTCCGGACCCGCGTGTCGACCTCTTTGCGGGGAACGGGGCGCTACACCTCGAGGGATATCCCGCATTGTGCCAAGGCCTTTTCCGCGGCAGCCGCCCACCCTCGGTTGGCCGCGGGACTGGCCGGGCTGGGATGCGGAATCCGGCCAATCCAGGGAACGCGGATTTCATCCAGCGCGTTCCGCGCCTGTTTTTCCGCAAACCCGCCTATGCCGATCACTATGGAAGGGTTGAGCGCCTTCACCAATTGCCGCAGGGCGCGATCACACGCCAAAGTCAACGGCGTGCGCTCAATGGAGGGCAGTTTGTCCGGCGTGATATTGCGCCCCGATTCCTCCATAAAGCACAGCGGACAGTAGTTCCAAACGAAGAACCGCTTGAAGAACCTCTCCGGACGGTCGAATACACTTCGGGCCCATCCCCAGAGCCTCGCTCCGCTGACTTCTCCACGCGGACACCTGAATCCCTTGATCGGGCGTTTGGGATGTTCGGGGATCGGCCTGCCCACCGGGGCCTCGATGCCCATCCAGTCCCGCACCATCGCCACGTCTCCGAAGGGAACGCCCGTCTGCGCCATCCCGAAGGGTCCCGGATTCATCCCGACCAAGAGCACCTCTTTCGGTCCTCCTCCGAACCGGGCAAGGTACAATTCATGCGGAGCCCGCGCATAGACGAGGGGGTTGTATACGTAGGCCACAGGAGGCCCAAAACGCAGCGGCCCGACCGTCTGCGCCAACTCGCGCGAAATCTGGATCAGCCGATTCATCGCGATTCCATCCCCCGTTGCCATGCAACAAGCCGGGACATTCTTAACACAGGCGCCGGCGCGGAATCGACCCGCAAGAAGCACCCGTTCGTGCCGGCGAGTTCAATCGTGTACAATTCGGCGCGAACTCCGGAGGCGTATTCGCAGTCCTGGATCACAATATGGGCTTCTTAGTCGATTTACACCTCCATACCAATCGCTACTCGCGATGCAGCAGGATTTACCCGGGCGACGTGATTCCCCGGGCTGTACGAGCTGGACTCGACGGCGCGGTGATCACCGAGCATCACCACCAGTGGGAGGCGGACGAACTGAAGCAACTGGTTGACCGCTCCGGCCACCCGACCTTTCTGCTGCTCTCCGCATTTGAGTACACGTCATCCCAAGGAGACATCCTAATCTACGGCCTGGAGCCCAAGCGGGCGCTCGAGTTCCGACCGGGTTGGCCGCCCGAGCGGGCGGCGGACTTGGCGGTGCGTTACGGCGGGGTGTGCATTGCCGCACACCCGACCCGCGCTGGAATGGGTTTCGATCAACGAATTGCCTCGTTGCCGCTGGCGGCAATCGAGGTGTGCAGCGTGAATCTTGAGGACCACGAGCGACGGCTCGCCCGTAAGCTCGCGGAATCACTCAGCTTGCAACAGGTGGCGAACAGTGATGCGCACGATGCAGACGACATCGGACGATACGCCACGGAGTTTGACGATCTCATCACCTCGATGGAAGATTTACAGGCCGCCCTGTCGCGTGGTAGATTTCATGTTGCAAGGTCGCATGAGCAAGTGAGGAAATCGGGCCCTTGAACTTCGACGTAAACCCAGACAAGCCGGTCCCACGGCCGGCCCCCGAAAAGCCTGCCAACATCAAGACGGAAGCCGTCGAATTGATTAAACTGGTGGCGTGGTTCCTCTTGCTCTTCTTCGCGCTCAAATACTTTGTAATCGAAGGCTACGAAGTACAGGGGCCATCGATGGAACCCACGCTATGGAACAACGAGCGGATTCTGGTATTCAAGCTCCCCCACAAGCTCAGCCAGTTGGGAATTCTGCCCGGGTACGACGCCGTGACGGAGGGAGATATTGTCGTATTTGAGCGGACCGAGGACGGCCGCAAACGTTACGTAAAACGGGTCATCGCCAAGGGTCCGGATATCGACAGCAATACGGTCGGTGCGGTCGGGCCAGACGATCTCGACCCGGTGCCGGTTTCCGTCCGCATCGAAGACGGCACGGTGTACGTGAACAATCGGCGCATCGAGGAATCTTATCTGACTCCCGACACGGCGAAGACGTTTTCCTGGTCTGGAAAGGCCGAGCTGAATGCGGGCCAATACTACGTTATGGGGGACAACCGTTCCGTCAGCAAGGACAGCCGAATCATCGGACCTGTGGACGACAACAAGATCATCGGAAAGGCCGTGCTGCGGTTCTGGCCGCTCAGCAGATTCGGCCTTTTGCGATGAAGACGCTTATTTTCTCGGACGTCCACCTCAATGTAGCCGACGACGGACGCGAGCAGATGGCGGGGTTCGTCTCGTTTCTGCGTCAAATCGACCCCCGCGACACCGAGCGCATCATCGTTCTCGGCGATCTGTTCGACTTCTGGTTCGAGTACAAGCATGTCATCTTCTCGGGCTATTTTGACGTGCTTCGCGCGTTTGCCGATCTGGCGGATGCGGGCGTCGAGTTCCATTTCGTCTGCGGCAATCATGATTTCTGGGCGGGCCGCTTTCTGAAAAAACACTTGCGATTCGAAATCCATCCCAGCACGCTGCGGATGGAGGCCGGGGGCAGGCGCGTGCTGTTTGTGCACGGCGACGGCATAAACCCGAAGGACGTCGGCTATCGCATCTACAAGCGGATCGCGCGCGCGCGGCCTATCGTTCGGTTGTTCAGTCTTATTCACCCGGATTGGGCGATGGCGATCGCGCAGGCCGTCGCGCGGGGGAGCCGGCATATCAAACGAGTCGACGACGTGAGCCAGGGACCGGAGGTGAAACCGCTGGAGGAGTACGCGAAACAAGCGCTTGCCAAGGGCGAGGCCGACGTTATCATATGCGGGCATTCCCACTATCCCGTGCAGATGGAGTTTCCCTCGCCTTCCGGGACCGGGCTGTACATCAATTCGGGCGATTGGGTATTTCACCGGTCCTACGTTGTGTGGAACGGCAACCGGTTCGAGCACCGACTATTCGAGCGGGAAGAAGTCCCGCAGCCAGTACCCGCCGGCCAGGCATAGGGCGGTCCAGATCATCCAAATCAGGAACCACAGGATTCCCGCGCCTCGCCTTCGCGAGAAGGCGCGCAGCCTGCGCTGAAACACCGTCCATGTGCTTGGACTGATGTCCGCGACGATGACCGTAATGTTGTCCTTGCCCCCATTGTCGTTTGCGAGGTTAATCAGGCGGGGCACGATATCCGCCGGCGCGAGATTCTTCCGGAATTCGGGGAGAATTTCCTGGTCCTTGCACATGTTGACCAGACCGTCCGTGCACAGGAGCAGCATATCGCCCGGCACGATGTGCCAGATGTACGTATCGATGTCCACCACCGGATGGGTGCCGATGCTGCGGGTCACGATGTGGCGGCGCGCGTCCGCTTCCGCTTCCGCTTTCGTCATCATGCCTAGTTCGACCTGTTCGTCTACCCACGAATGGTCGCGGGTCTTGCTGATGACTTCGCCGTCTCGAATGAGGTAGCACCGCGAATCGCCCACGGTCCCGATAAACACCTTCTTTGGCGTTACGAGGGCCACCAGGAGGGTCGTCCCCATCGGGCGGTTTGATTTTACGAGTTCCTGGTTGGTCTTGAAGATGTTGTCGTTTGCCGCGGTAATCGTCTCGCGGATCAGCGGAAGAAAGCCCTCGTCCTGATCCGGGTCGGGCGCCGGCGGGGGAGGGGGCTTTTTCAGCATGTCCTTCGCCATCGATACGGCGAGTTTGCTCGCGATCTCGCCGCCCATGTGGCCCCCGAGTCCGTCGGCCACGACCAGCAGCGCACCTTCCTCAAACAGCGTCAGCCCCGGCGTGTCCTCCCGGAACACCCCGAAAAAGTCTTCGTTCTTACGTTTGCGGCGGCCGATGTCGGTCTGCGCCGCGATCTCGATGCGCATCGGATTCCCCAGCACTACTCGACCGAACGATAACAGACGTACGCGAAGTTCGGCAACACCGCGTTCCACTCATCAGCCCGCAATCCGCGAAAGGTCGCGGCAGCGGATTCTACCGGCGGGGGGGCGACCTAACCTTGAGTCGGCACGGATTATGTCGGAGTTTGAAAGCGGGAACCGTATTTCGGCGCACGATTGCGATATTTTTTGCGCGATTCACCGGTTTGAATTGGCAGAGTAAAAGATTGACTGTCATGGCGGTAACGACTAGAATCGCCTTTACTGTAGCGCTGCTGCGGGGAGTCTTAAGGCGATGAAGCGCTTGAATTTCGGCACCTTCCTGGTCGACGACACGAATCGGCGCGCCTTTCAGATTTGTCAGGACATCGCCGAACTCAAGCCGGTCTCCCCCTTGCCCGTGGTTTTGCTGGGCGATGAAGGGTGCGGCAAGACCCACCTCTTGTACTCGATTGTCAACCGAATCCGTGCGGGTACCTCGAAAACCGGGCTCGCCTATGTGACGGCACTGGACTTTCCCGATCCAGTCCGGCACCTCATTGACGACCCGGCCCCTGTCGAACGCGCACAGTCGGCCGTGTTGCTGGTCGATCAGCTTGACCGTTTCCGAGACTTGATTGAAGAACTCGATGCGGTTGTCCGAATCTTTCTCGATAACAACCATTACGTGGTGCTGGCGACGAAAGTCCATCCGGGCCGTTTGCAGCACCTGCCTTCCGCGTTCCGTTCCTTGATTGAGACGGGCCAGATCGTGCAGATCGTGCCGCGGCCAACCGAGTCGCAGATTGAGATAATCAAGCGACAACTGCGTGAAGAATCCGACGCCTTGCTCGCCAAAAAACAGCAAGAGATTGACGATCTCCGCGCATTGCTGAGCAGGGTCGGCAAGGAGACGAGTCCCGAAGCCCCGGCCAACGTGGCGGCCTTGCGGGCCGAACTCGATGCCGAACGGATCGCGCGGGCGGACACGATTCGAAAACTCTCGGACGCCCGCGAGCAGATCGAGGGCGCGAACGAAGAGCTTGCGGCGGCACGGACGGAAATCGAGCGATTGCGCTCGACGGTGCGCCAGGTCGAGGGCGACTTTCGCGCGGCCGTGGAATCGGAATTGACCGCGGCCCGGGAACGCGCGGAACGGAGCGAGCGCGAGGCGGCGTTGCGGGACGAATTGGACCGAATCGACGCGGAGGCCGCGCGCGTTCAGGAACTCGAGCGGTTGGCCGATTCCCTGCGCGATGAACTGGATCAGGCCCGCGTCGAGGCCGCCGAAAACTTGGACACGGCGCGCGAGCTGCATGAACAACTCGAGCGGGTCCAGGCCGATGCGGCTAGACACTTAATCAACGCGGACGCAGCCAACGAGCAAATCGAGGCCGCCCGGGCGGATGCCGCCGGCGCCCGCGAGCGTGTCGAAGCGCTCTCGAATGAATTGGAAGCGCTCCAAGCGCGATTCAACACATTGTCGGACGAGTACGCGAACAGTCAGGATGCGCTCAGTGAGGCGCGCAACCGAAACGTTCAATTGGAGTCCGAGTTGATCGATATTCGCGCGCAGGCCGAATCACTGCTCGCGGAGCGCGATCAGGCGCGAAGAGAAGCCGCCGCCCTGCGAGATCAGCTCCAACGGCTCGAAGACGAGCTTGCCGCGATGCAAACGGTGCGGGCGGAGGCGGAACGCCTCCAAAGCGAACTCGAAACGACCCGGGCCGAAGCCGGCGCGGCTCGCGATGAAGCGAGTCGGCTGAGAGAAGAACTCGAGCGTGTGATGGACGAGGCCCGTGCATGGGAGGCGCGTGCGGAGGCGCTCGTCGTCGAGCGGGACGACGCTCACGTCGCGAACGCGGCGCTTGCCGACCGGGGACAGCGATTGCTGTCGCAATTCGAGGCCCTGCGCTCCCATGCCGCGGAGCAGAGCGAACGGCACCGGCGGGAGATCGAGGATTTGGAGGCGGTGCTGGACAGTTATCTTTCGACGTTTGATCCCGAAACGTTGAGGCGGGCGAAAGAGCAAGCCGACCAGGCGGTCGCGCAGATCGAATCGATGCGCGCGGAATTCGAGTTGGAGCGTTCGGAACTGGAAGCGGCACGGGCGGCTGACCGCGAAAAGATGCAGGCGCAACTCGACGCGCTGTTGGACAAGGTGGGGCAGGCCGAGTGGGCCCGCGATCAGACGGCGCTGCACCAGCAACGACTCGAAGAGCAACTGGCGGCCGCGGCGAGCGAACGGGACGAGTACCGGCGGGCGGCGGAAGATTTGAAGCACGCCCGCGAGCATGTCGAGCGTCTGCTGGACGAAGCCCGACAGGAAATCGATTCGTTGCGCGACTCGCTCAAACAATCGAATGAGCAGCGTCTGAAGGCGCAGAGCGATTCCGCCCGGCATCGCGCCGAGCGCGACGCCGAACGTGCCCGACTCGACAGCGTCGAGACGGCGTTGGCCGAACGCGAGCGAACGTTTGAAGCCCTCAAGCAAAGCGCTGCGCAGGAGGTGGCCGCTGCCAAGGCCCGGGCAAGCGAGTTGGAGAAGAAAGTGGCGCGGCTTGAGACGGAGTGCCACGCGCTGCGCGAGGCGGGCCGCCAGGCTCGAGAAAAGCTCGACGCGACCATGGCGAGCCTGTCGTCTATCGCCCGCGGGATCGTCGCGACGGCTGAGTCGGATGCGGGGGTCGCCGATCCCCAGGAATCCGGCGAATTCCACAGCGCGACGATGGATGCCGTGATCCCGCCGCACCGCGGCATGGCATCGACCTCGCGATACGGAGATTCGGAAGGTCCTCATACGCCGCGCAAACAGCGCGGTTCGCAACCCGTGACCTTGCGACCTCTGGACGACCTGGAGCCCTTGGAAGACGACGCGCGGGATCATACGATTTAGCGGGTGTCCCGCCGTCGATCGAGTTCATACGGCCGCCGACCCAATCGAAGACCCGCCCGGCAATCGCCCCTTTTCCCGCGATCGACTCCTGACCGGAATCGCGTTTGGCGGCGCAAATCTGTTAAAATAAATAATTTAAGGCGGAGACGGCATTTTCCATGCTCACCTTGCGTTCGCTTGTGCGAGAGGCCCTGCTCGAAGACATTGGACAGGGGGATGTCACGACAAACGCCACCGTCCCCAATGGCGCGCGGTGTCGGGCGCGCCTGCACGCCAAGCAGGACGGAGTCCTCAGCGGAATCGAGGTCTTTCGCGCCGTATTCGACGAGTTGAACGCGGGCATTTCGGAGTGGACATCACTCAAGGATGGGGCTCAATTCTCAAAGGGAGATGACATTGCTTCGTTCGTGGCGGACACGCGTCCGGTCTTGTCCGGTGAACGGGTGGCGCTTAATTTCTTGCAGAGGTTGTCGGGCATTGCAACGATGACAGCCGCCATGGTGAAGTGCGTCGAAGGGCTTCCCGTTCGGATCTGCGATACGCGAAAGACGACGCCGTTGCTGCGGATTCTCGAGAAGCAGGCCGTACTGGACGGCGGCGGCGCGAACCATCGCTACGCCCTGTATGACGGCGTGCTGATCAAAGAAAACCATGTGACGGCGGCGGGCGGCGTGGCCGCCGCAGTCCAGCGGGCCATCGAAGGAACGCACCACCTGATGAAAATCGGCGTCGAGGTACGGACCCTCGATGAACTGGATGAAGCGATACGGGCGGGGGCGGATGCCGTCTTGCTGGACAATATGGGCCTTGACGTGGTGCGAAGGGCCGTTGCGCTTGCAAAGGGAAAGGGCGTGGTGCTGGAAGTGAGCGGGAACGTGACCATGCAGAACGTTCGACAGGTTGCGGAAACCGGAATCCATATCATTTCGGTAGGGGCCATTACGCATTCCGCCCCGGCCGTGGATTATTCCCTTGAAATCTCGAATGTCTGAC
>BTUX01000215.1:0-8189 GCA_045863315.1 Candidatus Hydrogenedentota bacterium | reverse complement strand
GGACTCGGCGGCCGTCGAGGGTCACGGACGCATGCCGGAACGCTTGGACGCGCAGCATGGCACGGTCCGGGGTCTGGCTTACGGTGAAACGCTTGCGAAACCCGTGAAACTGCTCATCGGTGGGACCCAGCACCAGCGACGGCGGCCGATCGAAACGAATCCACTGCGCCCCTGCGCGAGGCATGAGGAGAAAAACGGAGGGGTCGCGCACGACGCGCCAGACGTAAACGATGCCAAAGATGAGAACGACACCCAACGCCGCCGACAGACCCATCAACCGCCTGGACGACCTCGACCGATTTGTATGCTTGCCTGATTCCACACGAATTCGCGGAGTGTAAGCCCCGGTTCCCGATCACCGACACCCACCACGAGTGCGGCAAACGCCCGCACAATAGCACAGAGTTCAAGTCATGGCGAAGGTCAGGAAAACCCGAGGCTGAGTTACCCCGGCACAGTCGATTCGGGATCCCCCCGGCGTCCGGGGCGAACCGACAAGCCCACTGGCCGATCGGTGATTACACTCGGCGCTTCCTGTGGCGGCGCCACTTGGCCGATTGAAGGGCCAACACGACAAGGACAAGAGGGAGCCAAGTACCGGCGGAGGCCCGCGTCGGGGCAATGGACGAAGCGATCGGATTGACCGCGCCGTACAAGTGGCCGAGTTGCACCTTCGCGCCATGATTGACCATCAGTCGCAGATAGAGGGAACCGTCCAATTCCACTACGGCAGGATCGGCGGCGAGCCAACCTTCGACCAACGGGCCCGGCGCCCAGTCGCCATCCGGCGAGGCACCCACGTACAGGAAAGGCGTAAGCGCCTCGAGGTCTGCGCCGACCGGGATCGGCACAAACACTTCGCGGGGCGAGTCAAAGATCATCTCGGGGTAGATACTATAGACAGGACCCACGGATTCAAGAAACGTCGGCAAATCGGCGTCTGACACCCCGCTTAGAAGGTCAACTCCTCGATAACGGCCCTTGGGCTGGGCGATTGCGGCGGCGAGCGCGTCCGAGGTTCCAGGTCCCACTCGAAACGCGTACGAAACCGGCCCAACGGAGTCGCCGGAAACGGTGCTGGCGCCCGCCTGCATCATCACAATTTCACCCGCCGACCATTGCAGGCTGGGCGTATACACCACCCACCCCGTGGTTTGGTTTCCGTCAGCGGGTCGCCACGTCACCGAGGAATCCTCGAAATCACCCGCAGAGACAATTCCCCATACCGTCGAGGGGTCGATTGGCGCGTTCGCCGCAAGTCGCAGCGCCAACGTGCTGTCCGGCCCGCCCGACTCGATCGGCAACGCGGGGAGCACCACCGGCACGTTTAACGCGGACTTGACGCCGCCCCGGTAACCGGAGTCACCGGCCGATAAATCGCTCTGTCCACAGATATTCTGCGCGCGCACCCAGTACCAATAGGGGGTCGTTTCGGTGACCACGTTGGACGAACCCGAGCATCCCCCGGAAGAAGTCACGAACGCGGCCGCGGCCGAACTGTCGTTGTAGGTTGTCGATACGGTAACCCCGACCAGTTGCGCCGAATTCGAATTGTTCGAGGTATTGCGGTAAATGGCATAAGTCTCGGCCCCACTGACTGAATTCCAAGTGAGGCGCACATAGCCGCTGTAGGTGCCGTCGGAGGCTGACAAGGACGACGGCGCGGCCGGCGTGAAACAGGGGACTACCGAAACGAACCCGTCCGTTATGCTGGTGGGAAGCGGGATGGCAAACGGGTCGCTGGCCGACTGAAGGTATCCATCCAATGGGATGGTCTCGGACTGTTGTGCGCCGGACAGCAGGTTGAACGTCAGCCGAAGGATTCGGCCGTCCCGAATGCGCTCGGTGTTTAATCCGAAGATGATAATGGACAGCACGCCGGGCTGGGGCACGTCCCACAACACGTCTTTTCCCGCATCGGTCAGCGGTTGCCCGGCTTGAACGTCCGCGACACCCAGCTTGTTGGCGTTAAACGCAATCCGGAACGAAATGCTTGCCGGATCCGGATCGCTGTCAAGATCCACCGGAACGACTGCGGTGCTCCCTGGAAAGCCCTGGCCCGAGCGAATACGGATTTTGACGCCATCCGATGCGTGTGCGGAGGCGGTCACGGCGACGCAGGCCGCGCACACCACGGCAACGGCCCGCGCCAATCTCTTGGCCGCCGAAGACAGGTTGAGTTGGTGAGTTGACACGACTTTCGGCCCTTCTCTGCAGTCGTCTCGCACCGCTGGCCCGCTGCTCTCTGCGCTATTATACGTACCATCGCGGGCGCATACCATTACGCGCTGATGCCACGAAAACCGCCTTACAGGCCGGTCCGGGCGCCGCCAACACGGCGACCGCAGATTGCCGGGATCCCGCATGTTCCTCAACGACTTCGGGATTGACGAGTACGAACCGGCGCGTCATACTGGTGTTGGCGCACAGAGGTAACCGCCTGCAAGTGCGGGCAGGGGGACGTTTTTCGCCGTGGGCTCGGATTCGCGGATTCACTGGGTCGACGTCACCATTCCCATGTTCAGCGGGATGACGGTCTGGCCGGGCGACCCCCCGTTTACGTTCGAGGCCGCATCGCGTATCGCGCGGGGCGACTCGTGCAATGTTTCCACTGTCTCCATGAGCACCCATACGGGAACACACGTGGATGCGCCGTGGCACTTCGAAGAAAACGGCAGAAAACTCCATGAGGTTGACACGGCGGTGTTTTTTGGGGACGCACTGCTGCTGGAGTTTCCCGATCTTGATATCGTTCGCGCTGCCGACCTTCCTTCCGCTCCCCTCCCGCCCCGGGTCCTTTTTAAGACCCGAAACTCGGATCGCGCGCACGATGCCCCGTTCGACCCGACGTACGTCGCATTGGCGGACGACTCGGCGCAGCGCTTGGTCGACGACGGTGTCCGACTCGTTGGCGTCGATTATCTTTCCGTGGCCCCGTTCAAACAGCCGGGCCAGCCCACGCACCACATCCTGCTGCGGGCGAATGTGTTTGTAATCGAGGGGCTGCTGCTGAAGGGTTTCGAGGCGGGCGTGTATCCCTTCGTCGCGCTTCCTCTGGCCATTCACGGCGCGGACGGCGCGCCGTGCAGGGCGTTCATCGGCGTGGAGGACGGGCGTGCCTGACATTTACGACATGCGCAACGTGTTGGCGGTCGTCCTCGCGGGCGGGCAAGGGGAACGGCTCTACCCCCTCACCAAGGACCGCGCCAAACCGGCCGTCTACTTTGGCGGAATGTACCGGCTCATCGACATTACCCTGTCGAACTGCATCAATTCACAATGCCGGCGCACGCTGGTGCTGGTGCAGTACAAGTCGCTCTCACTCGCCCGGCACATTCGCGCCGGCTGGGATTTGCTGGACTACCACCTCGGTGAATACATCGAGGTCATTCCGGCACAGAAGCGCGTCGGCGAGGACTGGTATCAGGGAACGGCCGACGCGATTTACCAAAACTTGTACTCGATCGATCGGGCCAATCCCGACGAGGTGCTCGTTCTGTCCGGCGATCATATCTACAAGATGGATTACGGGGAAATGGTGGCATTTCACCGACGCAATCAGGCCGACATGACGATCGCGACCATTGAAATGCCGATCGAACAGGCCCGGCGGTTCGGCGTGCTCGAGGTGGACTATACCGCGCGGGTAGTCGGCTTCGAGGAAAAACCGGAGAACCCATGCCCCTTTCCTGAGAAGCCCACCACGGCGCTCGCGTCCATGGGCGTTTATGTTTTCAATACCGACGTTCTCCGCGAGGCGTGCATCGAAGACGCCAAACAAGATACCTCGCACGACTTCGGCAAGGACATCATTCCGAAGCTCATCAAGACCCATCGAGTCTTCGCGTACATGTTCCGCGACGAGAACAAGAAGGAAGCGCAGTACTGGCGAGATGTGGGGACGATCGACTCGTACTGGGAAGCCAACATGGACTTGGTGTCCGTGGATCCCGTCTTCAACCTGTACGATACGAATTGGCCGATTCACACGCGGATTCCCCACGCGCCGCCCGCCAAGTTCGTGTTCGCGGCCGAGGGCGTCCGTTTCGGCGCCGCGGTGGACTCGATTGTCAGTCTCGGCTGCATCATCAGCGGCGGACTCGTGAAACGCTCCGTGCTCTCTCCGGACGTGCGGGTGAACAGCTACTCGCACGTCGAAGAATCGATTCTGTTGCCGGGGTGCAATATCGGTCGCAACTCGCGCATCCGTCGCGCGATCATCGAGCGCGACGTCGAGGTGCCCGAGAACACGGTGATCGGGTACGATGCGCGAGAGGATGCCAAGCGGTTTCACGTGTCCGAGGGTGGAATCGTGGTTGTGAGCACGGCGAACGGCGCTGCGGGATTTCGGACCCGGCGTCGATAGGAGCGGCTGCGCAAGGCGCCGGCTCGTGGAGCTTGCCGGTTTTGGTGCGGCATTCCGGTTGGTGGAGATGCAAGTTCGTCATGGACATGAAGGAGACGGTTAAGCACGTCGCAGACTCACTCCGATTTCGATGGCTCCGGCAGCGGTGGCGGGCAATCCTCCTCGCAGTGGCATTGCCCGGTTTCATGGGAGCCGTGCTCCCGCAGTGCGTCCGAGGGCCCAGCACGGATCTGAAGGCGAGTGACTTCGTGCAAATCAGCAAGAATGGATTCGGCTACGTCGAAAACTGGCTCGACCTCAACGATTATCCCTGGGGATTGACGTACTTTAAGCCCGACGACGCGCCGCAAGGCCACGTCTACGTCTCGACCGGCAATGGGATCGATGAGCAGGTCTTATACGCGCTCGGCCAGTATGGGTTCCGGCTGCCCCCCTTGCGACCCGGCGAAGTGCGGCGGTACCGGCCCGACATCGGCCCGCGCAACTGGCAAAGCGTGCTCGACATTCGCAACTACGAAAACGGGCCGGTTTTCAGCACAACAGGGTTCCGATCGCTCGAGGTGTATAAGCCGGCGTCCGGCGGGCATCCCACGTATCTGTACGCGGGAAGCATGTCGGGAACGCCCGCGCTCTGGCGCTCGTCCACCGGAGAGGTCGCGTCGTGGGAAGTCGTCTGGACCTACCACGAGCGGGGCTCGATCCGCGCCATGGTCGTGCATGACGGCATCCTCTACTTCTCCGTCATTCCCGGCGGCGAAATCGGCGACGGCACGCCGGGCGCAATCTACGCGCACGACGGAGACAGCACGTGGCTCATCGAGAACGACGGCTTCGGCAACCCGGACAATGAGAGCGTGTGGACCTTGGTTTCGTTTAACGGCTACGTGTGCGCATCGGTGGCCAACCGGAAGTCGGGTTTCGAGGTTTGGAAGTTCGCGGGTTCCGGCGATAAAGCGGGCCCACCCGTCCGGGTGATTGAGAATGGGGCGTGCAGTCCGGCCAATAGCGCGGCGGCCACCAGCATCGTGTTCAAGAACCACGTTTACTTCGGCACCCAGGTGTTCGCCGGGATAAACACGAGCGGAGCCGGCGGACTCCTTCGCGGCGGCGACTTGGTCCGACTCGATGCCGACGACCGGATGGAAGTCGTGATTGGACCCAACTCGATCTCGGGTATCGGCTCGGGGTTCAACCGCAGCATGAACGCTTACATGTGGTCGATGGAAGAGTACAAAGGGGATCTCTACGTCGGCACCTGGGACCAATCGACCTTCTATCAATATATTGTGGACGAGTTCCCGCAGTCGCTTCAGGATCTGCTTGCGCTGCTTTCTTCCGGCGTGGACCTCGCGGGTATCGATATTTCCGGCGTGAAAACGAAAGCGGCCGACACGGATCCGGGCTACAAGCGGTCACCGACGATTCTCAGCGTCGCCCTCGACATGGGCGGCGACTTGTATCGGACCCGGAACGGCGTCAAATGGGACACGATCTTCACGGACGGGCTGGGCAATCCGTATAATTACGGTCCGCGCAACATCCTGGCGGTGGACGACGACATCTATGTCGGCATGGCGAACCCCTACGAAGGATTCGAGATCTGGCGCGCGACGACGAGACCCGTCGAAACGGAAGCGATCGAAGTGGAGTGACGGGAACCCAAGGCGGAGGAGAATGACGCATGGCGATTGACCTGATGAGCACATTGAAGGGCTCACTCCTGGAGCGCTTTTTCCCGAAGGGGTGGGACCTGAAAGCGTTGGATAGACTGTGTTCACGCCCGCCGCAAGCGATCACGCGGCGCGAAAAATGGTGGAACAAGGCGTTCCAACCCGTCCCCTGTGAGACGCTCGCGGACTTCGACACCATGATGGGCCACGAAATCGCCCTCGAGATCGCCGCCGCGAGAGGGGGCGGGTATCCCATCGCGTTCATCCTTCCCGTCGGCCCGATGGGCATGTACCGCTGGGCGGTCTACTTTCTCAAGGAATGGGGCGTGGACTGCAAGCACGTCCACGGCTTCAACATGGACGAATGGAGCGACGCGAAAGGCAATACGCTGGCGCCGTCGAACCCGGGCGCGTTTCAAAACGCCATGGAAGACGCCTTCTACGGTCCGCTTGGCAAATTGACGGTCCCCAAGACGCAGCGGCATTTCGCGACGAGGAAGTCGCTGCCGGAGTACGGCGATCGAATCCGCGAACTGCGAAAGAAACACGCCCGCCTTGTCACCGTGTTCGGTATCGGCCGGGTCTGCCATATCGCGTTTTGGGAGCCCCACTTCGCCGCGGAGTACAAGTCGCTGAACGCGTGGAAGGCGGTCGAATACCGCCTAGGCGCACAACTGCATCCGCTGACCATCGAGCAAAACGCCATCACAAGTTTCAAGAGCCGAACGACGCTGGTGCCAACGACCGCGAATACAATCGGGCCGGGCCTATTTCTCAAATCGGACCGCATTATCGGCGGAGCGGACGGCGCCCTGGGGCGCGGGATGATGTGGCAGGGCATGTCGCTCTGGGCCACCCTGCACCACAAGCCGACGCCCTGGATACCCAGCACGTTCATGCCGACACTGCCGGGCAAGTTGTTCTTTCTGAAGGAACTGGCGGGGCCGCTGGTGGCGGAATGCAATTGATTTTGGATTGACGTGCGAGTGGGTAAGGTTTTGGGCGCTTCAGCGATAGCTGGCTTCAACGTCTAAGGAGTTTTGATATGCGCATGACACTCGTTTGTGTACTCTCCGCGGCGCTCGCGATACCGGCGGCGTTGGCGGCACCGCCTGAGGGCGAAGGCTGGAAACCGCTGTTCAACGGCAAGGACTTCACCGGCTGGAAAGTCCCCGAAAAAGGCAAAGACGTGTGGACCATTGTCGACGGCACGATTGACTGCAATCCGAGAACAGGCCGGGGCGACCTCACGCTGTGGAGCGACGAGTCGTTCGGCGATGTCGAACTCTACATCGAGTGGCGCATCAAGGAAACGAAAGGCGAATACGCCATGCCGATCGTGCTGCCGGACGGCACCGAGAAAAAGGACGCCGATGGAAACGTCATTACGGAAAAGCGGCCGAACGCCGACTCGGGCATCTACCTGCGAGGCGAGCCCAAGTCGCAGGTAAACATCTGGTGCTGGCCGGTCGGCTCGGGCGAGGTCTATGGCTACCGCACCGATAAGGACATGCCAGCCGAGGTCCGCGCGGGCGTCACGCCAAAAAAGAACGCCGACAAACCCGTGGGCGAATGGAACGCCTTTCTTATTACCACCAAGGGAGACCGCCTCACGGTGGTGCTGAACGGCGAAACCGTGATCGACAACGTTCAACTACCGGGTATCCCACCGAATGGACCCATCGCCCTGCAACATCACGGCGGTTACAACGAAGAAACCGGCGTCTGGGACGGGGCCTCGGCGCTCGTGCAATTCCGGAACATCTACGTGCGCGAGGCGAAATAGGCGGCACTGATGCCAGAATCTTTCAGTGAGTGTCAGCAAGACCGCCGACAGGGATAGGCAACAAGCGCGACGTTTTCTTTAGCCCGGATTTTTCACACCCGCGGGCAATGAAGGATACGGCTTCGTGCGGCAGATACCTTTATGCAGCGACAGGGAAAACGGGCTGTTGGTGTGAAAAATCCTCACCCGATTGACTTCCATGCTATCTCCTGAGCATTTCTCACCCGTCGCTCCCGTCATCGGGAGCGACTGGTGAGAAATGCGGGCCAATCAACACTCCGGTATCGCGTGCCGTCGGCTACTTGGACTTTGCCCGAGTCTGGGAAAGATGCTGGTATCGCCTCCGGGAAACCTGGCTTCGCAGCCG
>BTUX01000214.1:0-8246 GCA_045863315.1 Candidatus Hydrogenedentota bacterium | reverse complement strand
AAGTAGTGCCACGAAGAAGGCGGCGAATTGCGCGACGAGCACGACCCCCACCGCGTACAGCAGCGTGTTCGCGGTAACGCGCCAGAACGCGCTGTCGCGGACAAGTGCGGCATAGTTTGCGGCGCCGACCCAGTTTCGCGCGGGGCGCAGCAGGTCCCAGTCTGTAAGACTCAGCACGAACGAGTAGACAATGGGCCAATAGGTGAAGGCGAGAAAAAGTATGGCGTTGGGGGCAATGAACGCGAGGAACGTAATCCATTCGCGACGTTCGCGGCGCCAGCGCTGGGGAAGTTGCATGTCATCTACCTATGGTCGGGAACGTTGCTGTCTCACGGCATTTTCGGCTTGGGTGTCAGCGGCATCGAGGGTGGCCTGCACGTCCGCTCCCTGCACGAGGATTTTCCGATAGGCTTCGTCGAACGCAGCCCGGATCTCCGGCGACATATTAACCGAGAAATCGGCGCGGACGTATTCGAGCGCCTCGTGAATGGTGGCATAGCGGGGATCGGCAAGGAGGTCGCCGGCAGCCTTTCGCGACGATCCGGTAAAGGCTAGGTAGCCGCTTTCGCGGGCGTAGTACGTGAGCTGTTCCGGGGCGAGCATGAACCGGATAAAATGCCAGGCCGCGTCGCGCCGTTCGGGTGGAGTGTTCGCGAGCATGGCCAACCCGCCGCCGCCTGGGGCGTAGACTCGCCCCTTCGCGCCCGCGGGATACAAGGCAAGCGCGGGTGTAAAATCGCGAGTGTGATTGAAGATTTCCGCGAATGCGTCCTGCGAATCGAGAATCATGGCTGCCCGTCCGTTCTGAAACGCGGCTCGGTGCCCGCCCAATGCCTTGTCGGGCATAATGGCGTCGCCTTCCTTCACGAGGCGTTGGAGCTCCTCCAGCAGTCGACCCACCACCGGATCGTTCAGCGTGATGTTTGAATAATCCCGTGTGGTGAGTTCGCCGCCTTCCGACCAGATCATGGAGAACAACGGCCAAGTGATGTTCCATAGGGCTAGACCGTGTCGTTCGACGGTGCCGGAGTCCGAGCGCTTTGTAAGGGATCGCGCGTAGTTGAAGAACTCGTTCCAAGTCGCGGGAGCGCCATCGAGGCCCGCTTCGGCTACGGCGTCCTGATTGTAATACAGGACCGGCACGGCGACGTTGAACGGCAACCAGTAAACCCCGCCATCAATTTCGCCTGCCCTCGCCATGGTGGCGGGCCAGTCGCCGGTGTCGATGCCGTCGGCGCCTTCAAGATATGGTTTCAAATCTGCCAGCGCGCCGGCTTCGGCGAACTGCCGGATTTCGAAGGTCCCAAGTTGGGTCACGTCAGGTCCGGACCGGGCGACGATGGCCGCCGTGAGTTTGGTCGCGAGATCGCTGTAGCTTCCCTGGAATTCCGACGTCACGCGGACGTCCGTCTGCGATTCATTGAATCGTCGTACCAACACGTCCTGGGCGACGCCGGACGTGCCGGTGAGCGCCCGCCAATATATGAGGTGGATGGCTTCGTCGCCAGTGGAACCGGAGCCGGTACAACCGCATAGTCCTGCAAGTAGCATAGCCTGCAAGATTGGGACTAGCGCGAGGAAATTGCAGGAGCGCGACATAGATATCCTGGTTGAACTGTCGATTGCATAAACTCGGACAGCAGGCTATCACCGAATCGGTGCGCGGTCAATTTCGCGAGGGTTGGTAGCGGCAGCGCGTTACGTTATGATATGCGAACTCACGGCATTGATCATTGGGGAGAACCCACAGGGTGAATGCAGGCGAACTTACGCGAAGATCGATTTTGGGGCTTTGTGGTGGAGTCGCAGCGTCGGCTTGGTGCGCATCCGGCCCCATGATGGCATTTGCCCAAGCCGATCCGCCCAAGGAGACCTACGAAAATCAGGCCAAGGGACTTCGGATACTGCCGGGCGCATGGCGACCGCATTATCCATGGGAACACATCGCATGGATTAGTCCGTCGTGGCCCAGTCAGGACTATATTTGGCTGGATTTTCCAGAGGCCGTGTTTACGGACCGGGGGCTGATCTACCTGAGCCACATCAATCCAGCGGCGCCGGCGGTGTACCCATCGTGGACGCGGGTGGACTGGCAGTCACGCGAGGGCGCGATCGAGTTTGAACGAGTCCTCCCGGACGGAGTGGCCTTTGGCGGACGCGTATTCTTGGAAAAGGTGAACGTGGCGGGGCTGTCGCTAAGGTTGCGGAACGGTTCGAAGGAGCCTTTGAAAAACATCACGCTGCAAACCTGCGCGTTCTTGAGGGCGCTCAAGGAGTTTGCGGACTATACGCCGGACAACAAATTCGTGCACGTTCCCGGTCGAGGGTGGATATCGTTCCGGCAGGCGCAGGAGATGTCCGAAGACCGGGGAACATTCGGCGTGGGCTGGCGGACGCGCGGCAATCACAAGGCGGATGTGCCGATGATGGCCACGGTGTCGAACAAAGCGGAGAGACTGGTCGCCATGACGTGGTTGTCGGACACTTTGTCGATGGTGCAGAATGCGGGCCATCCGTGCATGCATGCGGACCCGTACTTCAACGATCTAGAACCCGGCGAAGAACAGACGATTCGGGGCCGATTGATTTTCTTTGAAGGCCCGCTGGGCGAATTCGATTTCGAGTCCTACCTGAAGTAATTCCGCATTGATTGCTCGGATCACTGTCTGGAACACGCCGCTCGTGCACCGGTTCCTGCGGCTCGCCGCGTGGGCCTACGGGCAGATGTCGGGCTGGCGCGTGGAAGGACGGCGACCGACCGACGCGCGATACGTATTGATCGGCGCGCATACACCACCAACTGGGACCTCGCAGCCGCACTGCTGGTCTCGTTCACGTTGGGTATCGAATTTCATTGGATGGGCAAGCATACGCTGTTCAAGGGTCCTCTGGGCGTGCTGATGCGCTGGCTCGGGGGTATTCCCATCAATCGCACGCAGGCCGCCAGCGTGACACGGCAATGCATCCGGGAGTTTGAAGCCAATCCTAATCTCGTGCTTGCCATCACACCCGAGGGCACGCGCGGAAAAGTGAAAGCGTGGAGGATGGGGTTCTACCACATTGCGGTCGGGGCCCAAGTCCCGGTCATCATGGGATACGCCGACTACGAGCGCAAGGTGGTGGGCATCGGGCCGCGTCTGTTTCCCAGCGGGGACATCGAGTCGGACATGCGCATCATTCGCGATTTCTATGATACCGTTACGGCGAAATGCCCCGAGTTGGCGGGCTGCGTGTCGGCGGCAGGCGAATGAAATCGACAAGCCGGAGCGGTCAGGAGGAGTGATGAACTTTATCGCGGAACGAATGGGCCGCATCGATTCGAGCGGCATCCGAAAGATTTTTGCGTTGGCGGCGAGCCTGAAGGATCCGATCAATCTAAGCATTGGCCAGCCCGACTTCGACGTGGACGAAGCGGTGAAGGAAGAGGCCATTGCGCAGATCCGGGCCGGATTCAACAAGTATACCCAGACGGGCGGCATTGACGAGTTGAAGGCTGAGGCGTCCGCTTACTATCAACGGCGGTTCGGCGCGCGGTTGGAGAACGTGATGATTACGTCGGGCACCTCGGGGGGGCTGTTTCTAGCCTTGCTGGCGACCGTGAATCCGGGCGATGAGGTCATCTTTGCGGACCCGTATTTCGTGATGTACAAGCATCTGGTCAATCTGCTGGGCGGAGTGTGCCGGATCATCGACACCTACCCCGAATTCAAGCTGACGGCGGAAGCTGTCGACCGGGCGGTAACCGCGAAGTCGAAACTGCTCATTGTGAACTCACCGTCCAACCCCACAGGGGTGACACTGACCCGAATCGAAATGAAGGAACTTGCGGAAGTAGCGAGGTTGCGCCGGCTGCTTGTCATAACCGACGACATCTATGATCAGTTCTGTTACGACGATGCCCCGGCATCCATGGCGGGGCTGTACGAGAACACGATTGTGTTGAACGGTTTCTCGAAGACGGCAGCCATGACAGGGTGGCGTGTCGGGTTCGCGGCGGGACCGCCGGACATTCTCGATAGAATGAATACCCTTCAGCAATATACCTTTGTCTGTGCGCCCTCGTTTGCACAGAAGGCGGCCGTGGTCGCCATCAAGCAAGATCCGCGCGCGAAAATTGACGCCTACCGCAGAAAACGTGACCTCATCTATAACGGGCTGAGAAACGCGGGGTTCGCGGTCACCCGGCCCGGCGGGGCGTTCTACATTTTCCCGGAAGCGCCCGGCGGCGATGGGGATGCATTCGTGAAAAAAGCGATTGAAAACAAGGTCCTGGTCATTCCGGGATCGGTCTTCAGCGAAAGGAAGACCCATTTCCGGATCAGTTTCGCCGCGTCGGATGAGACGATTGCGAACGGGTTGGAAATACTGTCGGGGTTACGGAGTGGGTAAGAACGTTTGCGCTGCGGCCGGTGGAGTCGTGGTCCTCGCCGTATGACGCTGGACTGCTGCGGGGCAGAATGAGCAAGATGGTTTGGTTTATGAGCCCACATAGCAGGCACTCCGTGGCGAATTTTCTATTCCCGTATCGCGGCGTGAGGAATTCGCGGATGGTGAACATGCAAATCAGCTTCTGCGTTGATGAAGCAGGGGAACGGGCGTAAGGCGTCGGTTCGTATCTCGCGATGTCGACGGCAAGCTGTGGCTTCAAAGCCGTCAATTTGAAGATTGCTTGGGGCCGTGTAATACGGGGGGGGTCGTCGTGCGCGACGTATGTGAGATCTCAAGGTGTTTGCGCGTTTTTCGGAAAGACCGCTCGCAGGCTCGCTTTGGGGTGGCGCAAGCGAGCTTGCTTTGGCGAAGCACTTGCAGGCTCACTTTGGGGTGGCGCAAGCGAGCTTGCGCACTCCATAATGGGATTCGGCCGGAGTTGAAGAGGGGCGCTGGTCGAGGATTCAACGGAGATCTTGCGGCCGGCACGTCGTTAGCGTTGGGTTGCGGGATTCTCGGGTTTTTGAAAAGTGAGCGCGGCCAGACCGTGGCGGGTCACTCGTGGGGGATTGTCCTCGACACTAACAAGTCGCGTCGCTGCCCAGATAGGATCCAGAATCTTGATGGCGATGGCGCAAAGGGAAGCGGGACGTCGCGTAAGGCGGCAGTAGCGTTCGTACCATCCTGAACGGGCTTCCATCCAAACGGACACGGAAGTCATGGGAATTCCAGCCGGTTTGATAAGGCGTTGCTCCAGAGCGTCCCAATCGTAGTATCGGCTGAAAAAGACGCTTCCGTGTTCGTCGCAATCCTGGCGGCCGTAGGGATCGTGCTCAACCCACCGCTCGAAGTAGCGGGGAACCAGGGGAGTCGTGACTACGATCGTCCCGCCGGGAGCGGTGACGCGGACAAGTTCGCGGACGGCCGCGGTGTCGCCGTCTGCGCCGATGTGTTCCAAAGAACTGACGGCATAGCAGAACGCCACAGAGGCGTCTGGAAACGGAAGCGACCGTGCATCGCATACGTGCGCCCGAATGCGGCCCTGGCGTAGACCGGTCGCATATAGTGCGTACTCGTTTTTGAGCGACGAAGCGATATCCGTGGCGTGGACAGTGGCGCCAGTGGCCTCGGCGAGAATTCGCGCCAGCAGTTTGGGGCTTCCGACATCGAGAATGGTAGGCGCCCGATTAAACGCATTCAGGACAGCTCGGAATTCATGGTACCGCCAGAGATCAACAGGGCAAAGGGCCAGCCGCAGCAGGGGGGTTCTCCGTCCACGCGAAAAGAGCCGGGGCAGGCTGCGCCATGCGCACTGCATGCCCGCGCACCAGAAGTACAGATTGGCCGGTGCAGTGTCCGATCCTACGTTGCGCGGGGAGGCCATCCCTTCAGGGAGCGGGCGGTTCAGCCGCCGAGTTTGCTGCGCAGGGCGGCCAACTGGTCGGCGAGCTGCGTATTCAGCGGACCTTGATCGTCGCTATGATGCACCGGACGTTGGGCGCTTGACTGCTTTTGTCCCGCGCGGACGGCCGATTTGAGCGCAGCGGTCTGTTGTCGGTCACGCCGGGCGGGCTTGCGCTGTTCGCCTTTCTCGTGTTTGTCCCGTCGCCGATCCGGCTTGCGTTCACGTCGCTTGTCGTCTCGATCCGCTTGATCCAATTGCCGGCCGTTTTCAGCCAGCGCCGGCTTGGGTTCCCGCCCATGCTCCCTGTGACGCGACGACTTCGGTGGGCGTGCGGGGCGGGGTTCGGGCGGAGGCAAGAGCGCTTTAATCGAAAGTGAGATGCGCGGCATGGTCTTATCGACCTTGATGACTTTTACGTTCACCACTTCCCCGACTTTGACGACATCCCGCGGATCCTGAACGAATTTGTTCGCCAACTCGGACAGGTGCACGAGGCCGTCCTGATGGACCCCGATGTCCACGAAGGCGCCGAAATCGGTGACATTGGTTACCATGCCTTCGATTTCCATGCCCTCCTCGAGGTCCTGGACGGACTCGACGCCATCGAGAAACTTCGGCGCTTTGAACTCGCGGCGCGGATCTCGGCCGGGTTTTTTCAATTCCTCGCACACGTCGTGCAAGGTGCTCAGACCTATGGCGCCGTCCACAAACTGGCGCAAATCCAGCCGGTCCACGGCTTCGGGATTGTTCACAAGGTCTTTCAGCGTAATACCGAGACTGGAGGCCATGCGCTCGACAATCGGGTAGGCCTCGGGATGAATGCCGGTTGCATCAAGCGGATTGTCACCCTGTCGAATGCGCAGGAAGCCGGCGCATTGTTCGAAGGCCTTGGGGCCGATTCCCTGCACGTCTAGCAACTGCCGGCGATTGTGAATCCCTCCATGTTCGGACCGGAAGTGAACGAGGTTCGCGGCTGTGTCAGACTGCATGCCGCTGACGTAGCGCAAAAGCGAGACCGACGCCGTGTTGAGGTCCACGCCGACCCGGTTCACGCACGACACGACGGTGCGGTGAAGTCCTTCTCGAAGCGCTTTCTGGTTCACGTCGTGCTGGTACTGTCCGACGCCGATGTGACGCGGCTCGATCTTGACGAGTTCGGCGAGCGGGTCCTGCAATCGGCGGGCAATCGAGATGGCGCCGCGAATGGTCACGTCCAATTGCGGGAATTCTTCGCGCGCAACCTTGGACGCCGAATAGACGGACGCGCCCGCTTCATTGACAAGGACCATGAACAGGCCGTTCGTCGAACGTTTGGCGAGTGTCTGCCGAACGAAGCGGGCGAGTTCACGCGAGCCGGTGCCGTTTCCGATGGCGATGGCCCTTATGCCATGCTTGTCGACCAAATCCAGCAACGTCTTCTCGGCATTCTCCACATCGTTTTGCGGCGGGGTCGGAAAGATGGCCGCGCTTTCAACGAACATGCCGGTCGCGTCCACAACGGCAATTTTGCATCCCGTGCGGAAGCCCGGGTCAATGCCAATGACGGGGATGGGTCCGGCCGGCGGAGACAACAGGAGACTTTCGGCGTTTTCGCGAAAGACGCGGATGGCGTCCTCGTCGGCGCGTTGCTGAACAATACCGATCGCCTCGTTTTCGATGGAGGGACGAAGTAGTCGCGTGTATGCGTCCTCGACGACACGGCGTATTTGCGGGGCGAATTCCGAGGTTTCCGACTTCAGCGCTCGCGCAATCAACTCGCTGATCATCGCTGCGTCGTCAAATTGGAGTTCCATGCGCAGGAACCCCTCCTTGACTCCGCGATGGATTGCCAAAAACCGATGCGAGGGTATCCGTGCGACAGACTCGGTAAATGCGTAATACGCTTCGTATTTGGTGTGCTTACCTTCGCAGTTCTTGGTCGGTAGCGCCGCTATCGAACCGCCTTTCAACATGCGCTCTCGAACGAGGGCGCGCAGCTCCGGATCGACCGAAATCCGCTCGGCAAGGATTTGGCGGGCCCCCTCGAGGGCGTCTTCGACGGACTGGACCGCCTTCTCGGGCCGGACAAATTCGGCGGCGCACTCATCAATGGACTTGCCGGAGGAGTCTTGCGCCCACAGGAATTCGGCAAGCGGGGCAAGCCCCTTCTCCTTTGCGACCGTCGCCTTGGTCCGCCGCTGCTTTTTGTACGGCAGATAAAGGTCTTCCAGACGGGTCTTGTCGGTGCAATCGAGGATGGCCTGGCGCAGTTCCGGGGTGAGCCGGCCTTGACTCTCGATGGCGTCGAGAATGGTTTTGCGCCGTTCCGCGAGGGTGGAAAAGTATTGGTACCGCTCCTCGATGGATTCGATCTGAACTTCATTCAGATTGCCGGTGATGTCCTTGCGATACCGGGCGATGAAGGGAACGGTCG
>BTUX01000213.1:0-8278 GCA_045863315.1 Candidatus Hydrogenedentota bacterium | reverse complement strand
CGATCGGACCCTGTTCATCGCCCCGAAAGAAGGCGAACTCCGGCTGCCCGAGAGTCATGCCATCGATCGCCTCATCGACGGAATCGTCGTGTCGCGGGAAGTGGCGCAACTTCCGCGGGCGCGCCTCGCCAATTCACTGGGCTTTGTCGAATCGCTGGATGAACTGCAATCCCGGGTCGAGCAACCCAGTTTCGACGTTTCGCGCGAGGTGCTTTCGGATGCGCCGTCTGCGCGCCATGCGCCAGCGGCGACGGATAGTCCTGCAGGTTCGGCGCGTGTGGTGGAATGGGGGTGGAACCGAGTCGCAGTCGACGTGGATGCCACCGCCGAGTGCGTTCTGGTGCTGGCGGACGCCTACTACCCAGGATGGGAAGCCCGCATCGAAGCAACCGGCGAGGAACTCGAAATCTTTCCTGCCTATCACCTTTTTCGCGGCGTAATTGTGCCGGCAGGACCGCATCGCATTGAGATTCAGTACCGGCCCTTGTCGTTTCGGGTGGGGGCGGTTATCTCCGTTGTCACGCTGATGATTTTGCTCCTTGCGTCGCTTTTCGCCCTTCGCACCACCGGTAAACCGGACAAGGCGTCATGCGAAACCGCGGGCTAACCGAGTGGCTGACACACGCCCTGATCCTGGTGATCGTCCTTGTACCGATTTTCCCCGGCGTCTTCTTGCGCGGGGAACTGTTGGTGCCGGGTGAATGCATCTACAACTACGCGCCGTGGGCAAGCCACCGCCCGGCGGACCTTGCACGACAGAACCCGCTTGGGGTCGAAGTGCCTACGGCGGTCAACGTGTGGTATGCGGTGACGGAGATGGCGTTTGACCGGAGCGAGTGGCCGCTGTGGAACCCGATGCAGTTTACGGGGGCGCCGCTCCTGGCGAATTTTCAGTCGGCGGTGTTTTATCCGTTGCGGTTGATCTTCCGCGTGTTCGACGACACGTCGGTTGCGATGACGTTGTATATCCTCCTGCGATTCTGGTTGTGCGGATTCAACGCCTACGTCTGCGCGCGTATGCTCCGGCTCGGCGTACCTGCATCCCGTTTCTTCTCGATTGCGTACATGCTCGCCGGATACAACCTGCTCTGGTGTTTCTACCCGCCGCCCGACGTGATGGCATGGTTTCCGTATCTGTTTCTCGGCGTCGAACGGCTTCTTGCGGGCAGCGCGCGCACGGGGTTCCCGGCGCTGTTTTTCGGCGCGGTGACGGCGTTGCTGCCGGGCCATCCCGCGACATTCGTGATGGCCTGTTCCGGGCTTGCGCTGTATGCCGTTATTCGATTGGCGGCCGGGCCACAACCCGGGGCCTCGGCCATGAAGTCCGCGCCATACGCTGCGGGCGCGTTCGCGCTGGCGCTGGCGGTTTGCGCGATCCAGGTAATACCGTTCCTCGAGTATGTTCGGAACGGCGCGTTGATCATCGACTATTTCTTCGAAGAAGGGGTGAAGCATTATCTGTACCGGCCCGCCGATTTGTTGGGCCTGTGGGCCCCTCGGTTCCATGGAACGGAGCACGAGGGCACGTTCTGGGGTACGACCAATCATACCTACCTTGGCATGCTGTACACGGGAATTCCGGTCTGGGTCGGGGTGCTCTTGCTGGCGGCAAGGCCGGAACTCGAACGCAACGCCCGAATTCGGATACGGGCCCTGTTGGCCGCGTCGGCCATTGCGCTCTACCTCGCCACCGACCTGCCCGGCGCTGGGGCGATTCAGTCGCTTCCGCTCTTCGACGGCGCGCGGCCCGCGTACTTTGTCGCGTTTGCCGCTTTCGCGTTTCCCCTGGCGTCCGCGCTCGTGTTCGAGGCCTGGCTTGGCCGCGAACGGAGCGTTCGGTCGCTTTGTCCGCCGATGGCGGTTGCCGCGATATTGGCTCTGGCGATATTCGGCGGGTTTCAGTTCGCCACCGTCTCATCAATCGAGTACATCAATGCGCGGTACAAAACTCCGGATTTGGCCGGGTATGTTCTCCGTCAATCGGCGTACTCCCTGGCTTTTGCCGTCAGCACGTTTCTGATCCTCGCGATAGTGGTGAAGGGGCGGCGTCGATTCTCGCCGGTGCTGTTCGCGATCACCGTCGTGCTCGTCATCGATCATGCCGTCGGCATATACGGTCTATTGCCGACGACACCGCAGAAGTACCTGTTTCCGCCTACCGAGGTGACCGACTATCTGCGCGAACTGCCCGCCCCGACGCGCGTCCGCTTCGACCCGCTGGTGATGCCGGCGGGTTTCGCGGCGAACTATGGCATCGAGGAAATGAGAGGGTACGACGCGATGTACCCGGCCCGGTTCCGGCCTGTCTTCGATCGATTGGATACGACACCCGGTACGGCGGTGGACAACCTGCTCGCGGCGCCCATCGTCCTGCTGCCGGAATGGCGCGAGGTGCCGGAAGGGTACGAGATTCTGCGCGAGACGGAAGAAGTACGTATCGCGCGAAACTGGAACGCCGTGCCGCGTGTGCGCCTGGTGGACCGCGTCGAGAGGTTCGACTCGGCCGAGGCGATGTTTGAGCGGATGGGCAGTCCGGATTTCGATCCCGCGCGCGTCGTGTTGTGCGACGTGGCCACGGTGCCGGAGTTGCCGGAGACCGGTGACGGGCCACCCGGGGAGGCGCGGATTGCTCAATGGAACTGGAACCGGGTGACCGTTGACGTCGAGGCGAATAAGCGGTCCGTCCTTGTGATGGCGGATGCGTATTTCCCGGGCTGGGAAGCGCGTATCGACGGCGAACCGGTCGACATCTTTCCCGCATACCACTTCTTTCGCGGGGTCGTTGTTCCGGAAGGGAAACACACGGTCGAATTTGTCTACCGCCCCGCCAGTTTTCGCATCGGAGCGTACGTGTCCGTCGTTGCGCTCGGCTTTTCGATTATTCCGGCCTTCGTGCTCCTTGCACGCGGGAAGGGCGCCTCGACGCGACGAATCGGCTGACCTCGAAGGCAACCTCTCTCGATACATCGATCGCCGAAGCTCGGGGATTGCCCTTCTTATCTTAGAACTGGAAGTAGATGAAGGGGATTTCCTGCGGCACGCTCAGGCGCAGGAGGGCGAGGCCGAGGAACAGGTAGGCTGCGCGGCGTAGGAGCAGGGGCATGCGTTCAAACACAAGGGACTGGTCCTCGTCGCCCTGGAACGCTTCCACCAAGAACGTGACGAGGACGCAGGCGAGCACGGCGGCGATTTCGAGGGGCGCCAGTTCGACGAGACCCATGGCGGCGGGTATCCAGCGGGTCGAGAGGTAGCTGCCCGATTCCAGCACGATTCGCGTGCAGATTTCGAGGGCGTCGCCGATGGATTGGGCGCGGAAAAACACCCAGGCGAAGCAGACGAGGACGAACGTGACGATGCGCTCGAAGAGAGGGACGGCCGTTTTGCGCAGGACGTCGGGAAGCAGGCCGGTGAACCGATTGTAGGGGGCGGCCAGCGCCGCGCCGACAAGGAAGTAGAGGCCGTGCAGGGCGCCCCACACCACAAACGTTTCATTCGCGCCGTGCCAGACACCACTGATGGCGAACACAAGGAAGATGTTCAGGCACCAGCGCAGTCCGGCGGCGCGGTTGCCGCCGAGGGGGATGTAGAGGTAGTCGCGAAACCAGGTGGAAAGCGAGATGTGCCAGCGGTGCCAGAAGTCGCGGATGGATCGAGCGGCGTAGGGCCGGTCGAAGTTTTTCATCAGGCTGAACCCGAGCACGCGGGCGGACCCGATGGCGATATCGGAGTAGCCGGAAAAGTCGCCGTAAATCTGGACAGCGAAGGCGACGGTTGCCAGCGCCAGAATCGGGGCGGGAAAGTTGCCGGGGTCCTCGTAGACAGGATTCACGAACAGGGCCATGCTGTCCGCAACGACCACCTTCTTGAACAGTCCCCAAAGGATCAGGCGGAGTCCGGAAACGGCGCGAAAGTAGTCAAACGAGTGGTGTTTGCGGAATTGAGGGAGGAGGTGGCCCGGCCGCTCGATGGGGCCGGCGACAAGTTGGGGAAAGAACGCCACGTAGAGCGCGAATATGCCGGCATGGCGTTCGGTCGGTTGTTTCCCCCAATACACGTCGATGGTGTAGCTCAGGGTCTGGAACGTATAGAAAGAAATCCCGACGGGCAGCAGAACGCGCCACTCCGGCGGCGTGAAATCGATTCCCAGGGTTAGGCTGAGTTCAGCGAGGATTCTCGTCGCGAAATTGAAGTACTTGAACGCGAACAACAGGCCGAGGTTGGTGGCGATCGAGCACAAAAGGCACAGGAAGCGTCGGCGGGGTTTGTCCGTGATGGCGAGAGCGCGTCCGGCGAGGTAGTCGATGATGGTCGAAGCGAGTATGAGGACGATGTAGAAGGGTTCCCAGGCCATATAGAAGATGTAGCTGGCGACCAGCAGCATCATCCATCGAAAACGATGGGGCAGGAGGAAATACAGGGTCGCAACGATGGGAAAGAAAACGAGGTACTGGACGGAGTTGAAGGTCATGAGTTGGCCGGCGCAGCTTCAGTCGTGGTAGCGGTTTGGACTACCCCGTCGGCTTGCGCAATCGCGTCCCTCAACCGCTGGGCAACGTAGGTTCGACCCGGAGCGGTCAGGTGGGTGCTCATGGGGTGGCGCTTCTCGAAAACCTCGTGCGGCAGATCGAACGCGAGGTTGAGCGGCTCGATTTCCTCGTCCGCGAGGAGTTTGCAGAGTACCGCGATGTTGTGTTCGGTCTGTTCCCGAAAGGCCGGGCCCAGCAGTTTCTCGCCGTGCTCGACGTTGATCGGGGAAATGTAGGGTATAGGGCGGATGCCTGCGTCCCTACATTTGCGCACAAGGTCAATGAGGGCCTGCACGGACGGGTTTTGGGCCGTGCAGGGTTGCATGTAGATTGCGATGGCCGCGGTGCGGTCGGCTTCGGGCGTGTCCTGTGCGGCCTCGAGGAAACGCTCCATTTCGCCGACGGTGAGGAACCGGCGGTTTTCGAAGTAGAGGGGGGTCCGATCGCGATCCACTTGTGCGTACGAGACCGGCGAGACGGCCCGGAACGCGACGAGCGGGCGGTAGAACGCCTGCGCGGCGATTCCGTTGTACTTCAGGAAATAGCGGGATTGGCAGTAGAACGGGTCCGGGCGCATGTACCATGCCGGCGATAAGAACCCGAGATTGACGCAGATAATGGCGGTGTGGACCCGAGATTTCGGTTGCTGCAGCAGGGTGAACATGTCGCGAAACAAGGGGAGCGTGAAACCGGAATTCGCGGCGGAACCGACACCGGATTCGGGCAGCATCTCGTCCAACATGGCGAGAATGCCGCGCTGGTCCGTTTCGCCTTCCTCATAGAATTCCGCGGAACTGTCACCGAAAAAGAGAATAGGCCGCAATACGTCGGCGAGTTGCATTGTTCGCCGGGCGGCTTCGACGCTCTTGGCGTTGGGCCAAGCGATCCACAGGGCGAGGTAGGCCGCTGCGAGCGCGATGAGATAGCCGGCGATTTGCACGAACAGGACCGTGGGCGAAGGGCCATGCCCGACCTGTTCGAATTCTGCGGCAACCTGTTCGCGTTGATAGGACATACGAATCCGGACCCGAAAAGCGCGTGTCGAGCGTTAAACGGATCATATGTTTTCACCCTCGTGCGTGTCCGCTTGGGTCCGCAAGCACGACCCGCCACGCGGTACAGCGATGGGAAACGGCGACATCATAGCGCGCCCGTCGGATGCCCGCAAGAAACAACAAGCAAAGCAACAACAAGCAATGGGGGCGGGCAGTCTGACCGAAAACCTGGAACGCTTTGCCGGGAGCGGGCGGCACATGGACGCATGATTTGAAAGAGACTGGGCGACCGCGAGTCAGTCCGTCGAGCGAGCCGGATGCGGAGGCGCCGGCATGTCCGGGGCGCTCGAGGTACGGGCCAACTCGTCCCGGAGCCGTTCAGCGATGAATCTGCGGCCGGGACCCATGACGTGGACACTGAGGGGGTTGTGCTGCTCAAAGTACGGGTCCTCAAGGGCGAAGGAGAGATCGAGCACACGCGCGCCCTCGGCCAAGAGCGTGTCCGAGACGAGTTTCGCATTCGCCTCGACCTGCGCGCGGAAGGCCGGGCCTATGGCGGCTTCGCCGCGCTGGTAATTGACGGGGGTGATGTAGGCAATCAGGGGGATGTCGGCATTGCGGCACTTCCGGGCGATATCGCGCAGCGCGATGAGGCTTGGGTTTGAAGGCGCGCAGGGTTGCATGAACCGGGCGATCGCGGTCATGCGCAATCCACCCGGGGTCGTATCGGGATAGAGCAACAGGGGGTAGACATCGGCGGCCCATGCCACGGATTTCCCTTCGTAGACAATCGGCGTGGTCCGATGTTGCTCCGGCGTGAACTGGTCGAGTTCTATCGCCCGGAACGCGATCAGGGGCCTGAAGAAGGCTTGCGCGACCGGCCCGGGAAAACGCAGAAAGTATCGGAACTGTCCAAAAAATGGCTCGGGGCGCATATACCATGCAGGCGACAGGAAGCCGAGGTTCACGCACAGGATGACCGTCTTGACCTTGGATTCCGGGTGCAGGATGCGCACGAGCATGTCGCGCGCGTGAGGCGGGCCGAGACCCATTAGGGCCGCTTGACCCACCATGGGTTCGGGCAACATGGAGTTCAGGATTTCGATTGTGCTGCCGTAGGCGAGGTCTTCGTCGCCGTGCGCGAATACGCTGCTGTCACCCAGAAAGATGATCTTCCGGCTGATATCGACCAAACCGAGCAATTGGCCGGCGGCGTCGATGCTGCGCTGATTGGGCCAGACCGTCCAGAGCGCCATGTAGGCGACAAACAGCACGGCCAGGTAGGCGCCGGTTTGCGCGGCCAGCGTGGCGGCGGAGGGGGATGTGGGGGGGGAGTGCGCCGATTTATCCCTCATGTTGTGGCACCATATGCGAAGCCCGTGGGTCTCGATGTGCGACAGCCCGCGACACTGGATGGGCCGCGTCATGTCGGCGACATCATTGTCGTTCGTCGGTGTTTTTTGCAACACGTCCGCCGAGCGGGCTAAGACGCGGTGCGTGTAATCGGGTCCGGCGGGTTGTCGTGTCCGGAAGATGTTCCCGGGCATCGTGTGTGCAAGGCGCCGGAAACGAGACTGGCGAGAAATGCGGGATAGACACCTTGCTGGGTGCGGCGCTGCCGTCGGCCAGCCTGGGGGACTCACCGAGACGCTGTGAATTGATCTGCGACGCTGCGCAGGATATTTACAACAATGTCCGCGGCATTAGGCAGTGGATCGCCGAGTTGAGGCAGGAAGAGTGTGTTCTTTTCGGCTTCCTCAGCGTTGGGGAACGCGCCGAGTTGGTAACCCGTATACCCTTCGGAGGGACACAGGGGGCCGCGATTGCGGGTGAAGACGTCGAATCCTTTTGCAAACAGCGGCAGCGTATGAAGGTTCGGATACGGCGCGATGGCCGCCTTGATTCCCAAGTCGTTCAAGGCGCGGCAATACGATTCGCAGGGGAGTCCGTTCAATTCTTCCTGCACGTACCGGACGGGGAAGCCGTAGAAGCCACCCCGGACCGCCCCCTCGTAGACTTTTACGGGCCGCAAACCGGGGATGTCGGCGAGTCCTGCTTCGACGCTGGAGACGTAGCGCGCGCGGCGGGCGTTCAGTTCGGGTAGTTTTTCGAGTTGGACCTTGGCGATTCCGATGCCCAGTGGGTGCGCCCGAAACTTCATGCCGAGCCCCAGCGGTTGGTGTTCTTCGTAGCGCGCGCCGACAAGGTCAATGCCCGCGATTCGATTGACTTGGCCGACGAGGCATGCGCGCTCGAAGATGTCCGTGTCGTTGGTGGCGAGCACTCCGCCCTCGCCCGCGCTGACCGGCTTCGAACCTTGCAGGCTCCAGCAGGCGACCGCCCCGAGCGACCCGCACATCGCGCCTTTGTACATGGCGCCGTGCGCGTGCGAACAATCTTCGACTACTGGTATGGCATGTTTAGCGGCGATGGTCAGAATGGCATCCAGGTCGCAGGGATTGCCCCAGAGGTGTACGGCGCAGATGCAGGCCGTTTTCGTCGTGATCTTGGCTCGGAGGTCGGCGGGATCCAGTTGCAGCGTCTCCGGATCGATGTCGCAGAACACCGGCTTGGCACCGAGCAGTATTGCCGGTGCGATACTGCAAATCCAGGTGTTGACAGGACAGATAACTTCGTCGCCCGGGCCTACTCCCAACCCGAAGTAGGCGCTGTACAGCGCCGAGGTGCCGTTGACGGTCGTAATGGCGTAACGAGTGCCTATCCATTCCCGCCATTGCCGCTCAAATTCCCGCACGA
>BTUX01000212.1:0-8336 GCA_045863315.1 Candidatus Hydrogenedentota bacterium | reverse complement strand
GAGGGCATCGGCAGCCCGTGGGGTGATTCCGACGTCATCCCGCTGGCCGACCGCTATTTTGCGGGCGGCAGCACGACCATCCGCGGGTATGACTCAAGGGACGTCGGACCCAAGGAGCATGAGTTCCTGTTCTTTGGCGATGAAAAATCCGTCGGCGGCGAAATGCGGCTGCTGCAAAACCTTGAGATCAAGTACAAGGTAAATAAGTTCTTCCGCCTGTACGGATTCGTCGATATGGGCGGGGTGTGGCTCGAACCCAGCGACTTCGATTTCGGCGACTACCGCTACGGTGCGGGGGTCGGTATCGGCTTTGATATTCCGCGAATGGGGCCGATCCGGCTTGACTACGGCGTGCCGCTGAACGCGGACGAAGACCAGGGCAGCGGCCGCTTCCATTTGCAGGGCGGATTTCGGTTCTAGCCCGGATTGTTCACGCCCACACACGTTAGAGGATACAACGTCGTACAGCGAGCACCGGTATACGGCGTCACGGCGCAGCACGGCAAGGCAAGCTGTGGGTGCGACAATATCCTCGCCGAATGTAAACGCCTGTTTTCTCGATAGCGCTTATTATCCGTCGCCCGCCTCTGCTCGGGCAGGCGGCGAGAATTGCGGGCTGGGGTGAAGGCGGCACAGAGGCAGTTCGGGCGCTGCGGAGAAGTCCGAGCCAGATGACTCAACCCGGTTCGCCACAACTCCCTCCATATTCCCTGCGGCTATCGCCGGGGACGACATCGCGGCAATGTGGCTGTCGAAAACAGTTTTCCGCCTACGCGGGAACTTCGCGTAGTGGCAGGGCGATGAATGTCGGTATCCGTTGGGCTGGCGGACAAGAATCAGGAAGTCGGAGGGCCGCTGGTTTCTTATTCACTTGTCAGGGCGGTCCGAAACCTCAGGGCCAAGACTTGAGTCTAAGCCTGTGGGTCGCATAGGATTACGTCTTCACGCGCGGGAACCCGGGTTCGGCTTAGCTGCGCAAACACAACGGTGCACGCCTCCGGATTGGGGACATCCGGGCAACGCCCCCAGACAGCCGAGATAGATCGATGTTTCGTAATTTCATGATCACGTGGGCGCATGACCACATTCGCATGCGGAAAGTACACCGGCTCACCTTCGTGCGACAGAGCGTCGCATACCTCCTGTCAAAGGCCGCGCGACAGATTCCGCACGCCGCCGGAAACGTCGAGTTCGACGTCACCCCCGTCATCGAATACGGAGAACGCGTCATCCGCGAGATCAAAAGCAAGGGGCAGAAGCTCTCGCCCGAAGACATCACCAAGATGGCCGTGCACAAGAATCTTTCGGCTTTCTACTTGAAGACGGTCTGCCACGTCATGCACCACGTGCCGGTGATGAACGGATTCTTCGAGTGGACGCCCCTGCGCAACGGCGGAAGGTTTCATGAGTGCGAAGACATCATCCCATGCTTCACGGTGCACACCAAGCGGGGTGTCATGGCTCCCATCATTCGCAATCCGCACCTTCGCTCGTTGGTGGATGTAGCAAACGAGATGCGGACGCTTACGCGAAAGGCGCGCCGCACGGACATGAACCAACTTTACCGGGACATCGCCTGGGAATACCTTGCGTACGCGATCAAAGAGATGGATTTCTCCGGATTCACCGCCGCCGTACTCTGGTTCAAATCGATGCTGTGGCCGGAGCCGGTTGACGAAGAAGTACGCCACACGCCGCCGGAAGAGAAGTTGCAACCCAAAGACGTTATTGGATCGACGGTCACGATTGCAAACATCGGGATGTCAATCGACGGTTGGCAGACCGTCACCGTGATTCCGCCGCCCCACGTGTTCATGTGGGGCATCGGCATGACGCGCCTCATGCCCCGGGTGGTGAAGGGGCAGGTCGTCCCGCGCCACGTGTTGACGGTGTGCGTGTCCTTTGATCATCGGGCGATGGACGGCGGACATATTTTTGCGTTCGAGGAGATTATGAACGGGTACTTCCAAAACCCCGAGCGGATCTTTGAATACAAGCCCGGAGACCCCGTGTAAAGCCTTTCCGGGCCGGCGCGTCAGTCCCGAGCCTCCCGGGCCTTCCATTCCTCGTCAAGTCGTGGGCGCGCTTTCCAGCGGCGGTGCAGCCAGAGCCACTGATCGGGGAATAGCCGCACTTTCTCCTCGATTAAGTCCTGGCACCGTTGTGTGATGGAGATCAGGTCGCGCCGCAGATTCCCGGTCCGGGGCAATTCAATCGGCGGGGAAAACTCCAGGGTATAGAGGCCGCTCCCGTCGCGCGTCATGGTAACAACGTGAATCGGCATCTTCATGCGGAGTGCGACCATCGCGGGGGCGACCGTCGCCCAACAAGGGCGGCCGAAAAAAGTCACCGGTACCGCGCTTTCCCGGGGACTCTGGTCCGCCAACACGCCGACCTTCCAGCCCTCTTTGAGCAGCCGCATCAGTTCCTGTCCGCTGCCCTCTTTGGGGAGCGTGCGGACCCCATGCCAGCAACGCACCCGATCGACAAACTCGTTCAGGCTCGGGGCGTCCAACGGCCTCACGACCTCGGCGGCTTTGAATCCGAGGTGGTTCACCACTGTGGCCATCCACTCCCAATTGCCCAGGTGCGCACCGATAATGAATCCGCCTCGCGACGAATCGAGGTGCTCCACCCCGACGACGCGGACCAGACGCTCAATGCCGGCCGCGTCGAGCCGGGGAATGTGCGAAAACTCCGCGGCGACGATTCCGACGTTGATCGCGGCCCCCCGGGCGATGGACCGCAGTTCTCGCTCGCTCTTCTCGCCTCGGTACGCCTGCCGCAGGTTGTCCATCGCGACCCGCCGCACCCGCGGCACAAGCACATATGCCAGGACGCCGAGTCGTTTCCCGATGACGCGGCAGACGGGGAGGGGAAGGACCGACATGACGCGCGCGAACGCGATCGAAACCGCGGCGAGGATCCCCGATACGATCGAATGGCGGCGTCGCGCCATCCGTCACGAGTCCAGCCGGATAGGCTGGCCTACCGAAGGGATGAACTTGCTGTAGACGTTGCTGGTATTCTCGCTCATCCACTGCGAGGCTTCGAGGTCGCCGTGCACGAAGATGATGTTTCTCGGCGCGATGTGGTCGATCAGGTGGCACAGATCCTCGCGCGTCGCGTGCGCGCTGAAGTTGAAACTTTGCCGGTTCTCGAGCTTGATTTTGACGGGCGGGCCATCGAGTTCGAACGCCAGGGCGTCACCGGGTTGCGCGTTCAGGAGCTTATAGCCCAGCGTATCGGGATCCAAGTACCCGACGAAAAACACGCCGTGCCGCTTTTCCCTCACCATTTCCATCGCAATCAGAGCGGACGGTGTGTTCTCGACCATCATTCCTGAAGTCGCGACGATGACGCAGGGCCGGCGCAGAAGTTCTCGGCGGACCGCGCCGTCCCAGATGTCGCCGATTCGGTTGAACTCATAGAGGGGTCTCAACGTCGTGTTCGGCCGCAGGTATTGGCTGTACTTGCCATAAATCTCGTAGATGGCGCGGCCCAGCCCGGATGCGTAAACCGGCACATCGGGCACGTGGTCGTTGGCTTGAAGCCGGGCGATAATATTCAGCAGTTCCTGGGTCCGCCCCACCGCAAAGGAAGGCGCGAGCACGCACCCGCCGCCGCCCAGGACCTTGGACGCCTCGTTCGCGAACCGCCGCACCTCTCCCTCGAAGGTGATGGCGTGTCCGTTCTCGTAGCTTCCCCGCGTGCATTCGATGATGAGCGTATCCACGGCGATGCTCTTGTCGAGCAGGGTCAAGCCGGACATCAGTTCCTGATGCGTCATGCACACGTCGCCGGTGTAGAAGAGCGTGTGGCCCTCCGTCTTGAGCAATACGCTGGCGCTGCCCAGCACATGGCCGGAATGGTGAAAGCTGGCGCGGAAGGGGCTGTCCCACGTGAGGGCGAATTCCCGCTCGAAACTGACGCCGTGGCACCGCCGAAGCGCCGCATCGACGTCGCCGTGGGTATACAGGGGGTATTCACGAATTCCGCGTTCGACGGCCAACGTTCCCATCACCGACACGCTGTTGTGCAGCATGCGGTCCATAATGTTTACGGTGGGCTGGGTCGCGTAGCATGCGGCGGACGGAAACTCGCGCAGAGCATACGGCACCGCCCCGCAATGATCGATGTGGCCGTGCGACACGATAACGGCCTCGGGAGGCTGCTTGAGCAGGCGCAGATTGGGCAGGGCTTCGTTCCCTTCCTTTTTGGGATGCAGCCCGCAATCGATCAGGACGTCGTGGCCATTGGCGCTAATGAGATACGAATTGGCGCCGATTTCCGCGCCGCCCCCTATGGCCGTGAACGTGACCGTACTCAAGGTGCGCTCCAATTCGCGCTATTTTAGGTTGGGCAACCGGGCATGTCAAAGGGCCCGCTGCGATTTCGAGCATGTCGTGAATTGAATCGCCGGGTGGCGCCGTTGGACGGCGAGACCAGGAGGGCCCTGCGTTCTGGATCCCTACGCGTGTGGATCCGCAACTTGTACGTGTTGCATGCGGCGCTCATTCCCGGTGGACTATCACGGCCGAATCATACCTTCTGCGTCCATGTTCTCGAGGCAGTGAAATTTGACGCCCCAGGACGCGGGGCGCACAATGAGTGGTGAACACTCCCCAGAGCGGGGCTACGATGACCGATCCAATTCGAGTGGGAATCATCGGGCAAGACCCCGAAACAGCGAACGTGCTGCGCGCGCGACGGAACGAAGATCTCTTGATCGTCGAGGCGCATTCGGCGACGCTGTCGAAGTTCGAGCCTGCACCTGACGTAATCCTCGCCAAAGCGTCGATGCGCGGGGAAGAGGCGCAGTGTATTGTTACGTTCACGCGCCGGCCCGATTTCCATATCCCGCTTGTCGCCTACGGGGCCCTCGGCAATGGCGAGGCCCCCGATCACACGATCATCGATGCCGCGGATGCCTGGGTGCCGGAGTTGGAGGGCGCCGCCCTTCACGGCGCGATCGCCAGGGTCATTGAATTGTATCGGCTCCGCGACGAAAAACGCCGCATCGAGTCGGTGCTCCGGTATCGCCTGGAATTCGAGGCGTTATTGACGCGGTTGTCGACGCGATTCATTCATTCCTCGGCCACGGAGATCGACGATGCAATCACGTGGGCGCTGCGCCAAATCGGCGTGTTCACAAAGGTCGACCGTTGTTTTGCATTTCAATTCTTCGGCGACGAAAACGTCCATTTCACCCATGAATACGTGGCGCCGGGTTTCGAATCGACCCGGCTTCGGTACGCCGTGGTCAGCATGGACCTGTTCCCTTGGGCAATCGAACAGTATCGGCGTTTTCAGTTCGTGTACGTTTCCGATGTCGACGATCTTCCGAAGGAGGCATGGCAGGAGCAGCAATTGTGGCGCAATACGTCCGTGAAGTCTGTGCTCGCCGTCCCGCTCTCCATCGGCAAGGAGTTGCTGGGTGTGTTGGGCCTAACCACGGAGCGATACAAGAAGACCTGGGTGCAGGAGGACATACGCCTGCTCGAAGCGGCGGCCCAAATGCTGGCCAACGCGATCACCCGGCAGCGCACCGACGCGGCGCTTCACCGGATGGAGCGGCAGGTGCTCGAGATCAGCGCCCGCGAGCAAATGCGAATCGGCCAAGACCTTCACGACGGGTTGGGCCAGCAACTCACCGGTATCGGGTTCAAAGGCCAGTTGCTCGCTCGGGATTTGGCCGAAAAGGGATTACCGGAGGCCACGACGGCATCGGCCCTCGTCGAAATGGTGTCCGACGCCATATCGCAAACGCGCAGTCTGGCGCGGGGACTGTATCCGGTGCATCTCGAGGCGGACGGCTTGATGACGGCACTTCAGGAATTGGCAGCCCAAACGCAGTCACTTTACGGAATTCCCTGTCGCTTCTTTTGTGAGGAGCCGATCCTGCTCTACGACCGGGCGGTCACGACCCACCTCTACCGAATTGCGCAGGAAGCGCTCAACAATGCGGTGCGCCACGGCAAAGCAACGGCCATCGAGATCGAGCTGCTCGAGGAAGGCGACGCGGTTTCCCTGAGCATTCGCGACAACGGGGTCGGCATGCCGTCCGATGCTCCGCCCCATAAAGGACTGGGGCTTAGCATCATGCGCTATCGGGCGCGTATGATTGAGGGAACGCTCGAAGTGGGGCCCGCGGCATCGGGGGGCACGGCGGTCACGTGCCGGTTCAAGGTCCCGGAAACGCCGGCCTAACCCGCATTTCTCACCAGTCGCTCCCGATGACGGGAGCGACTGGTGAGAAATGCTCAGGAGATGGCATAGAAGTCAATCGGGTGAGGATTTTTTCACACCGACAGCCCGTTTTCCCTGTCGCTGCATAAAGGTATGTGTGGCACGAAGTTGTATCCTTCATTGCCCGCGGGTGTGAAAAATCCGGGCTAACCGCGCAGGAGTTGTAAACAGTCATGAGCGACAACACGAGCAGCGTCTTGATTATCGATGATCATCCGATCGTTCGCGAGGGGTTGGCGGAATTGATCAACCGCGAACCCGACTTGCGGGTGTGCGGGCAGGCAGCTTCCGGCGGCGAGGCACTGGAATTGACCGAAAAGCTCCAGCCGGATCTGGTGCTCGTCGATATTTCGCTCGATGACATGAATGGTCTTCAACTCATCAAAAACCTGAAAGCGCGGCGCCGGCAATTGCGGGTGTTGGTACTGTCCATGCACGATGAGTCGTTATATGCGGAGCGCGCGCTGCGGGCCGGTGCGCATGGCTACGTGATGAAGCGCGAGGCGCCAACCCACGTGATTGCGGCGATTCGCAAGGTGCTGGCAGGCGACGTATTCTTGAGCGAGGCCCTTTCCGCGCGGTTCATGCGAAAACTCACGGCCGGCGAGGACTTCGCCGAGGAGTCCCCCGTCTCGCGTCTGAGCGACCGGGAACTCGAGGTGTATTCGCACATCGGGCAGGGCCTGAAGACCCGTCAGATCGCCGCAAAACTCAATCTCAGTGTGAAGACAATCGAGACGTATCGCGAGCACATCAAGGAAAAGCTCGGACTCGGTGACGCGACGGAACTCGTCCAGAGCGCCATCAAATGGGTGCATGGGGAGCACGCCGGTCACGGAACTTAGAAAATGGCCTCGACGCGGGTTGGCGGGCGGCTCAGCCGTGAGAACCGTTAGGGTCCGCGCTTTCCGGCTTGTTCGTGTCCATCAGGCCGAACATCATTTCCGCCTCCGCCACGATTGCGTCGTCGCAGCGGGCCGTCGCACGGACTCGGCAGGCGTTCCGGCGAATCTGCAAGACTTCCGCCTCGATGATGAGCTGGTCGCCTGGGACGACCGTCCGGCGGAACTTGGCGCGGTCGATGCCGAGAAAGATCGCCACCTTGCCTTGATCGACGCGGTTTTCATGAAAGATCAGGACCGAACTCACCTGGGCCATGCTTTCGATGATCATCACGCCGGGCATGACGGGCAGCGAGGGCCAATGACCTTGAAAATAGGGTTCATTCACGGTGACGTTCTTGATGCCGACCACGCGCTCGAAAGGCACAAACGACAGAATGCGGTCTACCAGCAGGAATGGGTAGCGGTGTGGCAGCACCTTCATGATGGAATTGACATCCAGCGCGCTCGGAATCTTCGATAGGGGCACCTGGTTCTCGCGTTTGGACCGGCCGTTCAACAGACTCTTCTTCACTTCCTGCGAAAACTTGACGTGAGACGCGTGACCGGACTTTACGCCAATCACATGGCCTTTCACGGGACGGCCCAGCAGGTACATGTCGCCGAGCAGATCAAGAATCTTGTGTCGGACGAACTCGTCGGGAAACCGCAGGTCTTCGTTCAAGATGGACTCGTCCCCGATCGCCACCGCGTTTTCCAGGCTTACCCCCTTGATGAGGCCCTGTTCCTGAAGCATTTTGGCGTCGCGAAGGAAGCCAAAGGTGCGCGCCGGAGCAATCTCGGTGGCAAAGGTATCGGGTGTGATGACAAACGAGGCGTATTGGGTGCCGATGGCTATGTGGTCGAACGCGATGGTCATCGTGATGCGCAGTTCGTCCGACGGCAGAACGCTCAGGGCAACGTCCTCGTTGCGATAGTACACGGGCTGCTTGATTTTGATGTACTGCTTCTCGGCGTCCTGCTCGACAAGCCCCGCCTTCTCCAAGGTGGTCATGAACGGAAACGAACTGCCGTCGCCGACCGGCGTTTCCGACGCGTCCACCTCGATCTCGAGGTTGTCGACGCCCAGTCCGGCCGCCGCGGCGAGCACGTGCTCGACGGTATGCACCTTCACGCCGTTTATGCCGATGGTCGTTCCGTAGGAGACGTCCACTACGTTGTCGACTTCGGCCTTGATTGCCGGTC
>BTUX01000211.1:0-8339 GCA_045863315.1 Candidatus Hydrogenedentota bacterium | reverse complement strand
TTCACACCAACAGCCCGTTTTCCCTGTCGCTGCATAAAGGTATGTGCCGCACGAAGTTGTATCCTTCATTGCCCGCGGGTGTGAAAAATCCGGGTTAGCTTCATCGAGACGCGTTCCGTACTGGCTCGAGGTTGGGGATGTGGAACAGTAAGCTGTCAGAAGGCGAAGCGACGATACGTGCACGGCACGATGTTCGCATTGGCTTTGAAGACTCAACCGTGAGGGCGTGGGGCATCAAGGCTTTTCTGGTTCTTGGCTCAGGACGAGCGCGAAACCCCGTTCAGTGCGTATCGGCGGCGGCGGAAATCCCCACCATCTTTCCAATACTTGCGAAGAAGGCCGAAAACCAGACCCGCAAATCGTCGAAGATGGTGTACGACAGCGGCACGACAAATAAAGTCAACAGCGTGCCCACCGTAAGACCTCCGATGAGGGCCCGGCCCAGGCTGTTAAAGGATACCTCGCCGCCAAACGCTCCGCCGAACGCCAGCGGGAGACAACCGAGGATGGTGGTCAGCGCCGTCATCATGACCGGACGGAACCGGTCGCGTCCGGCGTTCAGAATGGCGTCGTAACGTGTGAGCCCTCCCGATCGGAGTTGATTGATGTAGTCGATCAGCACGATGCCGTTGTTCACGATGATGCCGGCAAGGAGAATGACGCCGATCATCGAGACGGTATCCACGGGGGTGCCGGTAAGATACAAGGACCAGACCACCCCAAGGCCGGCCAGAGGCAAAGAGGAGAGAATCGACCAAGGCAACAAGTAGGACTCAAACAAGGCGCCCATCACGACGTAGATGAGCACCACCGCCAAGAGGAGGGCGGTCGAGAAATTGGACATGTTCTGGTCGAGGTTCATCAGCTCGTCTCCGAACTCGATACTGTACCCCTTGGGCATGTTGAAGTCGGCGATAACGCCCTTGAGCTTTGTCACGACGCCACCCAAGTCTTCGGTTCGGATTTTTGACGTCACGGTCACGACGTTTTTCCCGTTTACACGGGTGATGGCCTTGGGGCTCGTGGCCTTCGAAAAGTCAACGACCCGGTTGACCGGAACCGGCTCGCCCGCGTTCGACATGAGGATCACGTTCTCAAGATTGCTCCTGGACTTGCGGTCCTCCTCGCTGAATTGGGCCCAAACCGGAATCTCGCGTCCCCCTTGCTTCAAGTAGCTGAGCCGAATGCCGCGCAACGCAAAATCAACGGTTTGCGCCACGGCCAGCGGCGTGATGCCGTAGAACTCCGCGAGCGTTTCGTTGACGTCGAGTTGCACTTCCTGCCGCGCGCGCTGCGAGTCGGTGTTGATTTCCGATATCTCCGGAATCCGGTCCTTCATCAGCACCTTCAAATTCTCGGCGTATGACATCAGCGTTTGCGCGTCGTCGCCCCGCAACTGGATCGAAAACGACCGCGACGCGGTTTCCGTGGCTTCGGCGATGCCGAACCGCAATTCCGCCCCCGGTATGCGGCGAGGGAGACGTTGCCAAAGGACGTCCAAGGCGTCGTCGGTTGAGAACGGGGGCTGCTGCCCCGGCGGCATGTCGTCCTCGGTAAGCAGATACACGTCGACGGAGCCGCCGTTGGCGTCATACCGTGTGAATATGTTCTTGATACCGAGTTCGTCACGCTGCGGGTTGATGGCGGCCTCGATTTGATGGATGGTTTCACGCGCCTTCTCGAAATCGAACCCTTGGTCGAAATCGACGTTGATTTCGATTCGGCGCGTGTCCACGCTCGGCATGCTTTGACGCTCGAGGTTTTGCAAGGGCCACGCCGCCGTAACGATTACCGCCGTGACAATGAGCATGCTCGAGACGAACCGCCAGCGGATTGTCATGCCGAGCAGCCTCATGTATCCCCCGATCAATTTGCGGATCGGGTGTAGCTCCACGAGTCGGTCCGCAAGCGCAAAGAACCGGTATGTACCCGCTGCGAGGTGGCCGGTGGCAGGCTTTTCCCCTTGATGACGGCGATGAATGAATCGCACCAGCGCCGTTTCATGTCGGGGCTTCATATGTGCAGATGCCAGCGGAATGACGGTCAATGCGATGACAAGACTTGCAAACAGCGCAACCGTGACGGGAACTGCGAATTGCCGCATATAGGTGGCGAGTTCGCCCTTTTCCAGGTAGAAGAGAGGGATGAATACAACGACCGTAGTCAATGTAGACGCGGTTATGGCCAGGCCGACCTCCGAAGCGCCCCGCAACGCGCTTTCTCTCGCGCTGAAGCCGAGCCCCTGATGGCGATTGATGTTCTCGATTACCACGATTGAGTTATCGACCAACATCCCCAAAGCGATGATCAGGGAGATCATGGTCACTAGGTTCAGCGTCATGCCCGCGAAATACATATAAATCAGCGAGACCATGATTGAAGCGGGTATGGAAACCGCGACGATAAAGGTAGGCCGAAACCTCAGCAGGAAGAAGAACAGCACCACCACCGCCAGCGCCGCGCCCCCCTTGCCGGCCTTGAGCAAACTGTTTAGCGCGGACGTGATCATGTCCGCCTGATTAAAGAACATGAAGTGCTGCACGTCCGCAAAGGCGGGGTCGGTCAAGGCTTTTTCCAGTTCCGCCAATACCGCCTTGCAAGTGGCGATCGCATTGGCCTCCGCTTCCTTGCGGACCAGCAAAAACGTGCCCGAATGCCCGTCGATGGCGTAACCCGACTCGACCTCGCGGCTCCGGTATCCGACGTTGGCGACGTCCCGTAGACGCAGCGCATTGGGACCGATGATCAGGCGTCCGATCTCATCCGGCGACGAGAACTCGCCCACGGTACGCACGAAGTATTTGGTCTGACCATCGACAATCTCGCCGGCCGACACGTTAATGCTGCTCTGACGAAGCGAGGAGACGACCTGGAACAGGCCCACGCCCCGGTTGCGGAGGGCGTCCTGATTGAACTCGATCAACACTTCGCGCTCGGGTTTGCCGAAAATGCTTACGTCGGCCACACCATCGACGCGCATGAGGCGCGGCTGCAGGAGCGTTCGAACGAGGTACGCCATTTCTTCATCGTCACCGGGCCCGTAGAGCGAAAACATCATGATCGGCAACGACTGCGAACTGAATTTGCGAAGGAACACGCGCTCGATCTCCGCGGGAAGGATCAGTTTGAGCCGCTCGATTCGGTCGCGGACATCGGCAGTCGCCGTCGTCATGTCCGTTCCCATCTCGAATACGAGCCGGATCGTGCAGCCGTTCATGTCCGAGGTCGTCATGATCCGCCGCAGCTTGGAAAGCGTGCGGAACTCGCCTTCCGCAGGAATCGCCACTTCTTTTTCGACCTGTTCCGGCGTGGCCCCCACGTAGGGGATTTGACAGATGATGAATGGAAAATCAATCGGAGGGAGGAATTCGAGGGGAATCCGCCGCTGCGAGATGACGCCGAGGCAAATCATGGTGATTACGATCATAATGACCGTAATCGGCCTGCGCAGCGCGAGCGCCGGCAACGACTTACTTGCGGACTGCGTCATTGCGTCCACCGAACAGGTAGAACACCATTGGAATAATCACGAGGGTGAGTATTGTGGACGAGGCCAATCCCGCAATCAGCGTGACTGCCATCGGCCGGCGTATTTCGTCTCCCTGGCCAGTGGCAATCGCCATCGGAAGCAGGCCAAGGATTGTCGTCATTGTCGTCATGAATATGGGGCGCATGCGGACGCGCCCGGCCTCGACCACGGCATCGGCTTTGGACATGCCGCGATCGATCAACAGATTGATATAGTCAATGAGCACGATGGCGTTGTTCACTACAATGCCGGCGAGACTGATCAGACCGATGTATACAAGAATGCTCAGATTGATCGAAAGGGCATCGAGCGTATAAATCACACCGATCGCGGCCATGGGCACGGTCGTCATGACAAGCAGGGGATGCAGGATATTCTCGAACTGGCAGGCCATCACGACGTACACCATAAAGATTGCCAGCAGCAGGGCGAACTGTAGACTCTCGAAGGCGGTGCGCAATTCCCGATCCTGCCCCCCGGGAAGGACTTGGTAGTCACGGGGCATCTCGACGGCGCGCACGCGCTCCATCACCTCGTCCATGACTGCGCCCAAGTCGCGCCCCTCGACGTTGGCGGTGACGACGGCAACCTGCCGCTGGTCGATGCGCCGAATCTCGTTCGGCCCCTCCTCCACCCGTATTTTCGCCACCGATTCAAGCGGGATCGGCGGGTAGCCGTCTACGACGGACAGTTTCCGCAAATCGCTCACACTGCTGAGCATCGTGCGATCCGCGCGCACCCGGATGTCCACTTTGTCTCCCTGGCGGTTCAGTTCGGTTGGAAGTTCGCCCTGCACCTCAGTGCGCAAGCGCTGTGCGACCTGTTCGGGGACGACATTCTTGGCCGCCAGCAAATCCCGATCCAGTTCGATGATGACTTCCGGGTAGCCTTCCCGCATGTTGAGTTCCGGGTCCCTCACACCCGGCACATCGCGAATCGCCTCTACCACGCGACGACCCACGTTGCGCAGTTCGGAATACTGGTCGCCGCGTATGTGCAACTCGACCGCCGTCTTGAAACTGAACAGCGAAGGCAGCGCAAAGGTGACTTGGTCGGATGTCAGCCGCGCAATTCCACGGCGCAGTTCGTCCATAATCTCGGGTTGACGGGAAATGTCTTCCTTCGGGTTCTTCAAGCTGATCGAAAACTCGGCCACGTTCTCGCCCCGCTTGCTCTCGGCGGACGCTTTCTCCTCTCCGATTTCGACCGCGACAGTGCCGATCTCGGGAAAGGTCATCACGAACCTCTCGATTTCGGCCGCGCGTCGCTCGGTCTCCTCGAGGCGCGTGCCGGGGGGCGCTTCCATCCGAATCGTGAACTCGCCTTGGTTCATGGAGGGGATGAGTTCCCGCCCCAGATTCGGCACAAGGCTGCCTGCGTGCACTGCCACAACGACAGCCAACGCCACCACCGCGGGACTGAACCGCAGCCCTTGCCGAAGCAGGATCGCGTATGTTGCTCGAAACGCCTCAAAAAAACGGTTGAAAAGGGTCAGCGGCGCCCAGAACACAAAATGGAAGACAAACCCAATGACGCCAAAGATGGCCCCGAAAAAGGCGCTGACAACAAAGAAAACGGTGATCCAAAACTGGAGGATGAGTTGGAGGACGCACTGGACACTAAAGAGGAGGGTCATAAAAGCGAATGCAAACGGAGCGAACCCGACTACGCACAGCGCATTCACGGCGCCCGCCATGCCGGCGGCGGCTCCGCGCACCCCGTTCCTGGCCCAAACCGCCAAGGGCCCGTAATTCTGGATGGCCTGATTCAGCAACCATTCCGCGGCCCCCAAGACAGCGTAAGGCGCTACAAGCAGGAAAGACAATTCGGGGCGGTAGCCATCCGCCCTTGCGCGACGGAACGCTCGCATGACCCAGACCACATCCCCGCGCGACGTGAAGCTGATCTTGCTTTGCGACGCGATCATCGGGTTCAAATACAACGCGACCAGCAGCGACGCCAACAAGGAAAACGTGACGGTAAGAGCATGGTCGCGGAATAGCTGGCCCGCGACCCCTTCGACAAACGCAAGCGGAAGAAACACAGCCACCGTCGTCAACGTGGATGCGACCACCGGCCCGTACACCTCGCGGGTCCCCCGATCCGCGGCATCGACAACCCCATCGCCTTCTTCCGAACATCGGAAGATACTTTCCATTACGACAATCGAGTTGTCCACCAGCATGCCGACACCCATCGCAAGACCGCCCAGCGACATGATGTTCAGACTCAGGTCCTGCATGAACATCGGCACAAAGGTCGTAACAATGGAGATGGGAATCGCCACGCCCATGATAATCGTGGCCCGAAGTTCTCGAAGGAACAAATACAGAATGCAAATGGCCAGCAACCCGCCGAAAATGGCGGCGTTCTGCACTTCCTTGATGGCCGCGGTGATGAAGCGGGACTGATCGCTCACGGTATGAAACCGAGCGTATTCCGGCATGCGCGTCTGCAGGGTTTGCAATTCCTTCATTTCCATCGCGAGTTGCTGCATCGCGATCAGGGTTGGCACGTTTGACCCCGCGGGAGGCTGCGGCCTCTTGTTCATCCAGGCCGTCAGCTTTTCGAGGCTGCTTTTCTCCCGCTCGAACCCCAAGAGGTCCTTGACGCGATTGCACACGCTTACCGTGTTGGCGTCACCCCACTTGTAAATCTCGAGTTCGACCGCTTCCTGCCCGTCTATCCGGACGATGGACTCGCGATCCTTCTGACCCAGCCTGACGGTCGCCACGTCGGAGAGGCGAATGCCTTTGCCGATGACGGAGTGCGGAATTTCGCGCACCTCTTCCCATTCGTTTTTGGTGCGCACCAGGTATTCCGCCTTCCCTTCTCGAAGGCTGCCCCCGGAAAGGTTGACGTTCTGCTGCGCCAGCGACTGGACCACGCTCTCGAGCGACAGCCCGAGGTTCTTGAGCTGCTCTGAATCGACCAGTACCTCAATTTCCTCTTCGCGCCCGCCTTGCACCACGACTTGGGCGATGCCGGGTTCCGACTCGAGATCGCTTTTCAGGAAGCGTTCGGCCGACTCGCGAAGCGCCGTCAGTTGCTCTGAGATTCGCTGTGCCCGCTCCACGGGGTCGCTGATTTCCGCAAAATCATGACCGGTGATTGCCACCCGGTAGACCGGGTCGAGCGTCGGGTCGTATCGTAAGATTACCGGTTTCTCGGTCACTTCCTTGGGCGGGTCGAACAGATCGAGCCGATCACGGACGTCCTGCTGGGCGATATTCATGTCCGTGCCCCAGGTGAATTCCATGACGATCTCGGAAACTCCGGCAGACGACGTGCTGCTGACCTCGACCAACCCGCTCACGATGCTAAGCTGCTCTTCCAAGGGCCGTGTCACCAGTTTTTCCACGTCCTCCGGCGCGGCCCCTTCGTACTCCGTGCGCACGGTGAGGGTCGGGTACGAAATGTCCGGCATCAAGTTGATGGGAAGCTGCTGGTAGGATTTCCAGCCGAACACACACAAGGTGAGGAACAGCATTGCCATCGTCACCGGACGGCGAATGGGCAGACTGTACTCGCGTGGAGGTTCTGGGTGTGATTGCGACATGGATGTGAACGTATCGGTGTTGCGCGGGGCTTGGGGTGCCTACATTCCCGTTCCGTCTACCTTTTTCGCGCCTTCCTCGCGCTCCTTCTTCGCTTGCTCCAGCGCTTCCCCCACGCTCAAACCGGTTTTCGCGAGCAGTTCCTCCTCCGCCGATGTGAGCTTGACCTCGGAACCCGACTTCAGAGTTTGATGGCCGACCGTGACAATCGGAGTTACGTCCGACAGGCCCGAAACAATCTCGACATGTGTGCTGTCTTCCAGGCCCGTCTGCACCTCGACGCGGTTCGCAATGAGGGTAGCCCCTTCCCGAGGAAGCGGCGGCAACTCATCGTCAGCGGGCGCCGGCCTTTCGGTCCCGGCGTCACCTGACTGCTCCTCGATGATGAAGACGTACTTGCGGGCGTTTTCCTGAAGCACCGCATCCTTGGGCGCCAGGAGCGCATTCGCCCGCGTGTCCAGAACGAGACTGACCCGCGCGAACGCCTGATCGCGCAGTTTGGACAAGGTCGCAGAGTCGAAATCCAGCGTCACTTTCACCGTGCCGCTCGCAGGGTCCACTGCTGGATTGATCTTGCGGACTTTTGCGGTGAAGCCCTCGCTTTGCAACGCATCGATGACGACTTTTGCTTCCTGGCCCACCTTAATCCTCGGCAAAAGTTTTTCCGGAGGATTGATTGCAAGTATGTAGGATTTGGGGTCCACAATCTCGAAACACGGCGTACCCGAGGTCAGCAACTGACCAACCTGCACCATTTTTTTGGTGATTACGCCGCTAATGGGCGCTCGGACCGTCATGTTGCCAAGTTGAACCTGCAACTGGTTTACGCTGGCGAGTTGTTGCTCGTAGCCGTACCGGGCGTTGTCATACTCCGAGCGCGAGATCAGGTCTTCTTTCAGCATTTCCGATGCCCGCGCATAGTCGCTGCGCAGTTTGGCCAGTTGTGCGTTTGCTGAGCGAAGCTGGGCTTCCAATTCCGCCTTGTCGAGTTCGACCAGCGGATCACCGACGCTTACCTTGTCCCCTTCATCCTTATATACCTTCTGGCAAGTGCCGACGCCCTCGGAGGTCACCTGCACCGAACGCTCGGCGGACACGCGGGTGGTCGTCTCGAAGTATTCGGATATGGGCCCACGCAGCGGTAGGCGAGCCTCGACGGGTATTGCCGATCGCTTTTCCTCCGCCTTGGTGATTTCCGTCTTCTTCGCCGCGGTAGGGCCCGAGCAGCCGATGGAAAGGCCCAGTGTCACCAC
>BTUX01000210.1:0-8344 GCA_045863315.1 Candidatus Hydrogenedentota bacterium | reverse complement strand
AAAATTGATTATCGCTGGACGACGGACGCACAGTCGCCAATTAAGCCCATCGTGCGTAAGATACAGAATGACCTACACTTGTAAAGTGCGACGACACGTGGGGTTTCGCTTGGTTCCTAAACGAGGGAAGTTGTAGTAGCCGTGTGCAAGAGGCTTGTTTTTTCACTAATCCTGCTCAGTGCGTTCCATGCCGGTAGTGCGAGGGCCCTTGCCGCAGCCGAGATCTCCGCGCAACTCGTCGCGTCGGGTTTCAAGCAACCGACTTTTCTTTGTGCCGCCCCCGGCGATACGAGCCGGCTGTTTGTACTCGAACGCCAGTCGGGCAAGGTGAGAGTCATCAAAAACGGCGTTACGCTCAACAAGCCATTTCTCAACGTGAAGAAAAAGCTCGGTTCAGACGCCTTCGGCGGTGAGAAGGGGCTGCTTGGACTTGCCTTCCCACCGGATTTCGGTGCGGGGAATCGATTCTTCTATGTCAGCTACACCGATTTGGGCGGCGCCACTGTCGTGGAGGCCTACAAAGCGCGAAAGAATCCGGACCGTGCACGGCAGCGATCCGGGAAGGTCATACTTCGCATCGAACAACCTGACACAATCCACTACTCCGGGATGCTCGCCTTTGGCCCTGACGGCTATTTGTATGTGGGTCGTGGCGACGGCGGACCGCAAGGAGATCCTCTGAATCACGCGCAGAGTCTGGACACACTCCTGGGCAAGATTCTTCGAATCTCGGTACACAAGGATAAACCCTATACCATACCCGCCAGCAATCCCTTTGTCGGAGTCAGCGGCGCGATGCCGGAGATTTGGGCATACGGACTACGCAATCCCTGGCGCTTCAGTTTTGACCGGCAAACGGGTGACCTCTACATCGGCGACGTGGGTCAGAATTCGGTGGAGGAGGTCGATTTTCAGCCGGCTTCGAGTTCCGGGGGCGAGAATTACGGCTGGAATATCGCGGAAGGCAACGATTGCTTCCAACTCGGTGGCACGTGCGGATCCAACCCCGGGCTCACGCCGCCCATCCACACGTATTCACATGGGGTAGGCACCGCCGTGATCGGGGGATATGTATACCGGGGTTCGGCGATTCCATCGCTTCAAGGGACCTATTTTCTCGCCGATTTTGAGATCAGCACCATCCTCTCGTTCAAATATGACGGTCATTCATTGACGAACTACGCGGACCGAACAAATGAACTCGAACCTGTGGGTTCCAGAACTATTAACTTAATCTCGTCGTTCGGCGAAGACGCGGCCGGCGAACTCTATATTGTGGACATTCATGACGGCGAAATATACAAGATTGTGCCTCGCTGAAAAACGGATCAGGCCGTCGGATTGGCTTGGATGCGTATCCGGTCGGTGCCGGCATATTCGGGAAGGCAGGCTGTCAAAATGAACTTAACCCGGACGACTCCGCGGGCGCTGCCGACAACACTTGGTCTCCTGCCCTGCGTTATTGTGTTTTCTTTCGGCGCGTACGCAGGCGTCAATGTGATCAAGACCGAACTGGTCGCATCGGGTTTTCAATTGCCTGTCTTTGTTTGCGCCCCCCCCGGCGACCCGACTCGACTGTTTGTAGTCGAGCGCAAGCCCGGCCGAATCCAGTTGATAAAGAATGGTGTACGCGCTTCGGAGCCATTCCTCGACATCGACAATAAGACGAATGGCAATGGGGAAGAGCAGGGTTTGCTGGGTCTCGCGTTCCACCCCGACTATGCAACGAATCGGTTCTTTTTCGTTAATTACACCGGCAAGGATGGGGCCACGAAGATAGTCCGGTACAAGGCGAGGAAGAGCTTGGACCGCGCAAAGAAGAAAACGGGAACCCTTATACTGACTATTCCACAACCGTTTGACAATCATAACGGCGGGATGATCGCCTTCAGCCCGATTGACAAGCGTTTGTATATTGGGACCGGTGACGGCGGAAGCGCGAACGACCCATATAATCATGGACAGCGCCTGGATTCGCTGCTGGGCAAATTGCTCCGGATCAACGTAAACGCTGGTCAGCCATATTCGATTCCGGCAAGTAATCCCTTTGTCGGCCAGTCGGGCGCACGTGGCGAGATTTGGGCATACGGCCTGCGCAACCCCTGGCGCTGGAGCTTCGATCGCCTGACCGGCGCGTTGTACATGGGCGACGTGGGACAAGTCGCTCGGGAGGAGGTTAACTATCAGCCTCCTACGAGCACCGGAGGGGAGAATTACGGGTGGCGAATCGCGGAAGGGTTTGCCTGCCTTGGCGGCAACGGGAGTTGCGGCACCAATCCGGGGTTTACGCCGCCTATTTACGACTATACGCGCGACATCGGCATCACCGTCGTCGGCGGATACGTCTATCGCGGCTCCGCCATACCTTCCCTGCAGGGTACATACTTTTTCGCCGACTTTTCGTTTGCACGGATTTGGTCCCTGAAGTACAACGGCGTGGCCGTATCCGAGTTCACGGATCGCACGGCCGAACTGGATCCGCCCGGCTCCGCCCGGATTGGGGCGCCGTCGTCCTTTGGCGAAGACGCAAATGGAGAGCTGTACATCGCCGATTACAGCGACGGAGAGGTGTACCGGATCGTGCCCAACATTTGAAAGGACGGATTCGGTACCCAATGGACCCGCGCAGTAATCCTAAAGTAGCTACCATACCTTGACTGGGAAACCTACCTTCCCGATAATGGCGGCGGTGTCCATGTTTCCGCATGAATCCGCGCGACCCACTGCCTTCAATCCGGCGGTTGCGAGTAGTAGTGCGTTTTGATGTCAGGAAACCCTTTACGTTTGATAACGCACCCGAGGAATGTATCGATGAAGTTTCACGCTCGACTGGGAGCCGCAGTGTTGGGGTGGATCGTCTGCGCATCGGGGGCATACGCCCAGGATGTGCCCGATACGGTTCGCGCGGCGGTTGACGTTTCCATCGCCAAGGTGAAGCCCGCCCTTGTCCGAATTGCGGTCGTCTGGACCGATTACAACGATGGACGAGAGATCAAGTGGGAAGCGACGGGAAGCGGGACCATCATAACCGGCGATGGTCATGTGGTGACCAACCACCATGTCGCCGGCCACGCCACGCGCATCTTTTGCACGCTGTCCACCAAAGAGGTCATTGAAGCCGAACTCGTCGGTACGGACGCGCAGACCGATATCGCCGTCATCAAGCTGAAATCGGGCGGCGGACGCATCTTCCCCACGGCGGAGTTCGGCGATTCCTCGCGAGTCGCAGTCGGCGATTACGTGCTTGCCATGGGAAGTCCAAGGTCCCTATCGCAGAGCGTCACCTTGGGCATTGTGAGCAATACCGAGCTTGTGATGCCTGAACGCCGCTTTGGGGAGTTCACGCTCGATGGGGAAAACATCGGATCGCTTGTTCGCTGGATCGGCCATGATGCCGCGATCTTTCCCGGAAATTCCGGCGGTCCGCTCATCAATCTCCAGGGCAAGATTGTCGGCGTGAACGAAGTCAGCGTAGGGCTGGGTGGGGCGATTCCGGGCAACCTCGCCAGGGAAGTGGCCTTCGAGTTGATTGAGAAAGGCAAAATCACCCGCGCATGGATCGGTCTTAGCCTACAGCCCCAGTTGCGTTCGGAACCCGCGCGACGGGGGGTCCTTGTCCGCAGCGCGTACGCGGGATCGCCGGGGGACGTCGCGGGTTTTAAGCCGGGCGATCTGTTGCTGAGTCTTGCGGGCGAGGATGTCGTGGTGCGGTTCGAGGAGCAGTTGCCGCTGCTCAACAATCGAATTGCTTCTCTTCCCATCGGGAAGGCGGTCGAAGCGGTGATTTCCCGCGAAGGCAAAGAGCAAACGCTGACGGTAACGCCCGTCGAGTACGAAGAGGTGCAGCCGAAAGAGGAGGAGTTCAAGCAGTGGGGCATTACGGCCCGCAATGTTTCCTTTGTGAATGCGCGGGAAATGAAGCGCGATTCGACGGACGGCGTTCTGGTGACGTCGGTGCGCTCGGGCGGGCCGACGGGGGAGGCCAAGCCCGACATCACGCGGCGTGACGTTATCGTCAGCGTGAACGGAATTCCCGTGAAGAACGTGCGAGACCTGCGCGAAATCACCGAAAAATTGACACAGGGACAAAGCGAGCCGGTGCCGGTCCTCGTCGAGTTCGAGCGAAAGCTCGCGCGGTACGTCACCGTGGTCAAGGTCGGCATCAAGGAGCCGAGCGATCCGGGCCGGGAGGTCGAGAAAGCGTGGCTGCCGCTCGAGACGCAGGTAGTCACGCGCGAGATTGCCAAGGCGCTCAACAATCCCGATCTCAAGGGGTTTCGCATTACGCAGGTCTATCCGGGGACGGCGGCTGAGTCCGCCGGCCTCCAGGTGGGCGACATCATTTTTGCGGTGGACGGTGAACCTCTTGAGGCCGCCGCCCCCGAAGACTATGAAGAACTGAACGCACTAATCCGGCAATATAAAATCGGATCGACGGCGGAACTGTCGATTTGGCGCAGCGGCGACAAGAAGACCGTGCCGGTGGAATTACCCGCTTCACCGCGCCAGACCCGCGAAATGAAGGAGTATGCGGATGTTCAGTTCGAGTTCAACGTCCGGGACATCACATTTATCGACAAGGTGAAGGAGAAGTGGCCCAGCGACAAGTCGGGCGTGCTCGTGACAAAGGTCGAACAGGGCAGTTGGGCGGCGATCGGCGGATTGAACACGGGCGATCTGATTGTCAGCGTTGCTGCGACCCCAATCAAATCCGTCGACGACCTCGAAACGAAAATGAAAGACATTGAGGCGAACCGTCCCTCCGCGGTCATCGTCCAGGTCGAACGGGGCGTCTACAACCATTTCCTCGAATTCCAACCGAAGTGGGACACCGCGCGCGCCGCGGGAAAGGAGTAGCCATGCGTTTCCCTCTTGTCCGCCCACTGGCGTGTGTCGCGGCATTGACGTTTGCCCTTTCGGCCACGGCCGATGAGCTTGCGGAAAAAGGCCGTGCACTGCTGGATGCCCACAAACATTGCGTGGTTACCGTCCGCGTCGTGAACAAGATCCAATTCTCCGTGCCCTCGGTCGGCACACAGGAACAGGAGCAAAAAAGCGAGATCACCGGTACGGTGATTGATCCCTCAGGCCTCACGGTGCTGGCCTTGAGCTCGGCGGACCCCACCAGCCGACTGGAGAATATGATCGGAGAGGACGACCGCGCACAGGGTCTCAACATGAAAGTCCAGGTGACGGACCTGAAAATCCTGACCCAGGACGGATCGGAGATCTCCGGGCAGATCGTGCTGCGGGACCGTGACCTCGACCTGGCATTTGTGCGTCCCACCGAGCCGCTGAACGAGCCTGTGCCCGCAATCGATTTCACGAACAGCGCCGTTCCCGAGGTGCTCGATCCGATCGTGACACTGAACCGGCTCGGCCGCGTCGCGGGCCGCGAGTATGCGGTGTCGATCGAGCGGATCAACTCGATTATCCGCCGGCCGCGCACCTACTACATCATGGGGCACGATCCCACGCGGACCGATCTCGGAAGCCCCGCGCTCTCCTTGGATGGAAAAGTCATCGGCCTGTGCGTGCTGCGGACAATCAAGTCGGACCGGGACAGCGGCGGGTTCGGTCTATTCGGCGGAAGCGACAGCGCCATGGCGGTCATCATCCCTGCCGAGGACATCGTAGAGATTGCGAAGCAGGCCCCGGAAGTGGGCGCGGAAGTAAAAGAGCTCGACAGCGGCGAGGCCGCGGAACCGGCCACGGAAGAGCCCGCCCCGGAATCGGGAGACCGCGAGGAAGGTGCGGCACCTGAGGAGCCGACGGCGGAAGCACCGGAAGGCGGCGAGCAGTAGCCCGAAGTCCTTTTTGGGATTGAAGCGCCGGATGGGGACAGGCGCCCCATCCGGCGTTGATGCGATTGACGGGATAGCTTACGCAGACTTGCGCGACTTGAGACCCTTCGTCGCCTTCGTGAACTTGCCCGCCTTGATGTACCGCGCGCACACGCGCACGCGACGGACCGTCCCGTTTTCGTCGACGATGCGAATCTTTTGAAGGTTCGGCTTCCAGCGTCGCTTCGTGATCCCGGTCACATTCTGACCGATGCCGCCGGAGCGCTTCGCTTTACCGCGGCGCACGATCTTCATGCCGACCTGCGGGCGTTTGCCGCTGTATTCACATACCCGTGCCATGACTCTCTCCCAGGTTAACAACGCGGCGTCGCATGGAACCCATTTGCCGCAATCAGATATACTTCGGCTCGAAAACGACTCAGGTTATCAAATTGCCGCGGCGAAATCAACAGACCCCCTCTATTTCGATGCGCCGTCCTCGATTCCACACATTCGGGCGATGCGTCGCATGCGCCGTGCTCGCGCCCAGCCTTCTGATTTCAGCGGGTTGCCAGTCCCTCGGGAAGCGGATGGAACGCGCTGATCTTCCTCCAGGAGCCCCGTCCACGGCGGACATTCTTAGGGATTTGCAGGCGAACGACGTCGCGCTTCTCAATTTCCGGGCGGGGGGGACGATCACGGTCGAATCGCCCAAACTGGATTCGATCCAGCGCTTCCCTTCGGGCACGGTCGCATACCGGCGGCCCGGCGACCTGTATGTGGTCGGACGCACGCGGCTCAATGTGATTGCATTCGACCTGAAGTGCACCGGCAACGAATTCCTGATCCGCTTTCCCACGGTCAGCGACCCGGAGCAGCGCTACTATTACCGCCTCGGCGGTGAGCAATTCGACAGCGTGCCGTTCAGCGTGTCGCCGGACGACATCGCACGCGAAATGTTTCTTCCGGTGGCATGGAACGAATTGCGGGAGCGGGACGCGCGCGTCGTGGCGTACGACGACGCAGAGGGGACGGCCACGTTGCAACTTCCCGCGGGCCATGGCATGACCCGCCGCCTGGAGGTCCGCGGGGCGCCGTGGGTGATACTCGAGAGCACCCTGATCGATCAGGGCGGCGAGATCGTTGCCCGCACGATCCGCAAAGATTACGCGGAGAAGGACGGCGTGCGCTTCCCCGCGTACGTGGACACATCGTTTCCCGGCGAAGATACAAGGCTGACTTTTGAAATGCGCAATATTCGCATCAACACCGAACTGCCGAGTTCCCTGTTCCGAATCGACTGGCGGCCATCGAGATGAAACCGGCGCTGACCGAACTGAATCCACGGGAGATCGCCGAACGGCTCGGGCTCAAGCCGTTCCAGGGCCGTCAGATATTCCAGTGGCTGCACGACAAGAAAGTCTTCGACTTCGACCGCATGTCTAACCTGTCGAAGGAACTGCGCGCGCGGCTGGCGCAGGACTACGCGCCGCGGCAGCTCGAACTCGTCCACGTTTCGCAATCGCCTCACGCCGCCGGCACGAAGAAGGCCTTGTTCCGCCTGGCGGACGGCGAAACGGTCGAGTCCGTCCTCATCCGCGAACGCGACCGAACCACGCTGTGCCTATCGACGCAGGTGGGTTGCGCGGTGAAATGCTCGTTCTGCGCCACCGGCATGTCCGGGTACTCGCGCAACCTGAACGCGGGCGAGATTGTCGAACAGGCCCTGCACCTGCTCGCCGGCGAAGACCTCGAGGGCCGCTCGCCGAACATCGTGTACATGGGGATGGGGGAGCCTTTCCGAAACTACGACGCGACGGTCAAGAGCGTCCGACTGCTCATGGCGCCGGAAGGACTCGGCATCGGCGCGCGGCGGATCACGGTGTCGACCGTCGGCGAAGTCAAAGGCATCGAGCGGTTCGCACAGGAAGACTGGCAGGTGCGCCTGAGCGTCTCGCTCCACGCCGCCAACGACAAACTCCGATCGGAACTCGTTCCGCTCAACCGCAAGTACCCCCTCGATGTGTTGATGAAAGCGGTGCAGTTGTATTGCGACCATACCGGCCGCCAGATTACCTTCGAGTGGACCCTGCTCGACGGCGTCAACGACTCACCCGAAGCCGCCGCCGAACTCATCGCGCTCGCCGCGCGCGTCAAGGCCCATGTCAATTTGATTCCCTACAACCCCGTCGCCGGACTCGGCTACGCCCCCCCGCCCCGCGAACGATGCGAAGCGTTCCGGGACGCGCTCGAAGCCGCCGGCCTCTCCGCCACCCTGCGCAAGGAAAAAGGCCGGGACATCAACGCCGCCTGCGGCCAACTCCGCCGCCAACAACTCGCCGCGACCCGTAACGTGCCGGACGAACGTTAAGCCAGCCCGGGGCGTTACACCATCCAACTCCCATCAACCTGGTTCACGATCGAACCAAACGCGAAAACACTCTGCCCGACTTCCAGAGCCACTGAACCGCGGCGGGCGTTGCGGCAGCCACCGCCGCCGCGGTTCATCCCCACGGGTGTGGGGAAATCCGCCAAACCCCCCCGGGCCCGGCGTTACTCGA
>BTUX01000209.1:0-8495 GCA_045863315.1 Candidatus Hydrogenedentota bacterium | reverse complement strand
CTTGCGGTCACCCCCGTTCAACTCCGCCTCCGCAAGCAACATCAGCGCCGGGACGGCGACGCCGGGGTCTTTGGCTTTTAGCGCCAAGGGGCTGAGCGCCTTTCGAGCTTCCGAATATTTGCCTGCGTCAACAAGCTGTTTGGCGCTGTCAACCGTTGCGGGAGCGCCCGCTTGAACGACGCCCTCGACGCCTCCCGCCCTCAACCAGACAAAAGTGCGATATCCTCCATACGCCACTCCACACAGGAGAAGTAGCGCGATGATGATCTTTGTGAGGCTTGGTTCGTTCGTCCTTTTCATGGCGGAAGTACGGGCGCACCCCTACATCTTGTGGTCTCTTTGCTTGCAATTCTAAGAATACACCATGATTACGGGTTTCGCAAGCCCAACCAAAGACCGAAAATATAGATAGGCGGATGTGATATAAAGCTTACTTTTTGGTTCGCCGAAAACCTGATCCAGCTTTGGCTAAAACCTTATTTCATAGCCCACGCACAAATGAGGCTCCAGCGGATGCTTGTTAAGGATCGAGTACTGCTCCTTAATCAATGGCCACTCCTCGGGCCGGCACGCGCAATACAAATACTCGATGACCAAACGGCCTCTTCCCATCTGATCCTTGATTTCCTCGGTTGGCTGCATACGAAATCGATAGTGCCGCCCGATCTCTTTCATCCCAAGTCGCGCATAATACCGTTGGGCCCGGCGATCCTGGCTCCAGTACTCGAGTCGGTGAATTCCCTTCTTCTTCGCGTCTTCGACGGTCGCCTCGATCAGCATCTTCCCGATGTCGCGTCCTCCGAACTCCGGCAGACGGCCGAACTCGCAGACGTACCCGCCGCGACTGTCCGACTGTTGACAGAGTTCACCCGCGTAATTCTCGTACTGGGCGTCGGTCAGGCCGACAATTTGGCCTTCCGACACGGCGACCAGCCGGGTGCTCTCATAGCCTTCGTACCTGGGGCGCTCCTGAATCGTATAATTCCACGCGTGGGATATGCTCAATATAATCGCGTGGACCCGCATCCACTCGGATTCGTCCTCGTCACGGTATTCGCGGACAACGACGTTCATGCGCCGGGCCCTTGCCCGATCGGTTTTGCCGCGTTTTCTCCTCGGTCAGAGGCACCGGACGACCCGGAACGCGTCAGAATCCCATGTAGGAAAGGAATAGCGGAAGGAATTGGATCAGGACGAAAGGCTGGAATAGCAGGGCGAATATCGTTTGGATAGGGCTGAACGCCAAACTGAAAACGCCGGACAAGAATGCCAGTACCAATTCCGTGCCCATGTTGCCAAGCTCCCAGGCGATTGAATGGTAGTTCGATAAGCGGTCGACACATCATGCCGACATTCTTATACACCCACACGGGTCTTCCGACAAGCGCGGACCGGGAAGGGAACACCGAAACAAGCCCGACACCGGCTTACATCGTTATCGTCACAAACACGATGAGCTGCGCATCGCCGAGCGAAAGTCCGCCGAGCATCAGGTGTTTGCCCGGAACGACCGCGCTCGTGGTATCGAGGGCCTTGATGGTGACAGGTTCGCCGTTCCGGTCGGTCTGCTCCAGGATACGCGCACGGACTCTCACTCGTCCGCCCGTATCGGTGGAAAGGGGGGTTACGAGCAATGTGTACCGTTCATTGATCGCGATGCTCGTCTCCTGATTCATCTTGGTCCGCACCGATTCGGAGCGGACTTTTCGGTACGTGTCGTAGGGCAAATCGGCCACGGCAGCCCGAATTGATTCGAGCCCGTCGTCAAAATGTTTTGTTGCCCGTGGCGCGCCCTGCGCCTTTGGCGGCTTGTTGGCTCCCGGCACAAACCCGCTGCGGCTGCCATACGGGTCCGTCGCTGTCGGAGACGGCTTCGGGTTGTCGGCAAGCGCGGGCGATCGCTGGTGTTCTATGCTTGCGCTGACCGCAATCATGGTGACGCCGTAATCTCTCTCAGTGGGCGGGCTTTCGGCGCCGGCGGCGATGATTATCAGCGCTATGCATGCCGGACCTACCACAAGTTTACCCTGTCCACGGTTGCGTCGTTCACCCACACGACAGCCGTGCCATCGTCGGATGTGTACGAATTGACGGTCGCGCCTTGGATTTCGGTCGTCGCCTTTTCCACTTCCGCCTGGACGGCGGGCAGCTTTCCGCGCTGGTGGAATGTGTCCAACACGGCGAACAGCGAAAACGCGATCACAAGAGCCGCCGTAACCATCGAGACGGCCGCCCAAAGGCCGCGGTAGCCGGTCGGCCGCGCCTCGATGCCTTCGCGAATGCCGCTCATGAATGCGCTGAACTGCGCATCGGTGATTTCAGGCGTAGTTTTTATCTCCTGAACTCCGTCGCGCAGCCTTTGGAGCGTACTGAGGTACTCCTGTTCCTCGTGCGTGAGGCTGGCGCTCGACAATGCGTCCATGCCGTCGTGATCAAATTGCTGCGCGAGGTCCTTCTGCCACTTTTTCATCGGTCTAACCCCTACTGAATCCCATCTTCTGAAGACTGTTCTGCAACTTTCGGCGCGCGTGGTGCAAGCGGCTCATCACCGTGCCGATCGTGCAACCCATCGCTTGGGCCATCTCCTCGTACGAGAGGCCTTCATACTCCCGCAGAATAAAGGCGGTGCGGTGTTTGTGGGGGAGGGCGTCCAGCGCCTTCTCGATCGCATCGCCGAGTTCACTTGCCTCGAGCGTATGGCGCGGACCCAGCACCTGCGAGGGCGCGTCATGTGTGTCGAGCGCGTCGTTGTATGGGACTGCGTCAAGGCGCCGTTTCTTCAAAACATCTTTGCATTGGTTGGCGGTGATACGCATGAGCCAGGTCTTGAACGTGGAGTCCCCACGAAAGCGGGCCAGCGCACGGTGGGCCTTGATGAACACTTCCTGCGAGATGTCCCACGCTTCCTCGCGATTTCGCACGAAATGGAATGCCATCGCGTAAACATCGTTTCTATACGTGCGCACAAGCTGTTCGAAAGCGGCGAAATCCCCCGCCCGGGCGAGGCCGACGAGACGGGCGTCCTCCGTCGTAACATTCTTTGGGTGGGGGACTTCCATCGCCGATCCACCGGTGAATTCCTCGTATCGAAAGCTCAGATCCAAGGCCGCGCTCATCGAGCCAGTCTCCTCGTGTCCTAACATGTAGACGAGTCCTTGGTCTCGATATTTAATCCCTTTTCGCAGAGTTCCTTGTAGGAATTAGGAATACCATAGTCTGGGACCGCAAGCAATCTTCACGGATGGGCCGCCGGCTGGAAGTTGCCCTGACGGATTGTCAACTAATAACAGCTTCTATCAAAAAAGCTATCGATCATTGTGGTGCGGCCATCTTGGCTACCTCCCGGAAGCTGAGTATGCAGGCACGGATGCCTGCACCACAAAGTCAGATTGGTGTATTTGGTTTATTTAGAAGTTCTTACCCGGATTTTTCACGCCCGCGGCCAATGAAGGATACAACTTCTTGCGGCACATACCTTTATGCAGCGACAGGGAAAACGGGCTGTTGGTGTGAAAAATCCTCACCCGATTGACTTCTATGCCATCTCCTGAGCATTTCTCACCAGTCGCTCCCGTCATCGGGAGCGACTGGTAAGAAATGCGGGCTGAATAGGGTATTGCAAGATATATCGGGGTGAGGTAATCTATTGACAGTATGCGACATTTCTTGACAACTACGTTAATTGGCGCCGCCGTTATCAGTTCGGGCTGCGTCACGTCTTCTCAAAAAAATTTGCCGCCTCCGTCCTTCAGCAAGTCCATGGAAGTCACCGCGTATTGTCCCTGCAAGAAATGCTGCGCATGGAAACGAAATTGGCTGGGACGACCGGTCTATGCCAGCGGCCCGATGAAAGGGGAGCGCAAGAAAGTCGGTCAGACCGCAAGCGGCGAAATGGCCAAGCCCGGCACTATCGCAGCGGACACCTCGCTTTACCCATTTGGCACCCTGATGTACGTGCCCGGTTATGGCTACGGGAATGTGCAAGACCGCGGAGGGGCGATTAAGGGGGAGAAGATAGACCTCTACTTCAAGAAACACAAACAGGCCCTGCAATGGGGCCGGGTCCAAAAAGAGGTCCAAATCTGGCTACCCGGGGACGAGCATTCCTTTAAGCGCGCAAGCGTTGGACCATAACCCACAACAAGCCACGCATGGTCTATAACCTGGACCGTGCACGGGCACTCCGTTGGAGGGGAAGTTTCTCGTCGAGTTCCAAATCGCGAAGTCAATGCCGGTCGCGCAAGAGGCGGGCGGCAGCGGGTATGTCTGCACAGGGATCGTCCACCGTGCATTTCGAAGGACGCACCGAGGGCGCTATCGTGACCTCGCCGCGTTCCGACGACAACTCGCGGCAGAAACGCGGCAGTCACTACGGTGAACCGGCAATTTGCGCGGCGAATGAACGCGATGCTATCGTAGGGCCGGTATACGGGAGCATCACGCGGTCAACACATTGAATGCCGGTCTTCCTCAGTCTGGGCAGCAACTTGGGCGATCGAGAGGGCTACCTTGATCGCGCGGTCCGCGCGCTTGAGGATGCGCCAGGAATTCGAGTTGTCTCGGTATCCCGCATAATTGAATCGGAACCGATGGGCGAGGTCGATCAACCTGCGTACTTGAATATGGCGGTCGGAATCGAGACGACGTACGAGCCGCTTGAACTCCTGGACCGCGTCAAGTCCCTTGAACGGGAACTGGGGCGCACCCATACCCGGCGGTGGGGCCCGCGCGAGATCGACATCGACATTGTGTTGTGGGATGATCGGACGTGTTCCGACGATCGGCTTACGGTTCCGCATCCCGAGTTCCGCAAGCGGGCGTTTGTGCTGGTCCCGTTGGCGGAGATTGCGCCCGATGCGGTTGATCCGGAAACAGGCAAAACCGTCGGGGAACTGCTCGTATCACCGGAGGCGGCGGGCGCGCTAAGGACTTACCACTCGGCAGGCAACAAGGCCTGACCGAACCGGCGCAAGACATAGAAGCCCGTGAGGCGCCTGAACGCGCGGCAGGTCGGTCGCGCGCTGGAGGTCCTCGGGTACAACGACCTCTGAACCGCTCCGCTTGGAGCCCAATCGGGACCGGGACGGACAACGTCACGGTTCATGAGGAGAAGCAGTATGGCGCGCGTGACCAGTGTGTCACTACGCGAGCGCAAGAATTCCGGCGAAAAGATCGCCGTTCTCACCGCGTACGATTATCCCTCCGCGAGACTTCAGGATGAAGCCGGCATCGATGTGATTCTGGTCGGCGACTCGTGTGGCATGGTCGTGATGGGCCGGCCGAATACGCTGGCCGTGACGATGGACGAGATGCTGCACCATGTGAGAATCGTGAGCGCCGCCGTCCAGCGCGCGCTGGTGGTCGCCGACATGCCGTTTCTCTCCTACCAGGTCAGCCCGGAGGATGCCGTACGAAACGCGGGGCGATTCATCGCCGAAGCAGGCGCGCAGGCGGTGAAGCTGGAGGGTCCCGCGGGCCGGTTCGGCAAAACCATTCAGGCGATCCTCGATGCCAGTATTCCCGTCATGGGGCACATCGGCTTGCAGCCGCAATCGATCCATCAACTCGGCGGATACAAGGTGCAAGGACGCGACAATGCGAGCAAGGCGCGCCTGCTCGAAGAAGCGAAGGGTCTCGAATCGGCAGGTTGCTTTGCGATCGTACTGGAGTGCGTCCCTGCCGCTCTGGCTGGCGAGATTTCCCGCTCGATCTCGATTCCGACGATCGGAATCGGCGCGGGACCGGACTGCGATGGGCAGGTGCTGGTGATGCATGACATGCTGGGTATGGGAAAGTACACGAAGTTTTCAAAAGTCTACTTCGACGCCGGCGCGGCCATGAAAGCGGCGTTTCAACAGTATGCCGAAGAAGTGCGGTCAGGCGCGTTCCCGACCGCGGAGCATTCGTTCGAATGATCATCCTCGAAACCGCGCAGGACATGCGGGCGTGGTCAACGGACCAGAGGCGCGCGGGCCGATCGATTGGGTTCGCTCCGACGATGGGCGCCCTGCACGAAGGGCACGCAAGCCTGATGCGCGCGGCGGCAAGAGAAAACGATTGCGCCGTCGCGAGCATTTTTGTCAACCCCACACAGTTCGCCCCCCACGAAGATTTCGATCGGTATCCGCGGACCTTTCAGGACGATTGCCGGATGTCGGAGGAATGCGGGATTGATGTCATTTACGCGCCGGAGAAGGACTGCGTCTACCCGCCGGGATACGCGACCTACGTCACCGTGGAAGGCATGTCGCACCAACTCTGCGGCGTTACACGGCCGCATTTCTTTCGCGGCGTGGCAACGGTCGTAACCAAGCTGTTCAACGTGGTCATGCCGGACCGAGCATATTTTGGGCAGAAAGACGCACAGCAGTGCGCGATCATCAAACGCATGACCAGGGACCTGGAATTCGGAATCGAAATCGTGGAACTCCCGACCGTGCGCGAGCCGGACGGTTTGGCGATGAGTTCGCGCAACCGCTATTTAAACGCCGAGGAGCGCGAGCGCGCGCTGTGCCTGTCGCGCGGGTTGTTCGCAGCGGAAGCGATGATGAAGGCGGGCGAACGCGACCCGCGACGAGTGGTGGAGACGGTACGCGCGGCCATGTCGGGCGTACGGATCGAGTACGTGGAGATGGTGGATGCGGACACGCTGCAGCCCGTCGAGCGAATCGAGGGGACGGTATTGCTGGCGGTGGCGGCTTGTGTGGGCCCCGCGCGATTGATCGACAACATCAAATTCAAGGTGTACGAATCATGATGCTGCATATGCTGAAGAGCAAGATTCACAGGGCCACGATCACGCAGGCCGAACTGCATTATGTAGGCAGTCTGACGCTGGATCCGCTGCTCATGGAAGCGGCGGACATGCTGCCGCACGAGAAGGTGCAGGTGCTGAACGTGAACACCGGCGGCCGTTTCGAAACCTACCTTATCGAAGGCGAGCGCGGCAGCGGCACGGTCTGTCTGAACGGTCCGGCCGCGCGAATGGGGCAGGTCGGAGATGTGATCATCGCGTTGACATACGCGCTCGTGGACGCAAAAGAAGCGAAAAAGTGGACGATCAAAAACGTGCATGTGGACGGGAAGAACAAGGTCGTGCGAGTTGACAGCGTGCAGGAGAGCAACGGAGCGCCGTAGCGGGCTGCGCGCCCCCCTTTTTCGAATCGGGCGCGCCATGCGCCTTTGAAGGGTGAACGAGTCAACAAGTAATATAGAGTCGTCGACGCATACCACCGATGCGCCGGGGCGGCAGCGCTTCGGCGCATCGCGCTATACAGGGGAGGGAGTGCCAGTCATGGAAAACCGAGTGTTCAATTTTTCCGCGGGGCCCGCAGGGTTGCCGTTGAAGGCGTTACAGGAAGCGCAGCGGGATTTGCTCTGCTATCCCGGCGCGGGCGCCTCGATCATGGAGATCAGCCACCGGTCCAAGACATTCGAGGCCGTGTTGGAGTCGGCCAAAAATAACATCGCCAAGCTGCTCGACCTGCCGCCGACACACCAAGTGTTGTTCGTGCAGGGCGGGGCGTCGATGCAATTTTCGATGGCGCCTATGAACTTCCTGCGGGGCTCCGGCAAGAGCGCGGACTACATCATTACCGGGGCGTGGGGCGCGAAAGCATTCAAAGAAGCGAAGAAGGAGGGAGCGGTAGCGACAGCGTGGAGCGGCAAGGAAGAGGGATACGTGCGCGTTCCCACTCAGGGCGAACTCCAACTCGATTCGAACGCGGCATACTGTCACTTCACGACCAACGAGACCATCGAAGGCGTGCAATTCACGAAAGAGCCCGAGGCGGGCGACGTTCCGTTGATTTGCGATATGTCGTCGGACTTCTTGTCGCGGCCATTTGACGTTTCGAAGTTCGGGCTTATCTATGCGGGTGCGCAGAAGAACATCGGCCCCGCGGGCGTGGTCGCGGTGATCCTTCGCGAGGACATGCTTGCGCGCGTGCCGGAAGGTCTGCCCTCGATGCTGGACTACAAAATTGCGGCCGAAAACAACTCGTTGTACAACACGCCGCCGTGTTTTGCCATCTATATCGTCATGCTGGTGACCCAGTGGCTGCTGAATGAGGTGGGCGGGCTTGCCAACATGGATGCGTTGAACAAACAAAAGGCGAAGGTGTTGTACGACGTCATCGACGCGAGCGGCGGCTATTACCGCGGCCACGCAAGGCCGGATAGCCGTTCGGCCATGAATGTCACCTGGCGTTTGCCGAGCGAGGAATTGGAAGCGAAGTTTGTGAAAGATGCGAAGGCCGCGGGCATGGACGGACTGAAGGGCCACCGTTCCGTGGGCGGCATTCGGGCATCGATCTACAACGCGATGACAGTGGAGGGATGCCAGACCTTGGCGGCATTCATGAAGGAGTTTCAAGCGAAGAACGGGTAGCCCGGATTTTTCACACCCGCGGGCAATGAAAGATACAACTTCGTGCGGCACATACCTTTATGCAGCGACAGGGAAAACGGGCTGTTGGTGTGAAAAATTCTCACCC
>BTUX01000208.1:0-8496 GCA_045863315.1 Candidatus Hydrogenedentota bacterium | reverse complement strand
GCATTCGTATCTACACCTCGAATGGGGTCGATCTTTCGCCGACATGCGGCCCGTGTAGCCCCTTCCATCAGTCGGAGATCCACTCTCATATTACATGTCTGTTCCGGAAAGTTGAAGAGAAACCGCGCAATCGATAAATATAGGGGTGAACGTCGGGCTTGGATGCAGGGTATTTTTTCGAGGTAAGGGCGCGAACTAGGCGCGTCTAAGCGTAGTGACTTGAGGGGACGCCATTCCGCCCAAAACGGGACGCGCCGGAAATCGGTTCCCTGCCGATGGGGATATCGTCTCCTGACAGACAATACGATTCAGTCTCACGTGGTATATGCGGCGCGGCTGACGACGCTGCCGGCGTCAACCGGTTGGCAGTGAATATGCGCCACAGCGGCGCGGGGCAACCACTCCCGACTCGTCGGAATGTACTCCGGAGTTTCTCCTCGCCATTATGAGCCATGACAGTGAAATCAAACTCTTGTTGGAAGCCTATTTCTGCAATCCGACTCAGCAGTCGGTTTCGCTTATCGGTTACAAGTGGTTCCGGGAATTGCAGGATCTTACGGATTTGACGCTCATCACCCACATTCGGAACAGGGAGAGCCTCGAACCGGAAAGAAAAGCGAACACGCAAATTCTGTACGTGGACACGGAGCGGTATTCGGTTTTTTTGAGCAACCTTTCCGAGAAGTGCCCCCAAAGCCTTTCCGCCATCGGAGAAAACGTTTTTGCGTGGTTGGATTACAAAATCTTCGCGTACGCGGCAAAGCGGCTGGTGCGGGAATCACTGCGGCAACAGCAATTCAGCGTGTACCACCGAGTGACCCCGGTCACCGCCGTCTACCGTTCCTCCATCCCATCGCTCGGTATACCATCCATAACGGGTCCGCTGAACTACGGTATGAACTGGCCCGACGGGTTTGGTCGTTCCGAGTACGCCAGAAAGGTTGGGCAGAGTGTCCTCTACAGCATCATCTCCAACTTCAGCCGCTGGAGTACCGGCGCTTCGCTCGACGCGTATAGAAAAATTCTCGTGGCGACGCACAGCACGGGCGCAATGGTCCCGCAACGGCTTGCGTCCAAGTGCGTCTTCTTTGTCGAAAACGGTGTGGATGCCGGCGATTTCGCCTTCAAGGTACACGACCGCGACGAGATCAAGTGCCTGTACGTCGGCCGGCTCATCCCAGTCAAGGCGGTCGACATTCTCATTGAGGGCTTTCAACGATCATTTGTGGAGAATAACAATCTGCGACTGACGATTGTGGGCGATGGGCCCGAGCGGAATAAACTGGAACAGCTTGTCGACCGTCTTGGAGTACGCCACTGCGTTACGTTTACGGGCGTTCTGCCGAACAAGGAAACCGTCAGCTACTTTCAGGATGCCGACATCTTTCTGCTGAGTTCACTGCGGGAATCGGGCGGCGCCGTGGTGCTCGAGGCGATGAGCTGCGGGGCGGTTCCGATTGCCGTAGATCACGGAGGGCCATCCGAGATTGTAAAGGAAGACACCGGCATCAAGGTCAAGCCGGTTTCGCGCGAGCAGTTGGTGACCGATTTCTCCGCCGCCATCACGCGGCTTGCCAATGACGCGGAGTTGCGGAGAACGCTTGCCGCGAGGGGACGCCTGGTCGTCGAACAGGAGTACGACTGGAAGGTCAAGGCAAAAAAAATGATGGAGATTTATCGCGAGACTGTCGGAAGGTGAGTTGGCCGGAACCTGTTTTCCGCCGGCCGCTGCGTCATGAACGGTTCCGCCAGTATTCCAAGAGGTCGTCGAGGACGGTCTCGAACGGCGTTTCGGGCCGCCAGCCGGTAGCGTCGGTCAGGCGCTCATGCGATCCCCAAACCTCCGGAATGTCCGAAGGCCGTAGCCGTTCGGGGTCCGTTTCGATCTCGATGGAAATTTGCGCACGGCGCAACAAGGCATCGAGCGCGTCGCGGATGATGGTCCCTCGGCCTGAGCATACGTTGTACACGGCGCCCCTGACACCCTTCTGCGCGGCCAGCTCATAGGCCCGGACGACGTCGTTGACGTGCAGGAAATCCCGCGATGCGTCGAGGTTGCCGACTCGCAGCACCGGGGGCATGGCGCCTCGCTCGATTGCGACTATCTGGCGCGCAAAACTGGAGAGCACAAAGCGGTCGCTTTGCCCAGCGCCGGAGTGGTTGAATGGACGTAAGCGCACGACATTAGCCTGGAGAACGCGCGCGGCATATTCGCAGTGCGCGTCCGCCGCCGCTTTTGAAATGGCGTAGGGTTCGCGAGGAGCAAGCGGATGGTCCTCGGTCACCGGGAGGCGCTGCGGAATACCGTAGACCGCCGCACTGCCGACATAGACAAAGCGCGCCCCCGGGTGGTGTTTCAACATTGCGTGAAGAAGATTCACCGTGCCCAGCACGTTGACGGCCATTGTCTCCGCGGGATGGGCCGATGACACGGGGACGAACGTAATCGCCGCGAGATGAAAAACGTGCGTCACGCCCGCCGCCCATTCCATCAATTGCGCTACCTGTTCGGCGGAGGTGACGTCGCAAGGGAACTGGTCTGCCGTGCTCTCGACACCCGGAATGACGCTCTCCAGCACACGCCACGTTCTCGAAGCGAGATAGGACGAGAGGACCCTCCCTACAAACCCGTTGGCGCCGGTGATGAGAGCGACATGCTCCATAGCACGGGCGTTAGACGCTCGGGCGCCCCACGCTGAAATACTTGAAACCATGCTGCGCGAGCGTCTTTGCCGTGTACAGGTTGCGCCCGTCGAAAATGACGCGCTCGCGCATGAGCGCCGCCATTCGCTCGTGGTCGGGACGGCGGAATTCGTTCCACTCGGTGACGATTACGAGCCCGTCCGCGCCCTCGAGCGCGGCATAGTTCTTGGGCGCGACGGTTATCCGGTCCCCATACGCCTTGCGCAGGTTGTGGTCCGCCACCGGGTCGTACACACACACGGTCGCGCCCGCGGCCAGCAGCGCGTCAATGACCTGGAGCGCCGGCCCGTCTCGAACGTCATCGGTCCTTGGCTTGAAACTGGCCCCCCAGATTGCGATTCGCTTCCGTCCAATCTCCGCGCCGTAGTAGGCCACGACGCGCTGAATGAAATTTCTTTGCTGCGCCTGGTTCACCGCGGTTATTGCGTCAAGCAGCGGGCTCGGCACGTTCTTGCTGGCGGCAAGTTTCGAACAGGCCAGCACATCTTTCGGCAGGCACGATCCGCCGAACCCGATGCCGGGGAACAAGTAGGCCGGCCCGATCCGGGAATCCGCCGCCAGCCCCTCGCGCACTTCGGTAATGTCCGCCCCATACGCCTCGCATAGGTTTGCAAACTCATTCATAAACGATATGCGGGCGGCAAGCATGCCGTTCACCGCATACTTGACCAATTCCGCGCTGCGGATGCTTACGGTCAACAGGGGTTTTCCCGTTCGAAGGAACGGCCCGTACAGTTCTTTCATGATCTCTTCGACGCGGACGTCGTCGCACCCGATGATAATCCGGTCCGGACGCATGAAGTCGTCCACGGCCGCCCCTTGCCTCAGAAACTCGGGGTTTACCACGACATCAAAAGGATGGGACGTGGATTCCTTCAGCAGGTGCCGGATGGCTTCCGTCGTGCCGACCGGACAAGTGCTCTTCACCACGATGATGCGATACCCGTTCATTGCGCGGCTTACCGCCCTCGCCGCCTCGAACACCGCCGAGGTATCGGCTTCGCCTGACGCTTGCGAGGGCGTGCCTACGCAAATGAAAATAAGGAGCGCGTCCGCGACGGCCGCGTCCAGGTCCGTCGTGAATCGAAGCCGTTCCTCTTCGACGTTGCGGACGACCAGTTCCTCCAGGCCGGGTTCATAGAACGGAATGGCGCCGTTCTTCAGCGTATCGATAACGTGGGTATCCGCGTCGACGCAGGTCACGTAGTTCCCTGTTTCCGCCAGACCCGTCCCCACGACAAGGCCGACGTGACCCGTTCCGATTACCGTGATCTTCAATCCTGATGCCTTTCCGCCGAAGGCGACTGCAACTTGGTCAGTTACCCACGTACCCCAACGACTTCAGCGCATCCCTCATCTCGGGTGTCATCACGCCGCTTTCGGGAATTGCCTGGCGGTCCTCGGCCGCCTTTCGCATCTCCCCCAAACGCTCCGTCAGGATTTGCTCTTCTTCGAGTTTCATTCCCGCGAGATTTTCGGACTCCTCGGGGTCTTTTTCGACGTGATACAGTTCGACCGGCTTGTAGTTGCGCTTGTTCCCCTCGTTGGCCTGAATCAGCTTGAAACTCGGCGTACGCACCGCCCGCAATTCAATTCCTTCAAAATTCAGATGCGAGTAAATATCACTTACCTCGTTGTTGCCCCATTCCGCCGCGTTGTCGACCATGAACAGACTAGTGCCTTGCATTCCATCATCTTTCGGGACTCCCGCAAACTGGAGAAGCGTCGGCGCCAAATCGACATGACGTGTCATGAACACGTTCGTCTCGCCGGCGAGTTCATTCTTCGGCAGCTTGATGAGTAGCGGCACGCCGATCTGCTCGTCATACAGGCTGAGCCCGTGCCACCACCCGCCGTGCTCGTGGAATTCCTCGCCATGATCAGACGTAAACACGATGACCGAATTGTCGTAAAGGCCGCGCTGTTTCAACCCATCAATCAGCTTGCCGATCTGCTGATCGCAAAATTCGATTTCACCGATGTAGGCGTCCCGTAGTTTGTTCTTCCACTCCTCCGGTTTCATCGCGTCGCCTAAGCGGACCCGCGCGTAACCCACCCCGGGGTTCTTATGATCCATGTAAGGGTCATGCGGATCCATGTAATGAAGAAATAGAAAGAACGGCGCATCGTTGGGCCGGTCCGCGCTGTCCAGCCACTCGAGTCCTGTCTGGGTGACTACGTCTCCGGGTTGGTAGAAATCAGCGACGTTGATGCGTCCGCCGGTGATTTTTCCCATCGCTTTAAAGTACACCTGGCGCAGTACTTTGTACAACGCCATCTTCTCCGCGGATTGCGCGGCGCCGAAGAGGAATCGCGGCTTGAGATACAGGTATTCCACGAAGCCCTGTCCGTAGTTGTACGTGTCCGCGATATTCGGATTGTTGCAGTAGCCTTGCGTGTAGTAACCGTTCTCCATCAGCAGTTCCGGAAACGTCACCACCGAGTCCGGCAGCATCGAATCCTTCTTCATGGCGGTGTGCGATTCCGGGTACTGGCCCGAAAACAGGGTCGCAAAAGACGCTTTGGTCCACGAGGACTGCGCGAAACAATTCAAATACAGCACCGAATCTTCACGTAGGGCATCAATGGCCGGCGTGTTCGCAACGGCGCCGGCCTCGTCGTACATTCGCAGATAGTCCGCGCGCAGTGTGTCCACTGCGATCAGAATGATATTGGGGCCGCTGCCCGGATTGGACGGCGCGAATTCGACCGCCCGCGCCGTCTCCCTCGTCGACGTCAGCGCGATGCCGACAAGTATCAACAAGACGTACGACGCGGCGCCCGCGATCAACGTGCGTTCACGGCCCGCCCGCAATACGGCCAGAAACATAATCGCCGCCAACGCGGCCACGGCTGCGATGGCCAATGCGGATCCGAGAAAGGCGATGTTCTCCTGCATCGACAACGGAAACTCGCCGAGAATGTCCTGCCGGTAGCGGAACCGTCCGATGATTAGTACGGCCGCGGCCAATGACCCGCCCAAGCTCAGCCCGAAAACGGTTCGGGCCCCGAAGAACCGGTCTCGGACCAAGGCCAGAAACACAAGGGCCCCGGCGATTCCGAGTCCCACGGCGGAAAAACAAAGCCCGTAGACTAGCGGGCCCCACCAATATGCGACCACTTCCTGCAAACCGTCTACTCGACCCACCAGCCAACGGGCCTCACATAGTCCGGTGATTGCGCCCGCGACGAGTCCCGCGCCGATCCCGGCAAAACCGTAGTCAAGCAGTTTTCCCCGATAGGAGGAGATTTCCTCCGGCGTCAGGTGGAGTTCATCGTCGGCGGGCGGCAGACCCTGCCGCATCTCGTCCAACTTCGCGCGCACGGACGCCGCGGAAGGCCTGCGCCGGAACAGCAGGATCGGCAACCCGACCAGGAAGGGGGCCACGTCGCCGACCCACCATCCCAGATGAATGAAGGTTAGCGCCGCGGCCGCGCCGCTCTGTTCACCCAACAGCGCGACACCCACAATCTCTCCCGGGCCGAGCTTGCCGGCGGTGGGGGAGAGGACCCTCGAATAAATCACCAGCGGGCTTGCGAACAGCACGTCCAGAATACTGGTGTGCGGCGTGCGAATGGCCATCATCGTGCAAAAGTACATGAGCGCAGTCGCCGCATGAACGATGAAACCGTAGAACACCGCTAGCAGCAGGTCCGAACGCTTTCCGCTGTAGGCCGTCACCGACGCCCCCAGTTTGTTCACCTTCGAGCGAATAAACGCGGGCGTGGGCAGCGCCGATACCAGCACCTGGATCACGCGCGGATTCAACAGCGTAATGAAGGAAATCGCCACGAACACGCCAAGGATCAGCAAGGTGACTGCCAGCATCGGCACGCTCATGTGGATCAGGCGGAATCCCATAGGGAACGTAACGAAGACAAGAAACGTGAGGGCGATGATACCAATGAGCTTTTCGATGGCGATGACCGTGGTGCACTTGATCACTTCACCCGTGTACATGGCGGAATCGTAAAGCCGGTAACCGTCAAGCCCCAGGGTGCCGGGAAGGAAGATTCCAAAGGTGCGTCCGATAAACCAACTTCCGACCATGTACCAGAAGGGGATGTGAATTCCCTGACCGCGTAGCAGCACCCGCCACCGCAAGACCCCGCACAGCATCCCGGACAACCGTACGAGCACGGCCGCCGTGAGCCAAAACGCCAGACTTGGCGCCCCGGCCTGGCGCAGTTCCTCGAGCATGTCGCGTGGAGAGACCTTTTGAAACAGTTCGGGCGATAGGCCGAAGGCCTGAGGGTAGAACAGCAACACGAACATGCCCGCCGTTATGGCCAGCATGAAGACGGAGACGACAACTTTCTTGAACATCGGTTGGATGGTGTTCCTTGCCACTTTCCCGCGCTGCCCGCACTGCGCAGTCTACCCGCGAAGTCTATCACGCTCCGCGCGTTACGGGCAAACCGCGGAGACGAATGATGCCGAACGCCCGCGCTTCATTGACACCCGTCGCGCGGGAACGTTACATTTTGCGGTTGGGCGGGTCGCCCGGTGTCACGCTACCGCCGCAGGCGGCCATTGCCGTCTGCCTTGATTTGATCAATCCCGGGAGAAAGTCCGTTGAGCGTTCAACTGCTTTTTGTCGTCAGTTCACCGCGTTCGGGCAGCACCATGCTCGAGCGCATGCTCGAATCGCATTCCATGATTAAAGGGGGCCCCGAACCCCACCTCCTCACGCCGCTGGCGCACCTCGGCGTCTGGGACAAAGTCGACAAAGCCCCTTATGACCACGTCTTGGCCGCGGAATCCCAAAAGCTCTTCGTTCAGAGTTTGCCGAACAAGGAGAAGGACTATTGGTCGGCCTGTCGAGCGTACTGCGATGTGCTCTACGGCAAATTCATGGAGGGCAGCGGAAAGACCGTCTGCCTCGATAAAACGCCCGCCTACGGCCTGATACTTCCCTTCATGGCGAAAGTTTTCCCCGATGCGAAATACGTCATTCTGACTCGCCACCCCCTCGCCACGTTCTCGTCGTACGCGAATTCGTTCTTCGACGGCGACTACCAGACCGCGCAACAGTACAACCCAATCCTTAATCGGTACGTGCCCGCGCTTGCGTCCTTCCTTCGACAGAAGGAGGTGCCGTTCTTCCACGTCAAGTACGAAGATCTCGTCAAAGACCCCGAGGTCTGGATGGAAAAGATCTACGCCTACGTCGGGGTCCCTTTCGAGAAAGAAACCATCGACTATGGAGAAAAACAACTCGGCGAACAGACCATGAAGGGACTCGGTGATCCCATTGGAGTCAATCAGCACAAGCGACCCACGACCGCTTCTGTCAAAAAGTGGGTCGAGGACCTCGCCGCCGACCCCGCCAAGGAACAACTGATGCGATCGGTCATTGATCAACTCGATCCCGAAGACCTTCTCACTTGCGGTTATCCCTTGGAATCCATCTGGAAACCCTTCGATGAAAGGCCGGGCGGCACCGCCGTCCCGAAGCGGCAGCCCCTGTCTCGCTATCGCATCCAACGCAAGCTGATTATCAAGTTGCGGGCGACCGCCCAAAAAGGAGGAGCATTTAGGAAGGCCCTCGAGAAACTCCGGCTGGTCTGTGATGTGCTGCTGAGGGAGTGAGCGAGGTTGCGACGATGCGGCCGCGCGACCACGACATTCGGGTGCTGCCACGACTATCGCGGGATGAGCATTCCGAAGAAGTTCTTCAATTTGGGTATGTTTGGCGCCATAATGCCCGGAGGCTTCGCGTCTGAAAGGCGGGCAAATGGCATCATGAGCGTCAATTAGAAAACGGGGGCGCTGAATAGCCCGAATCGGCG
>BTUX01000207.1:0-8517 GCA_045863315.1 Candidatus Hydrogenedentota bacterium | reverse complement strand
CGCCGGCCGGCTTGACTCAAAGCGTAAGCGGACCCTGTTGATCGGCGCCGCCATGACCCTCGGTATTCTGCTCGCCGTTTTCTTCGAATGGTGGATTGGACTTATTGTCGTCGGCTTCTGCCTGTACTTCCTCGTCGAAGAGTCCCTCCCCTCGGCCCTACGCCGCTACGGGCCCTGGATTGCCAACGCGGCCGTTCTGTTCCTCGTGTGTTATTACCTCACCGAACTCTGGTATCCCCTGGGGCCCGACAAGGGCCTGATCACGAACTTCATCTTTATCGTCGGGATCACCGGCGGCCTGCTGGGCGCTTTTCTCCTTATCCAGTACTTCTATCCGCCATTGCTGCTCTGGTTTCTTCGACATAAGTTGATTTACCTTACGTTGCCGCTTTCCATTGTCGTCGTCGGGCTGAGCGCTTGGCTCGGCTTCGACAGGCTCTTCGGCTGGATTCCCGGCTCGGCGGCCAGAGTGGGGGTGGCCCCGGATACCATACGTCTGTCCAGACCCTGGGTGGCCGCGTCCCATCTGTTTCCCGGCTTTGGCCGCGAATTCATGCCCCCGCTGGATGAAGGGTCGTATCTCTATATGCCGACCGCAATGCCCCACGCCGGGGTCGGCGTGTCCCTCGAGATCATCGAACAGGAAACGGAAGCCATCGCGGCGATACCCGAAGTGGACATGGTGGTCGGCAAGATCGGCCGCGCCGAAAGCGCGATCGATCCCGCGCCCATGAGCATGATCGAGACCGTCGTCAACTACAAACCCGAGTACATGGTCGACAAGGACGGATACCGGCTCACCTTCGAGTTCGACGAACAGCGCGGCGAGTTTGTGCGCGATGTGAACGGCGAACTCATTCCGGATCCATTCGGGAAACCGTACCGCCAGTGGCGAGACCATATCAAGAAACCGGATGATATCTGGAACGAAATCGTGAAGGCGGCGGACACACCGGGCGTTACGTCCGCGCCACGATTGCAGCCCATTGCGACCCGCATCGTCATGCTGCAAAGCGGGATGCGCGCGCCCATGGGAATCAAAGTGAAAGGGCCCGACCTCGAGACCATCGAGCGCGTGGGATTCGAGATCGAGCGGTATCTCAAACAGATTCCCAGTGTCGAGCCCTCGGCCGTCGTCGCGGACCGGATTGTGGGTAGCCCCTATCTGGAAATCGACATCGACCGGACTGCCATCGCCCGCTATGGGGTGACAATCCGCGACGTCCAGGATGTTATCGAGGTCGCACTCGGCGGGATGAAGATTACGACCACGGTGGAAGGACGCGAACGGTACCCTGTCCGCGTCCGCTACCTGCGTGAGCTCCGCGATCAGATCGAGGCGCTGGGGCGAATTCTCGTCCCGTCCAGGGGGGACGCGCAAGTCCCTTTGATTCAGGTGGCGGACATCAAATTCGTCCGCGGTCCGATGTCAATCAAGAGCGAAGACACCTTTCTCGTGGGCTATGTGCTCTTTGACAAGAGACCCGGTTATACCGAAGTGGACGTGGTCGAGCAGTGCCAACGATTTCTGCGAGACAAGCTCGACTCCGGCGAGTGGGCGCTGCCAACCGGCGTGAGTTACAGTTTCGCCGGCAACTACGAGAACCAAGTGCGCGCGCAGCGAACCTTGGCGGTTGTCGTGCCGTTGGCGATGTTCATCATCTTTCTCATTCTCTATTTCCAGTTTTCCTCCTACTGGACGACCTTCATGGTGTGGGCCGGTCTGGTCGTGGCGGGTTCGGGCGGCTTCGTGCTGATGTGGCTGTACGCCCAACCCTGGTTTCTCGATTTCAGCGTTCTGGGCGTCTCCATGCGCGAACTGTTCCAGGTACATACCATCAGCCTCAGCGTCGCCATCTGGGTGGGCTTCCTCGCGTTGTTCGGAATCGCCACCGATGACGGGGTGGTGATCGCGACCTACCTGGATCAGAGCTTTGCGGGAAGAAAGATCTCTTCAATCCAGGAAATCCGCGAGGCGACCCTCGCGGCCGGCGTGCGCCGCATACGGCCCTGCCTGATGACAACCGCCACCACGGTATTGGCGCTCATTCCCGTCCTGACCTCGACCGGACGGGGAGCGGACATCATGGTGCCGATGGCCATTCCCTCGTTTGGAGGCATGCTGATCGAATTGATGACTTTGTTCCTCGTTCCGGTATTGTATTGCTCGATGAAAGAGTTCAAGTTTCGTTGGAAGCTCGGAGAGTTTGCGCCCGCAGGTGAAGCGGAATCCATCGACCAGCGCAAGGAGGTCCCCGGCACATGATGTCCGTCTGTTTGCTGGTTCTGTTGGGCGGTTTCGAGGTGGAACCTCCAGAGTTCTATGCGGCCAACGAAGAACTCAGGGACTACCTGTTTGAGGCCGGCGAACGACACCCCGAATTGCACATGCTGCACGAGGAGTGGCTTGCGGCCCTCGAGCGAATTCCCCAGGCCAAATCCCTCGACGATCCTATGTTCGGCTTCTCCTACATCCTTCGCTCTCCCGCAGGGTGGGGGCGCTACACGGCCACGCTCTCCCAAATGCTCCCCTGGTTTGGCACACTGCGCGCCCGCGGCGACAAATCGGCCGCCGAGGCCGACGCCGCCCTTGCCCGGTTCTACGCCGCGCGAAACCGGGTGTTCGCCGACGTCAAGAAGGCGTACTTCGAATACGCCTACCTCGCCCAGAGTATTCACGTGGTCGAGGCCCAAGTTGAAATCCTGAAGTTCACCGAAGACATTGCGCGGTCGCGTTTCTCGCTCGGCATGAGTCCCCAGGAGGACTTGTTGCGTGTTCAAATCGAACAGTCAATGCTCCAAGACCGGTACGATGAGTACAATCAATACAGGCCAGCCCTGTCCGCCCGTTTGAACGAGACCTTGGGGCGCGACACGGTCGAGGACCTGCCGTGGCCGCAGCCGACGCGACTTCCGCCGCCTCCCCCGCCGCCGGCCGTCGTGCTCGCTCGCGTGCGGATTGCCAATCCCGAGTTGGGCGAAGCGGACTCCACGATTCGAAGCCGGGAATACGACATCGTGCTCGCGAAAAAAAAGCGGTTTCCCGACTTTACTGTCGGCATCGAATACATGGACATGAAAGACGTTCGCAACATGTCGAGGCCGGGTCCTTTTCTCGACGCGGTCGAGGCGACCCGGGAACTCGCGAATCCCGGCCGCATCATGCTGCCGCCCCCGCCGAGTTCCGATATCGCGCCTATCCAGCGCGCGGCGTCGGTGATTAGCGGTATGCGCGAATTACGCGATCAGGGAATCGAACGCGGAATCGCCGGAACGATGAACCTCAACGATCTCGTCATGCTGGAGAATGCCTTCGACAACTTGAAGATGAAGGACCAGATCAGCGTCTCGCTCGAATTCAATGTCCCGATCTACCGCAAGCGAATCAAATCCGGCATCCAGGAAGCCCGGCACATGGAGTTTGCCGCCGAACATGCGAAGCACCGCCGCGCGCTTGGTCTGAACACCGAAGCACGAATGGCGCTTTTCGGAATCCAGGACGGCCAACGGCGGCACCGACTATACAGCGAGGTACTGGTGCCGCAAGCCAAACTGACCTACGAGGCCGTTCAAGCAGCGTACGCGAGCGGCGATATCAGCGCCGATTTTCTCGACGTCCTGATGAGCATTCAGACCCTGCTGGACTTCGAACTCGAGACGGCGCGCGCCGCGCGCGACATCCAAATCGCCGCGGCGGAACTCGAGATGATCATGGGCGGGCCGTGGAGTTCCGAAGACGTCCAAGTGCCGGATGCCGAGCAGCCTGACCAGTCCGAAGAACTGGCCGAAGGCCGGCAAATAGCTCCACGGAATACCGAAGACGCCACCACGCCTGAACCCCCGCACGACGCACGTTCGACCGATTAAGGCCGTCTCTGCTTGGCGTCGCTGTTTCCCCACGGCGTGCGATTCACGGCATTTCGGAACACCCTGAGAAATGTCTTCTCCGGCTCGGTGAGCTTGTCGAAGAGACGTCCGGTGCCCAACTCAAAACTGCGCGGGGTGTGAAATGTCCATGCGGCTGCGCCGCCTTCTTTTGCTTTCGTCACCGCCGTCACGAAGTGCTCGACCGTGAAGGCGTCGTCCATCTGCGCCGGTTCGCCAAAGTAGATAGGCAGACGGCTGACCTGCCGTGCCCGGCGCACCAGTTCGTCCGTCGCGTCAAAGCGCCACGGGTTTCTCGAATCATGGAAGCCAATCACGTTAAGTCCCGTTTCTTCACTTTTTCGCGCTGCTTCTTCCGGGGTGATTTCATTCGCCAACGAGGCGGTCACGATACGATTGGGATCGATTCGTTTGACGGCGCGCCGCAACAGGACGACCTCACCGTCGCTCAGGTGCGTGATCCTCCCGTTATACTCGTTCTGTATATCGAAAAAGATATGGTGGTAACGGCCCAGTGCCTTCGCGGCCTGCATCAGTGCGTTTTCGTAGTCATCGATATGGACCTGATTGACGGGAAGCAGACCCTGCGACACGCCAAGTTGGTCCTCTCGCAGGTCCGAGATACCGCTCACGATTTCGTACGCGAACGATACATCAACAATCAGCTCGTGGGCAGCGGCTTTCTCCAGCACAGTCCGCAGTTTTTTCAGTCGCTCGGGGCGAAGGTTTCCCCCGCCGTCCATGAGCGTGTCGTCCGGAAAGCGTTTCGTATCGGCCCAGTTCCACCAATTTGGGAATAGTCGGATTCCATCAACACCCAGGCTTCGCAGCTCCGCGAAGTCGGCGTCGAGAGATTGATCCGATGCTCTCATCCCGTCGAAATACGCTACCAACACTAGAAAGCGCGGTTCGCCATTAACGGCGAACCGGTCGTCCATCAGGGACAGGACGGGGCCTCCATGTGCGGCGGCAGTGATGAAAATGGCGATTGCCACAAGGGCCATAGCCCGACCCCTTTCACCGTGAACAAGCCGCCGGTTCGCGTGCGGCATACGGCTTACCAAAAGATGTTACCGGGTCTTGGTGTCTGGCGAGTGAGTTCCAGTACCCCTTCGATCTCTTTGCGCTTGGCTTCGCGATCCTTCGCGGCAAGCGCCGACTCGAGTCTTCGCGAGAGTACGGGCAAGTCACGCGGCGAGTGGTCGATTTTGATGTAACCGACCTCCCTGACCCCGAAGAGACGCTCGGATTCTTCGCCGGCGATGCGGGCCTCCTCGCGAAGCGCCTGCAGTTCCATCGACTCGATCGGTTCGGCGAGAATCTTCTGCGCCCGCCGAATCGCCTCGTCCCACTTGCGCGATTTCAGACCATTTTCGAGCGTCTCACGAACGCGCTCTTCGATTGCCAGTTCAAACCGAAGCTTGGTCTGCAGATGTTTGTCCAAAGCCGCTTTTTGCATGTGCATGCGCCACCGGTGGTCGGCCCGAAGCCGATGCACCGGAATGTGTTTGCCTGCTTCTTTCACCAGGTCGTAATAGCGGCCAATGCCCTCGTTATGGGCGACCGGTCGTTCCAAGTTCTCTTCCAATTGATACAGGGCCGGAACCATGTAGATCGCGGCCTCTTTGCCGAAATGGTACTCGCAGTATTCCCGCATGACATCGTCAAGCGCGCGGTTCGGCTCCCACAGCAGGCGGTTCCACAAATACTGGTGAAATTCGTCGTGATACCCCTCGGAGTAGAGGATGTCACCCTCGGAAAATGGCATGATCGCCTGAAAGATTCGATACAGGGCCTTCGGCCTGGCATGGAAGGTCCGGCGGCCGTACGCCCGGACGATGTTGATGTCGCGATGTTCCACCTCGTACTGCGCACTGATCCAATGCGTAATGTCCGAGTAGTGAACAATCGACTGACCCGCCGGGAGTTGGTGCAGCGTCTCCGCCAGATATCGGTTCACGGGGCCGCTACGGGGGTAAGCAAAGAGGTCTTCACGCAATTCGTCTCGAAAGTACGGTGACATGGCGTTGCTGCCAGGCCCATAGGTCAAACCGTACAGCCACGGACGCGGAGCGGCGTTCAAGTAATCAAAGATGTATTGGTCGCCCTCGTTGTCCAAGTCCTGATTCGCAATAAGCACGATGCTGCCGGGGTGGTGTTTGTGCCAGATGGCCGCCATCTCTTCACAAAGGTGCACAAACGTCTTCCCCCATGGCGCGCAGCGGTCGTCGTCGCACCCACCCGGGTCGCCGGCGAAAAAACGCATCACCTCGTGGTCGGCCCGCTCCGAGAAGTCGGCTTCCCACTGCGCAAGCAGCGCCGCGCGCGCCTCGGGGATGCTCGGACAGACCCAATTCTTTCCCTCCCACGATTCGCGCCCCCCCGCGGCCCATTCTTTGGGAAAGTCCTGATTGAGTTGGTTCGGCCTGGCCCCGGTAACCGTCATCAACCCGAATGACTTGATGAAGTCGCAGTGCGGACTCGGCCGGTCGCTCGTGTAAAAACAATTCGCGCCTGCCAACGCGTAATCGAGAATTACACCATACAACTCGTCCTGCGTCCAACCGCGGGCCCCCGTGAGCCGCATCATGGTGCCGCCCTGATTGGCAGACGAGCCCCGAAACCGGTACGCAGGCGCCGTGCTCACCGCGAACGGTTGTACCGAAATGGAAGAACGGTCGTAGTCGATTCGTCTCAGAATCTCGCCCGCGGCATACAGCACGCCGCGATCATCCGCGCCGATCGCCAGGATGCCCGGGCCCCCGGCGAATTGGACAGTGCGGGCACTGTAACCTTCCGGTGCGGGACCGCCTCTGCCCGGCAATGTCACGGAAAGGCGGTCTGCCTCCTGCGATACCATTGTATCCGTATCGGGCCGGCCCAAGAGAATTCGCAGGTCGGCCGGGCCCTTTAGGTCGGCCATCACCCGCACCGTGATCGCGCTTCGACTCTCCATGCGTTCTTTAAGCAGATGATTGACTCGAAGAGTCGTCTCCTGCGTCCGCTCCGGAACCACCAGTACCACCGTCCGGGCGCCGAAGACCGCCCCTTGAATGTAGCCCGTCGGTTCGGTGGTATACGCGGTCCCGATAAGGCACGCCCCCAGGCATAAGACCAATCCGATCCCAATACGGATAGAGCAGGCTTTGCGATGCAAATCAGCGCCGTCCAAGGCGAGTCGCCTCCCTCGATCTACGACAGCTTGGTCCGTCCCTGAAGCGCGTGCGACAGGGTCAAGCCGTCTGCGAGTTCCAGGCCGCTCCCCATCGGTACGCCGTGGGCTATCCGCGTGACGGTTACGCCCGTCGTTCCGATTCGCCGGGACAGGTAGAGCGCGGTGGTTTCGCCTTCTGCGGTGGCGTTCGTGGCGACGATCACCTCACGCACGTTCCCAGCCTGAATACGTCGTAACAGTCGATCGACCGTTAGCTCGTCCGGCCCGATCCCCTCGAGTGGATTCAGCGCGCCGTTCAGGACGTGGTATAGGCCTCGATACGCCCCCCCTTTTTCCATCGCCATGACGCCGGCGGGCCTTTCGACGACGCAGATCGTACTGTGATCCCGCGCCGTGTTCGCGCAAATCGAGCAGGGGTCCGACTCGGTCAGATTGCAGCATTCGGAACAGGTGGTCACGCGATCGCGCGCTTCGCTTATCGCCTCGCTCAACAACCGCGCCTCCTCTTCGGGCGCGCTGAGCACGTGCAGCGCAAAACGCTCGGCGGATCGCTTGCCCACCCCCGGAAGCCGGCGAAACGCCTCGACCAGACGTTCAACCGACGGCGAATCAAAAAGCACCGCTCAACTCCGCGCAGCTTCGCTGAGGTGGCGTCCGCGAATCTCGTTCCACTCTTGCAGTTTCGCGTGTCGGGTCAGAATGTCGACGCGATCCAGCATGATCTTTCCGTCAAGATGGTCGTTCTCGTGTTGGATGATGCGCGCAAGAAAGCCGCTCGCCTCGAACTCCAGGTCAGCGCCGCGCACGTCCTTCGCCCGAACGCGGACTCGGGTCGCCCGAGGAACCTGGACATAAATCTCCGGAAGGCTTAGACAGCCTTCCTGCCCCTCCTCCATGCCGTCCGAGTCGAGAATCTCAGGATTCACCAAACACATCTTCTCGCCGTCCGGCTCATGCAGCACGAAAAGCCGTTTCGAAACGCCCACCTGCGGTCCCGCCAGTCCTACCCCGTCATGCGAATACATGGTCTCGAACATATCGTCCACCAGTTCGACCAAGGCCGGGCCAAACTTCGTGACGGCCACGGCCACCTGTGTCAGCGGCTCATCAGGGTAGAGAACAATATTTCGAACGGCCATTCAGACGCTCCAACACATTACGGCCATGCGGGCAGGCAGGCCCGTCACGCCTCATCGACCCACAGTTTACGCTCATCCACGCGGGGTCGGAGTCCCGCCGAGTGCTCACTCTTGTGTGCCGACCATACACTAGCAGATAAATCCCACCACGGGCAAAGCAGAGTTGACGTCCGGCAGTTGAAAGCGCGCCGTCCGGCCCGCTATTCCGGGCCGGACTTGCCTAGCCCGCATTTCTCACCAGTCGCTCCCGATGACGGGAGCGACTGGTGAGAAATGCTCAGGAGATAGCATAGAAGTCAATCGGGTGAGGATTTTTCA
>BTUX01000206.1:0-8562 GCA_045863315.1 Candidatus Hydrogenedentota bacterium | reverse complement strand
GTTGTATCCTTCATTGCCCGCGGGTGTGAAAAATCCGGGTTAGGTGTCTCGATTCGTCGATTCGATTTGTGCTATGAGACCATACTAAAGTTTTAGTCCAGAACTGCCGATAAACAGAGAGGCAGCATACACAAGAGGTGTAGGCGGCAGGCGTTGAGGAGTTGTTAAATGGTTGGTGTACAAGGAGTTGGCGGGATTCCCGAGCCCGCGCCCGAGCGCCCGGCCAGTGCAAAGGATCGGAGACGGGAGGACTCCATCCAGCCGGCGGTATCCGGTGACAAGGTAATGATCAGTTCCGAGGCGCAAGCAGCGGCCCGTATCGCGTCCCTTGTGCAGTTGGCGCTTCAGGACGATGTCCGTGCCGACCGGGTCGAGTCGGCCAAGCAGGCCCTCGAGGACGGAAGCTACAAGAATCCCGAAGTTCTTGCGGAACTGGCGAAGCGAATTAGCAAGTACCTGCCGTAGCTCCCTGCATTCTTTGCTTACGCGAAGATTTATTACCCCTGGCACGCTTTCAACGTGCGTAAAGCCATATCCTGCCCGCAAGCCCACCCCAAACGCATATACTGACACGGCAAGGCCTGCAATATGGAAGATTGGGCGCTGTACGGACTGTTTCCGCTAGAAGACCGGCGCTGGAAACGGGCGACGCGCCCAGAGCGCCGATGCGTTCCGGCGCCGTCGGGGCAATTGCGCCGGCGCGGTGGAAACTATCCCTGGACTGGCGGGATAGACCAGGGAGAAGGTGCAACCGGGGAGGCGCGATCATGTACTTGTCGAGATTACTCTACCCATCCTTGTGCGCAGCGGTCGCGACGTTATTAATGCCGGCCGCCACACCCGTTATGGCGGCCGTCACCGCAGCGCCGGGGGCCATCACTTTTTCAAACCTGACAGAGTCTTTCGACATTCACCTGAGGGACGGCGATTCGCCGCTGCCGTCGGATGCGGTGCGCGGCGCCACGGTGCGGATCGGCGAGAACACGTACACCCACCAATTCAACATCAAGCGCTCAACGAGCGGGCCGGCGGTAATCACCTTGTCGCCGAACCCGGAACATGTGCAGGTGGGCACATTCACGCTGATTGTGTCTACGACACGAGGCGAGGCCCGCGTGGCGGTGAACACGCCCCTTGACCAGTTGCCGGACATGTTGGAAAACCGGGCGAAGGCGCTGGGGGTGACGGTGGACGACTTGAGGGCGCAGTTGGGGCTTTCGCATAACGGACCGCGGGAAAATGCGAAGGTGACCTTGCCCGAGTACTTTTATGAAGGTCACGTTTTCACCCTGAACATGCCCGAGGCGGCAAACCATGATTTTGTGTGGAAGGTGAACGGTACGGTCGTGCTCGAAGGCAAAGGCAAGAACACGCTTCAGCACGTTTTTGCCTCGCCGGGCGACTATCGCATCGAATTGGAGGAGCGGCTTGGCGCGGGGGTGGTGACGTCATGGAGCGGGGTACAGAAGGTGACGGCCTCCCCGGCGATGGAGTGGACCGTGCGCGCGAAGTCGCCGTTCTACCTGGAGGGCGTGCACGGTTTCCGCAAACATACGTGGAAAATCGATGGGGAAGAGTTGGGCGAGGGTCAGACCCTGAAGTGGACCTTCCGGGAGCCCGGCGTGTACACCATTGAAGTGAAGTCTTCCGAGCCGGTGGATGGAAATCCGGCGGAGTTCCGGCGATTGACGTGGAACACGACCGCGACCGAATGACGAAGGAGTTGTCGTTGCTGGACGCGATGCTCGCAAGGATTCGCGAGTAGTCCATGGCGGCGCTTGCCATTGCACTGACAGCGCTCAACGCTCCGGGTGTACCGGATTCGCGAGTAAGCGCGGGGCCTGCTCCACCCGGCGAAGTGTGCGACGGGCCTTTTGGATTGGGGCCGCAAATCGGTCCGGTCTGTTTGCGGCCATGACGCGCGGAAACGTATGATGTTTCCCTAGTTATGGCTGCCCACGTCGAAAACCGAGCGCCCGATTCACAAGTCGCGCCTGAAGGGTTTCCCATCGTTCGCGACGCGTATTCATTGCGGATTGAAGAGTCGCGCCTTCCTCCAGTGCGAGGTCTCGTCGCGCTGCACAATCAATGGGGGAAGCGCTTCGGCGACATCGAGTTGAAGCGCTGGCTCCGCCTGAACCGCATTGTGTTTAACGTCGAAAAAGTCGACGTGCTGGCGAATGTCCCGTTTGCGGAAATCCCGCACAGCCTGTTCGAGTCGGCCGAGGATCTGGGCCTGCGGATTTCACTACGGATCGACGCGAGCCATCCCCCGCCCGATCCCCGCTCGCTACGTGGTCGCGGATTTCACGACGCCTTCGTCGTGCCGAGGAACGTGAATTCGCCGCACTTCGACGCGTGGCTGGCGGCCTTGCGCGACGCCGAACTTCCGGTCCGGATCCAGGTGACGGCGGCGCCTGATTCTGTGGTGGAAGCCGAACTGCTTGCGGACAGGTTATCAAGCGCCGTCGCAGTCAATGTGGCTGCGTACGATCCCTTTCTACCCATGCCGGCGACGCGCAAGAGCACGAACAGTCGCGGGCGTGTGGAAGCGATGGCGGCCCTGTGTCGCGCGCTGGAATCGCGCGGGATCGAGAGCAATCTCCTGCGGGTGCCGTTTTGCCAGGTCGAACCGTCGCTGTGGCCGAACGTATCGAACAGCCGCCAGTTCCATCTCGATCATCAACAATACAACAAGTCGTCCTTCGAGCTGGCCCTGTCGCTGTACCGAAACGTTCCCGCGGCGGTCAGCAAAATACTGCTGATTTTATTGGCCCGATCGACGTTTCAGCGCAGCTTCGTCGATGCGGTGTTATTGCGCCTGTTGCTGCACATGCGGCTGGTCTACGGGTGGTCGGTCGCGATTCACAAGTTAACACGCCATCTGAAGCAAAGAACGCGCCGCGCGGCTACTGCGATTTCGTTGGAGACCCACGCGCGGGAGGTGGAGAAGGCCCGGCATCGCGAGCGCGCATTGCTGGGGCCTGTTTGCTCGACGTGCAGCCTGCGGCGAATCTGCGATCACGTGGGACCGGATTTGTTGCGCGCATTCCCCGGGCTGGCGCCTCGATCGGTGGAAGGCGAGTTGGTCGTATCGCCGATGCATTTCGCCGCGAACCAGCGGAAGTATTACGACGGGTTGGATTCGGCGCGCCTCGCCCAGGATGATGCCCGGGTGGCCCTGGCGAAAGAGGCGAACGCGACCGTCGAGAACCGGCCACCGGACCGCCAGATTATGCCCTACGAGTACACCGTGGAAGGCGCGCCGCATGAGCACCTCGAGGGCGGCGTCCGCTGGCACTCGATCACGAACACCGAGAAGCTGAGTTCGCCGCTCGAGCACGTGGAGCCCCCGTTCACCCTGAGTGTGACGTTCGGGGGCGGCATTGCGGAATACGCCGGTTTCAGCTTCGGGCGGCACTGCAAATTGCTCTGCCCGATGGAAGGATATCGGCACACCATTGTGCTGCACGTGGATGCAACGGGGCACTTTGTGTTGTTGCGCGACGGGAAATCGGTGCGCCCGGTCGAGTTTGAAGGCATGTTTTACGTGCCATTGCGGTTGGGCGGGAGACTGGAACCGCGCATTTCGATCTGGAACATCGACGCCCAGATCGTGACGCAGTTCGTGAAAATCTGGCGGGGCGATCACGCCGGCGTGCCGCCCGCGGACGGCGTGAAGTATTCCATCGTGATCGTGAACTCCCGCTACGCGCGGCGGCTTCAGGCGACATTGCGCAGCATCGCGCACCAGGAAGGAATCGACCTTTCAAAACTGGAAGTCATCATTTGCTACGTGCCCGGACTCGATGCAACGGACGACCTGATCGACAGCATGCGGCTTGCGTACCCGGCGTTGCGCATTCTGCGATCGCCGTTTCCCGAGCAGAACGCGAATTCCAAGGGCTTCATGATCAACGAGTCCGTCCGAATGGCGTCGGGGGAATGGGTCGTGTTGATGGACGCCGACATCGTTATCGCGCCGAACATGTTTGCGCGGATTGAAGAAGTTGCCGCAAACAGCCACTTCATCGCGCCGGACGGGCGGCTGATGTTAAGCAAGGAAGCGACCGCGAAGATTCTGATTGGCGAAACGGAGCCGTGGAAGCAATGGCGGCAACTCGTGAATGACGCGGGCTAGTACCGGTACCGCGAGGCGAAGGGCGTGCCGGTCGGCTTCTTTCAGTGTTTCAAGCGCGAATTCATCGAAGACGTGAAGTATGCGGAACTGGACCATTTCGAGGGCGCGGACATGTGGTTCGGGATGGCCCTGCAGGACCGTTACGGCAAGGAAACGCGATTGAGCGGCATACCGGTGCTCCATCTCGACCATGGTGGCAGCCAATGGTATGGGACCTCGAAGCACTGGTGACTCTTCGGGAATGGCGCGCATCCGGTGAGCAATTCGAGTCCAGAACCTGAGCGTGTGGGGCCCGTGCGCGGGCTGGTGTTTACGCGCAACGCAAAAGGGCGCGCCCTGGCGCAGGTGGATTTAGAGCGGTGGTTGCGCCTGGAGCGGACGGTGTTCAAGTGCGAGAAGGTTGACGCACTCATGCGGGGCGACGAGGTCCCGTTGCTGCTGCGATTGAATTCCGCGATCGAGGAGCTGGATCTGCGCGTATCGATACGCTCGGATTGCACGACGGGGCCGCCTTCGCTCCCCATGCTGCAGTCCGTCAATCCCTGGGACGTTTTCTTGACGCCCCCTTCGCTCGACTCGCCTCATCTGCACCCGTGGCTTGATGCCTGCTTCCAAGCCGGCAAGGCCGTGCGGCTGCAAGTGCACGCGCCGCTGGATTCCGCGCTTGATGCCGGCGCGTTCGTCGAGCGTGTCAGCGGGGCGGTGGTTTCGGTGAACATTGCGTCACACGACCCGTTCATAGGTCTTCAGGGGACAACAGGGGTGAAACAAACCGCCGACACCGTGGCCAAGGCCGTCGAACTTGCCGCAGCCTTCAGCGCGCGCGGGATCGAAGTAAACCTGGTTCGGTGGCCGTTCTGTGTGGTGCCGGAGGATTACCGGGCCAACGTCGTGAACAGCGCCCAGTTCTATCTTGATCATCAACAGTACCGCCGCGAGGCCTATGAGTTTGCCTGCTCGCTGATTGCACGATCGCCGGTACGCATCCGGCAGATTGTCTTGATGAAGCTCGGCATACACACGTCGTCGAACAATCCCATCGACCGGATTCTGTTGCCCTGGATCATGGAACACCCGTGGGTGCGGGCGCGGGTCTGGGCTGCGCACAAACTCACGCGGCACCGCCGCGGCGCGTCGCCGCGCGAAGTGGCGCCGGAATCCGAAGCGGCCGCCGACCGAGCGGTTATGAACCATCGGGAGGGCCGGCGCGAAGCGCGCGGCCCGGTTTGCGGCAGGTGCGCATTGCGGCGCATTTGCGACGGCCATACCCCTGAACTGCAGCATGCACTTCCCGGCCTGCACGTGACGGCGCAGGAAGGCGACGAGGCGATCGGCGCGTTCCATTTTGCGGCAAACCAGCACAAACATTATGACGCAATGGACAAGGCGCGGCTCGAATCGGGCCGCGAGGGCGAGGAATTGGCACGACGCGCGAATGCGCTCACAATCCATACGCCTCCGACACGGGAGATCGATTCATTCGATTATCGGGTTGACGGCACGTGGAGCTGGCAGCTTCCCGGAAGCCTCCGCTGGTTTTCGTTTGCGGGCGGGGAAAAAGTCAGCACGCCGCTGGGCAGGTTCGACCCGCCGTTCACGCTCTCTGTGACGGTCGGCGGGGGCGTCGCGGATTACGTCGGCTTCAGCCTGGGTCGGGCGTGCAAGCTGGTCTGTCCGATGACCGCGTACACGCACCGCGTCGTGTTGCACGTCGAGGAGGACGGCCGCTACGTTTTACTTCGCGACGGACGCCTGGTACGGCCTGTCGAATTTGTGGGGGCGTACTACGCTCCGCTCCGATTGGGCACCGGAATCGAGCCGCGCATTTCGATCTGGAACATTGACGGCACAATCGGGACGCAGGCCGTGTGCCTGTGGCAGCCGGCACCAATTGAGACGCCGAGCCGGGAGTTTGACGTATCCATCGTCATGGTGAGCACGCGGTATGCGCGCCGTCTTCAGGCGAGCCTCCTTGCCATCGCGCAACAACAGGGAATTGGTCTGGATCGAATTGAAGTTATTGTCGCGTTCGTACCGGGATTGGACGCGACGGCCGACGTGATTGAAAGCGTCCACCTGCGGTATCCGGAGCTGACCCTGTCCCCTACGGCATTCGCGTCGGAGCACGCCAATTCCAAGGGGCTGATGTTGAATGAGTGCCTGTCGAAGGCGCGCGGAAGATGGGTGATGGTTTTGGATGCGGACATCATCCTTCCCCCGACCATGCTGTCGGCCATCGCGGCCTTGCCCGAGGATTGCCGGTTTTGCGTCCCGGACGGGCGCAAGATGTTGGACAAGGAGACGACGGCGCGCGTGCTGCTCGGCGAGGTGACGCCGGCGGAGTCTTGGCAAGAACTGCTCGCGGGGGCGGGCGAGTACCGCATGCGGGAGGCGGACGGCGTGCCAGTGGGGTACTGCCAGTGCGTGCGTCGCGAATGCCTCGAAGCGGTCAGATACGAGGAACTTCATCACTTCGAGGGCGCGGACTGGAAATTTGGAAGGGACATGCGGGAGCGTTTCGGAATGGAGCGCCGCCTCAGCGGCATGCCCGTGCTGCACCTCGACCACGGAAGCAGCAACTGGTACGGCGCCCTTCGGCACTATTGACCGGAGTCCAAATGCGGAGGTGAGGATCATGTTTTGGTTTTGGGCAATTGTCTACTTTCTGTATTTGACCATATTCATCATTCCCATCCTGTAGAGGTGATTTGAATCACCTGAGTATTCGCCGCAGATGCGGCTCGATGGCGTCGGCCATACGAAGAAAGCCGGCATCATTCAGATGCGCGCCGTCCACCGTCGCCTCGCGATCGTCGCCGAACAGTTTGCTGCACGGAATGTAGAAAAGTCGCTTTACACGTTGCGCGCGTAGCCCGGATTTTTCACACCCGCGGGCAATGAAGGATACAACTTCGTGCGGCACATACCTTTATGCAGCGACAGGGAAAACGGGCTGTTGGTGTGAAAAATCCTCACCCGATTGACTTTTATGCTATCTCCTGAGCATTTCTCACCCGTCGCTCCCGTCATCGGGAGCGACGGGTGAGAAATGCGGGGTAGCGGCTCGTACGCGGCCCGCAACGCTGTGTTCTTGCTCTCGTATGCATCGCGGTTTGCGTCCAGAAACCTTCCATTTTTTATACGGTACGTTCTCGACCAGCACAATGGGAGTATCGAGATGCGCGTGCCGCAGGGTCCGGACGAGAGGTTCCGTGCGTTCCGAAATCAATGCGGGGTCCATGTTCAGCGCGCAGTCTATCACGTAGATCGATACGTCAAGCCTTGCGATGAGGTCGACGACGGGCGGATCCATTCGGCGGTTCCCGGAAAACCCGAGGTTGATGACGGGCCTCTGCATGCGGCGGCCGAGGATTGAGGGATACGCAAGTCCGGGCCTTGATGCGCAACCGCCCTGCAGAATGGAGGAACCCCAGAAGAGCATGGGTTTGGCGCGGCGGTCTTCGTACGGTGGTCCCGGGGCGAGGGTCGAGCCGGGTTTGACGCCGATTTCGACGGATTCCACTCCATTGTAAAGCGGGAAATAGAGCATGTATTCGTGTGCCCCCGAGGGTGCTCCGTTCACGAGCGTCGCCTCGTTGCCGTCAACCTTCTCCGGAATACCGACGCCGACCCAGCCCCATGAAGCGCCGGGCCTCGCGTAGAGGTCGATCCCGCTTAAGCCCGTCGCCGGCATGTGTTTCAGGGCGAGCGTGTTGAATCGCAGGGTCCATCGCGCCGCTAGGGTCGGCGAGTCGGTGACGAAGCGCACGGAGAGCCCTGCGGAGCGACGTGAGAGATCCCTCACCGCGTCCGGTACAACGCCCTCGGCGGGCGCGGGAAAGCGGTCATAGGGGTGCCTTAAGCCCTCCTTCCAACCTTGAACCTAGACGCCGATATCGAGTGCGCTGAACCAAACCAGCGAACCGTCTGGGGTCGATTGGCCTGTGGGGCAGTCAAGGGGCGCCGGCCTGTGCGGGCTTTCGGTGTGCGTCGTGGCGCAGCCCGCGAGAATCAGCGCCAGGCCCGGCAGCAAAACGAAACACGAGGCGGATCTCATGGCGGGCTTTCCCTCGTTTCTTGGCGAATGGGGCAAGTCTAGTGTTTCGAAGCGCGACGGAACAAGGCGGGGGGCGATGAAGACGGTTTGGCGAAAAGAACGACGCAGGCGCCGACCGCCCAATCCCTCGCGTTGAGGAATGTGCCTTGCAGGAGTCGAGAGACGCGCGAAGAACGCGATTGCCGCGGAAGGACGTAATCGCTATTCTCGTGTTTGGAAGAAGGTCAGATTGTCAAACATGTCCGCTCGCGTGCTTCATCTCGCCGAGAGTCCCTACATGGGAGGCATTACGTCGCACCTCGTTAGCGTTGCTCGCGCGTTTCAATCCCGCAGCGATGTCGAAATCGTCGTTGCGGCCTTGCCG
>BTUX01000205.1:0-8636 GCA_045863315.1 Candidatus Hydrogenedentota bacterium | reverse complement strand
TGCGTCGCCCTATCCTCCGCTCAGGCCAAACTCACGATACGAAACCAACTGCTTGTACACAAGTCACTTACAAAAGAACCGGTTTGTCACGGAGTAGACAAACCATCATAGGAGAGCCTATGAGCGACACGAACTCTTGGTGTTCGGCGTATGCCATCGGTTTGTGGTAGAGGTTTTCGGTTAATCCGATGAATTTTATCGATTCCATCTTCGAGAAGGCCGCCGCAAGACCCAAACGGATACTACTTCCTGAAGCCGATGACGAGCGGACGTTGAGAGCTGCCGCGGCAGCGATTCAGCGCGGAATCGCGCATGTATCGCTCATTGGCCGGCAGGATACGGTCCGCAAGAAATGCGCTGAAGTAAGTGAGACTCGCGAGTGCCCCATCATCGACCCCCACGACGCACCATGGAAGGACGAATTCGCCGAGACCTACTACGCCATGAGAAAGACGAAGGGCGTCACTCAGCTCCAGGCCCGTGCCGCGGTGCTTGACCCTATCCTGCATGGGATGTTGCTGCTTCGAAGCGGAAAAGGGGACGGGCTCGTCGCCGGCGCAATTCATTCGACCGCGGATACGTTGCGGCCGGCCCTTCAAGTCATCCGGACCGCACCGGGTGTCTCCCTCGTATCCTCCTTCTTTTTCATGGCGGTGGGCGAACACACGTATCTGTTTGCCGACTGCGGCTTGGTTGAGAATCCGGACGCGGACGAACTCGCGGAAATCGCATTGTCCTCCGCGGCTACTGCGATGCGTTTCGGGATCGATCCCAAAGTGGCGCTTTTATCGTACTCCACGAAAGGGTCGGCCGACAGCCCTCTCACGCAAAAGGTGGTGGAGGCCACCCGCATCGCTCAAGCGAAGGCGGTCGAACGTTTTGGCCCGGATTCCCCCGTGCGAATTGACGGAGAGCTTCAGGTGGATGCCGCCGTCGTCGAATCGGTGGCGAAACGAAAAGCGCCGTCCAGCCCGCTGAGGGGCCAGGCAAGAGTCTTGATATTCCCCGACCTCAATTCGGGCAATATTGCGTATAAGCTGGTCGAGCGCCTCGGGGGCGCGCGTGCGTACGGTCCCATCCTTCAGGGGTTGCGCATGCCGGTCAACGACCTTTCGCGCGGATGCGGTTGGGAAGACATCCTGGGGGTCATCGCTATCACGGTGGTACAGGCCCAGATGAATGAGTCAATACACCGCATAGAGACCGATTGAAATGGAATAGGAGTCACTAGTGAGAATTCTGGTCATCAACAGCGGTTCCTCGTCCGTCAAGTACAAGATCTACGATGTCGACGGGACTGAGGCCGAATTGGGACACGGCGTGATCGAACGCATCGGTACGCCGGCTGCGAACATCAAATGCCATTGTGGGCGCTCGAGGGGGCCGAACTGCGCCGCGCATCTGTTCGGCGAGCCCGGCAAACTCAGCATTCCGAATCATCAAACGGCGATCGATATGATCTGTCGGTTGCTCGTGAGCCCGCAGTGCGGAATCATCAAGGACGTCTCGGAACTCGCCGGAATCGGCCACCGCGTCGTACATGGAGGCGAAGAGTTCTCGGACTCGGCGTTGATCGACGAGGAAGTCCTGGAGGGCATCGAGCGGTGCGCGCGCCTTGCACCCCTGCACAATCCGCCTGCGCTGCTCGGAATTCGAGCGTGCACCCTCGTTTTTCAGGACAGGCCGCAGGTTGCGGTCTTTGACACCGCCTTCCACCGAAGCATCCCCGAGAAGGCGTACCGTTATGGAATTCCGGAAGAGTATTACCAGAAGTACGGCATTCGGAAGTACGGATTTCACGGCACCTCACACCGCTACGTCTCGCACGAGGTCATCAAGTTGCTGAAAAAGCCAGCGGCCAAGACGCGGATCGTGAGCTGCCACCTCGGAAATGGCAGCAGCATCACCGCCGTAAAAGGGGGAAAGTCCATCGACACGACCATGGGCCTTACTCCCCTGGCGGGGGTCATCATGGGCACGCGACCGGGCGACCTTGACCCATACATTCCACTTTTCATGATCAAGGAACTCGGCATGAGCGCCGACGAGGTCGATGACGTCCTAAATAAGCGAAGCGGATTCGAAGGCATCTGCCACCATCACGATGTTCGTGAGATCGAGACCCTCGCGCAGGCCGGCGATCCCGACTGCCAATTGGCGCTGGACATGTTCGCTTACCGCGCCGCGCGGTTCGTCGGCGGTTCCGTGATGGCCCTGAACGGTGTGGATGCGATTGCCTTCACGGGTGGAATCGGCGAAAACGATCCCTACATGCGCGCGCGAATCCTGAAGAATGCAAGCCACCTTGGGGTGCGGCTCGATCCCGGGCGCAACGCGGCGAACGAGCGAGAGATCACGACCGACGCTTCGCGCGTCAAGGTCTTTGTTATACCCACCAACGAAGAGCTGATCATTGCCCGCGACACGGCGCGCATCGTCACGGCAGGCGCAAAGCAACCCGTACTGACGTGAGCCGATGCCGCTCGAAAGCAGTCTTGCGCCCCGTGCGTGCGCATTTTCAACCCTGACGTAGCGTGTTGTTCTCGCGGCGTGATTGAGCCTTGGTGTTTGCGGATGGAGGACCCATGTCGATTCGAAAGGCAGAGAACCCGATCGATCTTTTCAAGGAATGGCTCGAGGATGCCAACCACTGTGGTCTACGTGAGCCTACGGCGGTTTGTCTGTCCACGTGTACGCCCGACGCCAAACCCTCTTCGCGCATGGTGCTGCTCAAGGCAGTGGATGACCGCGGCTTTGTGTTTTACACAAATCTGGGAAGCCGCAAGGCCTCGGAGCTTGCGGATAACCCCCGGGCGGCACTATGTTTTTATTGGATGCCCTTAGGCAGGCAAGTGCGCATCGAGGGTGTCGCCTCCCTGGTGAGTGATGAGGAGGCCGACGCCTACTTCGCGACACGGGATCGCCAGAGTCAAATCGGTGCATGGGCTTCAAGACAATCGGCGCCGCTGACCGGCCTTTTTGAGTTGGAACGGCGCGCCGCCGAATACGGCGTCAAATTCGGCCTTGGTAAAGTGCCTCGCCCGGCTTTTTGGTCCGGATATCGAATCGCGCCCACCCTCATCGAATTCTGGCTGGAGAAACCGTTTCGCCTTCATGAACGCCTGCAATACCTGCGTCAAAAGGACGGATGGCAAACGACCTGGCTTTTTCCGTAGTCAGCAATTCCAACAGGATGTCCATCACACCCACCCTCCAGGAATGTTTGCTACGTACCAGCGTGCAGACGCAGCCAGGCGTTCGTGCGCATGCCCATTCCACGTCGTGGACCATCGGGCACCCCTTCCCTCCGGGGCTCCGTCGAGCAGTCATACGAATTGTCTTCATCTATGTAAGCGGGGCTCGCGCAGTGCTGTACTGAACAGAACTGTAATCCTGCGCAACGAGTTCCATCTTGCGAATACGTGTATCCCGTTTCCTTCAATTTCTAAGTTTCTGTCTTCACTTGGCTTAACGGTTGCCATGGGGCAGTCGTATCAAGTGGCACGGTTTGTGCTCCTTATCATGACGTGATGGCCAGTCAGGTCTGGATGGTCCTGACGGCGAGTTGAAGATTCCCGAATGGGGGAGTGCGAGCCGACCACCGGTTTGAGCGGAAGCGGCATGAGAGGGTCGACTTACAGCCCGGCATTGATGCCGAGACGCGATCGGCGAGGGGACGACAACGTGCCAGGAATCGTGATTATCGACGACGAGCCGGTTCTTCGCATGATGTTTCGGCACTTCCTGGAAGACGATGGGTACACAGTTGAAGATGCTGGGAGCGGAAAACGGGGGTCGATTTGTGCCGCCATGAGCGTCCAGACCTGGTCATCACCGATGTGACGATGCCCAAGCAAGAAGGATGGGAAACGCTGTCAATCCTTCGCGAAGAGTTGCCCGGCGTACCGGTAGTTGCGATTGCGGGGCCGGGGATAGTGTCCACGACGACCAACGGCAAGTTGAGGAGGGTACCGATACATACAGAAGCCTGTTGACAGACCGGCGTCGTTGGAAATCGTGCACAGTCTTATACACAGTTGAATGACCATAGACGGGGGGACGAGTTCGCCTCGGGGCAAGGATCGCGAGTGGGGCTGAAAACACCTACCTTGCAAGTTTTCACTCGCGGTTCGCACCACCCAAGCCTTCACATCCCACCTTTGTCACCAGGACAGCCTTGCAGCTAAGACCGATTAATTTGGGAGTCCCGGCGAACACCCCCCGTTTTGGATAGTGTCCATCTTTGATACCGGCCCCGGCGCGGAGAAGTCGGGCCTCGCCGATGGGGAACAACCAGTATCGCCAGGGGGAAAGAAATACCCCGGGACCCAAGGGGGTAAGGGTCCCGGGGTTTTCTTTTCGCGTCGGAGTGCTTGTTATCAGGCCCGGTCTCCGCGTAACTCTCAGAACCCGTCCGCCGTCTGAAAAACGCCTACACGCAGCCCGGTCGCCGCGTAAATAGGTCGATCGTCCACGGCCACCGTCCCGTCCGCTATTGCCATGGTCAACTTCCCTTTGAGCACGCGTTGTATGTGAATATGGTACCGGACCAACTTCGCCGTGGGCAGGATTTGCCCGCGAAACTTCACTTCCTTCACCCCCAGCGCGCGGCCCATTCCTTTGCACTCGATCCATCCAAGGAAGAAACCCACGAGCTGCCACAACGCGTCCAATCCCAGACATCCCGGCATCACGGGATCGCCGGGAAAATGGCAGGAGAAAAACCACAGATCCGGACGAATATCCAGTTCCGCCAGAATCTCGCCCTTTCCGTAACGTCCCCCGTCTTCCGATATGTTCACGATCCGGTCGACCATCAACATGTTCGAAACCGGCAAACGGGGGGCATCGGGACCCATGAGCGTTCCCTGCCCGGCGGCGATGAGTTCCTCGTGGTTATATGCGTGCTTCTTGGGCATCCGTCACTCCGCGGTCAGGCGAGCGCGGACCGCGTCTCCAATTCCGTTACGTGTGAGTCGCGCCCCCGTCCTGCGCCGACAACTGAAAGTCCACTTATTACATTACGCCATTTCCCCAGCGAATTCACCTTCTGGTCTCCATTCTCGATTCGCATAATACTAGTTTAAGAGAAAACTATATCTATATTTCTATGTTCTTTACCCCTTCGTTGGATTGGGAAGCACGGCGTGGTAGCGTGAAGCATGATTGCAGTCGCCTGGTCACGTCCGATCTGCGCAGCGGCATCGCGAAGGGGGCGCGTGTCGGGCGTTCTCTTTGCCTGCATCGCCGGGTTCGCGTGTGGCCCGATTGCCGCCGGTCACGCCCAAGGTGCTTTGCCTGCCGAACACGAACGCCCGAGTCGCACCGCAGAATTCACTTGGAACGGAAAGCGACTGAGTGCGAAACAACTCGACGCGCTCGAGAAAGGCAAAGTGTTGGTCGAACTGTCCGCCGTACCTCAATCGTCGGTGAAGAAGGCTACTGCTGTGGCGCTGATCGACGCCCCGCCGACGGAGGTGTTCGCCGTTTTGACCGAATATGCCGACTTCCCCTCCTTCATGCCGTATTGCCGAAAGGTCGAGGTCCGAAAGAAGGAGGGTGAGCAATCGTGGGTCCACTTTTCGCTGGATTTTCCCTGGCCCATCGGGGACCGGCATTACGTGCTGGTGTTGAAGGACTGCGAGGAATTGAAGGATGGGACGACCGTCTTCATCAGCAGTTGGACCTACGAGCCGGGCAGCGGCAATATCAACGATTCTTACGGATCGTGGGAAGTGCGGGCGTACGGCTCCGGCCGTTCTCTCGTGTATTACACCGTTTTTACGGATCCCGGCGGCAGTCTTCCGAATTGGGCGAGCAATGCGGCGACCGAAGTCGCCGTGCCCAAAGTTATCGCCGGACTGCGCGAGCGAGTGGAGGAGAAGGGTCGTCGCAATGCAGCGGGTTCGGGCGAGGAACAGACGGGACCGAAGAAGGACGGCGAGCAGGCCGAACGATCGGACGGTTGACGCCAAAAGACTAAAGTAATCCGCAGCTTTTCGCAGTCTTGTCCGTATCACGAACCCATGAGTTGATCGTTCAATAAATCGATGAGGTCAAGTTGCAAACGCGGCGTGAACTCCTCACCGACATTGAGCGGCACGCGACGTCGTTCTCGCCTCCTCACAAAGCGACATAGGCCGGTTAGCGAATCGGGTTAAGGGCGGGAAAGTAATCTATTGACAAATTGAATAGGATATCGCAATATATAGGGGTGCTGCACAGCTATAGTGTAATGTATTGTATCAGAAAAGCCGGAGCGCTGCGAGTAAGACGCTTACCCAGCGCCGCGCATTACTCGGACGACCGAGATAGGGACGGCAGACCAAGGGTGACGACCGTGGGCGACACCGGTCCGAGTGCGAACAATTCTCGTGCCTGGCATGGTATCAGATGAAGCTCTAATCTCTCGCGATGCTGAGTCGTGTTAGGAAGGGCCGAAATGGGAGTCGGTCATGAATTACAAGCCGAAGAGTCTATTTGCGGTGGTGTCCATTGCGACCAGCCTTCTACCGTGTGTGGGATTGGCGGGTACGAACGAGGGTCCCATCGCGATGCCGGACGTGTATTTCGTCAAGAAGAATGGGGCGCTGGAAGTCGACGCTGCAACGGGTGTGCTTGCCAATGACTTCGACGCCGATGGAGACCCCTTGGCCGTGGCGGCGTCGACCGACCCCAAGCACGGTACGCTGTCCGATTTTCTCGCCGATGGGTCGTTCGAGTATCAGCCGAATGCGGATTTCACCGGTGTCGACACGTTTTCGTACCAGGCGACGGATGGGACAGTCGTTTCTCCGTCTGTCAACGTGACGGTAGTCGTCATTGAGGAATCCAATCGGCCTCCAATCGCCTCGCCAGATGTTTACTGGATCCCCCGAAATGGCGCGCTCAATGAACCCGACCCGGGAGTTCTGGGCAATGATTACGATCCCGACGGCGATTCACTGGCGGTTGAAACGATTTCGAATACGGTCCAAGGCGTAGTAATCCCATTCGATGCGGACGGCGGACTCACCTACATCGCGCCGACCGGTTTCACCGGGGCCGACCTGTTTACCTACCAAGTAAATGACGGCCGACTGAACTCGGCTTTTGCCTATGTCACGATTTATGTGGGTACCACCTTTGGCGAGGACTTGTTAGTAAACGGCAGCTTCGAGGAAACGAACGCGCTATTGCCCACCGGCTGGACTGCCAGAAGACTGTCGAAGGACCGTATCGTCAGAAACGTTCTCGGGGTGCCCAACGCCCAGCCCCAGACCGTCGCGCTGCACGGTCAGAACGCATTTCGATTCAAGGGCGGTACGGACGAAAAAAGCCGGCTCTTGCAACACGTTTCAACCGCGTCATTGGTCGCGGGGGACCAACTGACCCTGAGTGCGGGCCATCGCGCGTTCGATGCGGTCGGCGAATGCGGGATTTCAGTTATCGTCGAGTATCCGGGTAAGGGCGACGCGAAGATCGTACAGTCGCTCTCATTACCGGCGGGAAACTACGACTATCGAATCGATCGCACGGAGCCCCTAGTCTTGACCGGCACGCCAACAGCGCTCAAAGTGAAAATCACGAACAAGTCCACGCAAGGATTTCGCTTAATTGACGCAGTGAGCCTCACGAAAAACGGGGACTTTTCCCCTAAGAGCGCAATCAAAGTCATAGGAGGAGCCGAAGCCCCGTAGCGAAAGCCGACCAAACTTGGCAAGAACCTGAACAAATTGTAGACGCATGCGGTCCGGCGTAGGGTAACGTTCGATCGTGATTTGTTCGTGGCGCGAAAAGTTTCCTTTACGGCTTCTCGACAAATTCGCGGTAGCTGGAGGCAAACCGGGTGTTGGCCTTCTGGGCCGCGGCCCGTAATTCATCAACCTGGGACTCCTCCGTGATGGGGCCGAACTCGAGCGTCACAGTCCGTGTTTCTCCGGGTTGCAGCGTATGAAGCAGTCCAAGCGATTCATCGACGTGTCGCCCCTCGACACCGCAATTACACGGCTCAAGTCCGACGACGTAATCCTGCTCGCCCATTTGTTTCCACTGGGCAAAACGCGGCAGTTCGTTCTTGTTGTACTTCAGGTAGACGCCAAATCCCTCGCCGCGCGGCCAGCCGTTATTGACAATAGCGCAGCAGATGCTACCGTCCTCTTCGGGGGCCACGTCATGGTAGTACACTTTCTCTCGATAGCGGTGGGTGGGGGCCTGACACTTTCGCCAATCTTCCTGGCTTTCGGCTGCTTCGGAGTCGCGAGGCGCGACCCAGCGCGTCGGAATGATCAATTCTGAGCCCTCATCTACCGCCGGCCACCCGACGTTGCAGTGGTAGAGCAATTGGAACGGCGTCTCATTGAAGCCTTCATTCGTAATGATGTCTCGAATCGTGAAAGACGTCGCGCCGAGCCGTGTCGACACGGTGCGGGTCAACGTCAGGTTTTCGCCAAACACAACCGTCTCGCGCATGGTCCCACTGACACTGAGGAGGTACTCGCCGTCCCGCCACTCCTGCGAGACTTTGACATTCCGCGCCGGCGAGTTTCCGATTCGTCCATGCAGCCCGGTGCCGTACACAGCGCTGTCCAGTGAAGGCGCGCCCACGTTCATAAGCCCGCACGTTGTGACCAGCCCGCCGAAGTAACTGCGTAGCC
>BTUX01000204.1:0-8787 GCA_045863315.1 Candidatus Hydrogenedentota bacterium | reverse complement strand
AGCGGCAGGCGGAACCAGGTCAATCCGGGGGCCCGCATCTTGTGTATCGTGACAATGAAATTCAGCCCCGTGAGAATGGAGGAGAACCCCGCCAGAAACGCCGCGGTCACGGCCAGAAAGACTTCCGATTTCGCATAGGTGGTGCTGTATGGGGCGTAAAAGGTCCACCCGGTCTCGACCCCGCCGCGCAACAGAACGACCACTGCAAAGACGCCCGCTCCGATATACAGATACCAACTCAGGAGATTGATCTTCGGAAACGCGAGGTCCTTCGCGCCGATCATGATCGGGATGCAGAAATTGCCCAATACCGCGGGAATCGACGGGATCAGAAAGAAAAAGATCATCACCACGCCGTGCAGGGTAAACGCTTTGTTGTAGGCGTCGCCCGTCATGAAATCGCCTTTGGGCGTCAACAGCTCGATTCGGATCAGGCTCGCGAATAAACCGCCGACGGCGAAAAAGATTGAAATCGAGATGAGATACAGAATGGCGATTCGCTTATGGTCCGTGGTGAGGAGCCACGAAGCGACCGTGTGCCGGACGTTCGCGTAGTGTGTTTTTGGCATCGCGATGGCGTCGGGGGTTGTCGTAATGCTGCTCATGACGTGCTACCGCCCTTGTTGTCGCCTTTGAGCGACTTGATATAGGTGATCAAGGTCATCAGGTCCTGCTCCTTGATCTGGTTCTTGAACATTGGCATCAGCGGGGGATACCCGGCCACCAGTTTTGCCTGCGAGTTGAGGATCGACTCGCGCAGATACTCCTCATCTGCGACGACCGTCGATCCGTCCTGGAGGGGACGCTCCGTGCCGTAGACGCCCTTCAGCGAGGGGCCGCGCGGCGTGGTGCCCTCATGGCAGGTCACGCAGCCCAATTTGGTGAACAGTTTTTCGCCGGCCGTCGCCGTGGGCACGCCGGTGTCGAGCCCCGCCAGCCAAGCCTGGTATTTCTCCGGCGACATCACGTAGACGGAACCGATCATGCGGGAGTGGTCTGTGCCGCAGTATTCGGCGCAGAAGAGGTGGTATTTTCCTTCTTTGGTGGCCTCGAACCACAACTCCGAGAACCGGCCCGGCAGGACGTCCTTCTTCACGCGAAACGCCGGCACGAAGAAGCTGTGGATCGTGTCTTCCGACGTCATGGTCAACTTGATGGGCACCCCCGTGGGAACGTGGAGTTCGTTGATCTCGCGCTTGCCGTTGGGGTGCTGAATCTTCCACATCCACTGTTTGCCCGTCACCAGGATCTCAGTTGCGCCTGTCGGTAGCTTCGTAAAGTCGACGTAGAGGTACGCCGACCACGCGAAGACGGCGATCGCCATCAGGGCCGGAATGATGGTCCATGTCAGTTCGAGCGCTTGATTGTCTGGAGAGGCCAGCGTCCGGTCGACGTTCGCGCCTTTGCGGTACTTGATTGACAAGTAGGTCAGCATCACCGTTACGGCGAGAAAGAAGAAGACGCTAAGTCCGAGCCATCCGTAGAAAAGCAGGTCCATCCTCGGCGCGATGGTCGAGGCTTGCTCGGGTATGAACTGAATTTCTGACATGTTCCGTTGCTACACTCTGCGTTGATGCTGCCCATCGGGGCCGGGCGTTGTTGCGTACACTGTAGTTCCTGTCTTGTTCATCCGAATCAATGGGTCAGGACCGGGTGTTTGTCGTTCCCGTCGCGGTCGGCGCGCGCACGGGCGCGACGTTCCTGCCACAGAAACAGTCCGACCAGCAGGGCGAGGCCGACCACCGTCGTCGCGCCGGCGATTCGCAGGGCCGCCATAATGACGAAGCCATAACTGCCGGATGCGGGGTCGTAGCGATAGCACAGAAGTAGCACCTCATCCGCAATCGATCCGATTCGCTCGTTGGCTGCTTCGATAAGACCGAAACGCAGGTCGCGTTCCGGATACTCAATTCCGTAAAAATACCGCGACACCTTGCCTTCCGGCGTCAGCACCATGATGCCGCTGGCATGGGCGTACTCGCCCACGCTCGGCAGATAGGAGTATTGAAATCCAACGGATTCCGCCAACGCGCGGACGTTCGCTTCTTCGCTGGTGAGGAAATGCCAGCCGTCGGCCGCATCCGGGCTCTTGTAATGCTCGAGCATGTTTCTTTTCTTGATCCGGGCAAGGTCGCTTTTCTCATCTGGATTGAAGCTTACCGTGACCACGACGTACTCGTCCCCAATCGTAAACGGCAGTTCGTTGAATACTTTCAACATCCCCTGCATGATTTCGCCGCACAGCATCGGGCACTCGTAATACACAAGCGCGAGCACAATCGGTTTTCCCTTGGCCAAATCCTTGAGTTGCACCGGCTGGCCGGATTCATCCGTGAAGGTCAGGTCCATCGGCACTTGATTGTTCAACTTTTGAATGATGTTGGCGGGTGGTGGATCGGGCGCGGTCATCACCTGCGCGAAAACGGAGGCATTGATGACTAATGCCGCTAACAGGTTTGTCGCTGCGGTCCCACGGACTTTCCGGATGTCGCGCGTCATTTAGGGAGTCCCTCCCGCCGGCGGCGGTGGCGCCGGAACGGCCGGCGTGGCGCCCGGTGTCTGCGAGGTCCCGGGGACATGCGCGTCGCGCCCATACGGCAGACCACGCTGGGCAACCAATTCCAACGCTTTATTGACCGGAATGCGGACGACGCCCGCGGTTTGATCCAACCAACCGTATGTGTTCAAAACGGCATCTTCGTCCTTGTGGAACTGCGCAAGATCCAAAGCCGGAATCGGCTGTAGACGCGGCAGCGGAGGCAGAACGCGGGCGGGTTCGACCGGCGTTGGCGGCCGGTCGGCTCTGCTCGGCTTGGACTCCCACCGGGTGAATAACGAGGTCACGGCGGCCACGCACAACACTGTGAACACGGTCAGTATCCCGAGCGAGACGACGACCCGGGATTCCTTGACGTCCTTGGTCTCGTATCCGTGGATGCCCTCTTTCAGGACTATCGGTTCCTGGTCCTGTCTATGCATGCTCAAGCGCCTCGTGGTGTCCGTGCCCGTTAAGCCCCAGCGCTTCCTGCATGCGCTGGTCATGGAGCGGGAGCAGCGGGTGCCGTTGCAAATTCCACGTGAAAACGGCCATCCATAGACCGCCGATCGCGAACATCGCCGCCGCGTCCATGACATTGAACCCAAGGACGCCGGGATGAAATGCGGGGATGATAATCCAGTACAAATCAACGGTCCGAATTGCGAGGATCCAAAACGCCATGCCAACCAGGGCCCGGCGCGCCCTCTTGACCCGGCGCTGGAGCAGGATGAACAGCGGTAATGCGAAATGGAATACCATCAGTATCACCGCAACCCCCTCGAGGGTGTTGCCCGACCGAGCTTTGTACCATGCCACTTCTTCGGCCAGATTGCCGGACCAGATGATCAGGTACTGCGAAAACGACATGTACGCCCACAACACGACGAAACCGCACGTGAGGCTGCCGAGGTGATGGAAGTAGTCAACCGACATGACATCGGCGTGTGGTTTGCGGTCCGCGACCACATTCAGCATGACAATGCAGAAAGCCAACGTCGTCAAGCCATGGCAAACGATGAAGAGTGGCCCGTAGATTGTTGAGAACCATTCCGGTTCCAAGGACATGGCCCAATCGGTGGCCATGAACGTCACCGTTAGGACGTACGCAACCAAACCCGGACCGGCAGCCTTGTTCATGCGGACGGTCAGCGCCGGATCCCCGGATCGGTCCTGGGCGAGGGATGTACGCGTAAAGAAGAGCATCAGGCCGATCCAGATCGCGTAATAGAGGCAGGCGCGAAGCATCCACCCGCGTGTATTCAGGTACGCCGCTTTACTTTGCACCAGCTCGCTGTCAGCAAGCGCGCCGCCGGGCGCCCACGGGTAAATGGTCCAAAGTCCAAACAGCAAAATGGGGACGAAGAGCACGGCCATGACAAGTAGGTTCTTGGCGCCCGCCTCTGCAATGCGCTGCACCATGAATCCCCAGCGGCCGGCCACAAGATGATGCAGCATGATAAGGGATAGACAGCCGAGGGACAGCCCATTCCAGAACAGGAAGGCGTACAGGTAGGACTGGAAGAACTGCTTCCCGCCTCCACCGGACATGAAACCGCCCAAAATGAGAATCAGCCAGCCGGCAATCGCGAAGAGAATCGCGGCGCGGCGAATTCGCGCGATTCGGGGATCGTGGGAATCAGTGTGCTCCATGGCTCGCTTCGTTCGTTTGCTCCTGCGGCCCCGCCTGCGGATTCAGCAGCTTGTCGCGCTCGTCCGCGGGCACGTCCGCCAAGGTTGCGTTTTGACTTAGTTGTAGGACGCGGATGTACGCGGCGATGGCCCACCGGTCTTCGGGCGAAACGCGCGATGCGTACCCATACATCACGCCAAACCCATTTGTCATTACGTCGAAAAAGTACCCGGGAGGGGACTCGACGAGGCGCGGCAGATGATAGTTGCCCGCCTGCTTCATTTCCCGCTGCACAATCATGCCCTTGCCGTCGCCAATCCGGCTGTGGCAGGGGGCGCAAAAGATATTGTATCGCTCCCGGCCGCGCAAGAGCACGTCCCTGGTGATCTCAAAGGGAAAGGACGTCGCGTACTCGCCGTTGATTTTGCCCGTATACAGGAACTCGTCGGTGTTTGCCGCTTCGAAGGGGACGACGCCCGCGGGCAGCGCAAGCGCCCCCGTCGCGAAGAGGGGATTTGCCGCTTGCGCCTCGAAAGGTTTAATCCGGGCGTTGTTCCACATGCCTTGATGGCATCCGGCCGCGATCACGGCCGCGGCAAGGCCCAGGGCGGCTCGCGCCCATGCGCTACGTTTTGAAACCGAATATGTCGACGTAGTGGTCATAGATGGTTCACTGAGTTCTAAGGCTCTACCACGGAAACGGCCTTGGGGCCTAGGCTTTCCAAGAACGAGCGGGTCTCGGCTTCGTCAAACCGGTCGTCAGTACTTTCGATGCAAAGGAAGAACGCATCACGGGACGCGGCCTCGCGAAAGCGCGCGACATTGAAAACGGGGTGGTAAGGCAGCGGGAGCCCGTTCATGGCAAACATGCCGATGACCGCTGAAAACGCCGCGAATAGAATGCCCAACTCGAACGTAATGGGAATGAACATCGGCCAGCTTACGAACGGCTTCCCGCCCGCGTTATAGGGGTAATGCAATACCATGCCGATATATTGCATAAGAAAACCCGCCGCGGCGCCGGTCAATCCGCCGATCAGCACGACCAAGGACACGTAATTTTTCCGGAATCCGACCGCCTCGTCGAGGCCATGGACCGGGAACGGGCTGTACGCGTCCATCTTGCGATAACCCGCATCATACGCCTTCTGAGCGGCGGCAACCACGGATTCCGGCGAGTCGAACTCGGCCATCAGGCCGTATGGTTTGGTTTTAGTTGTATTGTGCGCCGATTGCATGCGGTGCGTCCCCGGACTAATGGGCCTTCCCGTTGTGCTTTTGTTTTTCCATGAGCATCTTCAACTCGAAAGCCGAAATCATCGGCACGAACCGCAAGAACAGAAGGAAAAGGAACAAGAACAGTCCGATGGTGCCGACATACGTCATAATGTCCCACCGGGTGCCGTGATAATTGCCCCAGGAACTGGGCAGATAGTCACGCGCAAGGCTTGTCACGACGATGACATAACGTTCGAGCCACATGCCGATGCTGACAATGATGGAAATGATGAAGAGCGCCAAGGTACTGTTCCGGACCCGCTTAAACCATAGGAACTGCGGGCAAATACCGTTGCACACGATCAGGGCCCAATAGGCGGGCGCATAATAGCCCCACTGCCGCATTTCCATCATGGCCTTCTCGTACATGTTGCCGCTGTACCAAGCGAAAAACCATTCGACGAGATAGCCGTAAAACACGACCAGACCGGTCACCAACATGACCTTGGCCATGTTGTCGATGTGTTTCATGGTGATAATGTCTTCGAGATGGTACAAGCGCCGTATGGGAATCGCGAGGATCAACACCATCGCGAAACCGGCGTACACGGCGCCCGCGACGAAGTAGGGGGGGAAGATGGTGGTGTGCCACCCCGGAATCATGGCGACCGAGAAGTCGAACGACACCACGCTGTGCACGGATACCACCAGCGGAGTCGACAGACCCGCGAGAAGCAGGTAGGCCATCTCGTATCGGCTCCAATGCCTCGCGGACCCTCTCCATCCCAGCGATAGAATGCCATAGGTGTACTGTCCCAGCTTGTGCTTGGCGCGGTCGCGCATTGTCGCGAAGTCGGGTACAAGTCCGACGTACCAGAACAACAACGAAACCAGTGCGTACGTCGAAATCGCAAACACGTCCCACACCAGTGGGCTGCGGAACTGCGGCCACATGGCGAGCGTTGTGGGATAGGGCAGAATGAAATAAAAGAGCCAAGGCCGGCCCATGTGGATCAAGGGGAAGATCCCCGCGCAGGCCACGGCGAACAGGGTCATGGCCTCGGCGAACCTGTTAATCGAGGTCCGCCAATCCTGCATGAATAGCAGCAGGATTGCCGAGATGAGGGTGCCGGCGTGACCGATACCGATCCACCACACGAAATTGATGATGGCCCACCCCCAGGCCACGGGAATCTGGAGACCCCAGATCCCGACGCCCTTGGCAAACAGATAGCCCACCGCGTTCAGGAAAATCAGGAGACCGATCAAGGACAAGCCGAAGAGCACGAACCACGTCTTGGGTTGCGGTTTGACGTCCACAATGTCGCTGACGATGTCGGTCAGCGTGGCGTAGTCGTGGCCCGGCTCGAGTAGAGGAGGCTGCGGATCGATGTCCGAGAGTCGTTTACTAATGACTGCCATGATTGTCTGTGGCCTCGAGTTCCGGGTTCGGGTTACGAAGTTTCGCCAGATAGGTCGTGCGCGGATGCGTGTTGAGTTCGGCCAGCAGCGCGTAGTTCCGCGGGTTGTCTTTCTTCTGCCGTGAAACCCGGCTTTCCGGGTCGCTCTGATCGCCGAACACGATGGCCGCCGCCGGGCAGGCCGACTGGCAGGCGGTCACGACTTCGCCGTCGCGGACCTTGCGACCCTCTTTCTTGGCCTCGATGCGCGCTAGATTGATGCGCTGAACGCAGTATGTGCACTTCTCCATCACGCCGCGCCGCCGCACGGTCACGTCGGGGTTGTACATCATCTGCTTGCTCGGCGTTGTAATGTCGGAGTACTCAAAGAAATTAAAGCGCCGTACCTTGTACGGGCAGTTGTTCGAACAATAACGCGTCCCTACGCAGCGGTTGTACACCATGTCGTTCAGCCCCTCCTTGCTATGGAGGGTCGCACCTACCGGGCAAACCACTTCACAGGGTGCGTTTTCGCATTGCATGCAGGGAACCGGCTGGTGGACGACCTCCAGCTCGGCGGAGGGGTCATCGCCCTTGTAATACCGATCGACGCGTATCCAGTGCATTTCGCGCCCGCGGGCTACTTGGTCCTTGCCGACGACCGGAATGTTGTTTTCGGCCTGGCACGCCACGATGCACGCGCCACACCCCGTGCATGCATTCAGGTCGATCACCATGCCCCACTTGTACCCGTCGTATTCGTGGTCCTTGATCTGTTTCAGCACGTCCATTTCAGGGTTATGGTGCGCGCCGTGAACGTGCTGCGCAAAGTCAGGGTGCTCGCGGTACTCAGCCAACGTGCCGACCCGGGCGAGCGGGCGATCATGCTGGTGCAGCATTTGATGCAATTCGGTGCGCGCCAGTTCCGGGCCGGCGCCGACTCTAGACAACTCCGCGCCGACGGCGTAGTCCAGCGTGTTCGACGTTCGAACGGCATACGCATTGAATCCGGCGCCGCTCGCCACTTTTCCTCCGCGTTCCCTGCCGTAGCCCAGATGCAGGGTGATGACCCCGTCAGGGTGCCCTGGCTGGATCCAGACTTGGCCGCGGACGCTGCGGTCCCCAATCGTGACGTCGACATAGTCAAAATTGTTCAAACCGCGCTGCTGCGCAAGGTTGAACGAGATGATCACCGCATTGTCCCACGTGATGCGAGTGAGGGGCTTGGGCAGTTCCTGCAACCAGCCGTTGTTGGCCCAGCGTCCGTCGCCGATGGTTGGGTCCGGTCGGAATGCTACCTCGAGTTGCTCCGGCCCCGAAGACTGCTGCGGCTGCGAGAAGACGTTGGCGCGCGCCTCGACCTCTTTGGGGGCGAAAGCCGATCCCTCAATCAAACCTTTCGCAAGCGACTCGCGCCAGAAGGTCTCGAATCCTGCGCTTCCCTTCACTTGCTGCCAATGCGCACGTAATATGTCGTAGGCCAGCCCGCCCTTGCCGGACATCGCGGCCATCAGTTCCGTGGCGGTCTTGCCGCCATACAAGGGCGCAATGAGCGGCTGGATGAGCGATACGGTGCCGTCAAATGCACGGCAGTCGCCCCATGACTCCAGGAAGTGGGCCATCGGAATATGCCAATGGCAGTACACCGCCGTCTCGTCTACGTAAAGCCCGAGGTGGACGCGATGGTTGACCTTCTCCATTGCTGCCGCGAAATTCAGGTCCGCGGGCGCATCGTATACCGGGTTTACATCAATGACGATGAGCGAATCGACCTTCCCGTCTTCCATGTCCCGAACGAGCGTGCGTAGCGACTCGAGTTGGTCTTCCGCGTTTGACTCGACCGGTTCGGTGTAATAGACGGTAGCGCCTGCATTTCCCAAGGCGGCATTCATTCCGTGCGCGAGCGCGTGCACGATCGGAGGTTGAGCATCGCCGGCAAGGACGAGGGACGTTCCCTTGTGGGCCAGCAAGTCGGCAACCAGCGCCGACACGAACTTCTT
>BTUX01000203.1:0-8790 GCA_045863315.1 Candidatus Hydrogenedentota bacterium | reverse complement strand
CCGCGAAAAAGACCTGGGGCATGATGGTGTCCGCGTAACTGCAATACGTATTGTGGTGCCGCAGCAGATCGTGCACCATGGTGTAGCTGCCGATGAAGTTGACGAGGAACATGCCGGCGACCGTATAGCCGCGGAACTGATCGAGCGAGGCCAGGCGTGGCGCCGGGCCACTGGCGGTTGACATGCCGATCCTTTCTGGTACGCGCCGCGAGGGTTCGACGGACACGGACGCACAGTGTATAAGTATTGAGGGAACCCGCGCAACCGCGGAGAATGGGCAGGGCCCACATGTCTACCAGCTTGCAGGACATTCGACGACTCTCGGAACTGGACCGGTTGCCGTGGTTCGAAAAGGACGAGGACGGCCGGATCCGGCTCAGGCCCGATGCGGGCGTGCCACGGGTGTTCGACATTCACTCTCACGTGGCGTCCTCCGCCGGCCTCGCAAGGGACATTGACTACGGGTCTCGTCCACCACTCGTATATTTTTACGATTACGAACGGGACCAAGACGTGCTGAATGTAGATACGCACCCGTATCCCGACGAGGCCGTCAAAATTGGCAATGAAATCCGCTGGCTGCTGCTCAAGCAGGGTCCCATGGGCGCCACCCACACGGCCGCGAACTTCGCCGATGAGATGGACCGATTCCACTACGCGCACGCCTGTCTCCTGCCGATCGAGGGCCCCATTGCGTCGCGCCACGCGGAGGCGACCCTGCGCGCAGCGAAACTCGACCCCCGGTTCATTCCATTCGCGGCAGTCCATCCCTACCGTTGGGGACCGAGGCAGGAGGCGCGCCTCGAGGAGCTTGTCCGTCGGGGAACCCCTGCGCTGAAGTATCATCCCGAATTTCAGTTCATCACGCCGGACAATCCGCACTCGATGAAACTTTTTGAATGGTGCGCCGCCCATGACCTGCCGGTGCTGGCGCACTGTGGATACACCGGCGCGGAACCCGAATGGCTGAGACGCAAGGCCGAACCGGAACGGTTCCGCAAGGCGCTCGAGGCGTTTCCGAATCTGAGGTTGCTGCTGGCGCACACAGGTTTGTCTCGCTGGCGGGAGACGCTGGACTTCGTGAAACTGTTCGACGATCGCATCTGGCTCGATATCTCAGGTCAGCCCGTGCCCTCGATGAAAACCATCCTTCGCGAGTACGCCCGCGAACGAATCTGTTACGGGTCCGATTGGCCCTTCTATCCGCTCGCCATTGCACTGGCGAGGACGCTCGCCGCGACCGAGGATTGTCCGCACTACCGGAGGGACCTCCTGTTCAACAATGCGGCCCGGTTCCTCAAAATGGCGGCGTAACCCCGCGGGTCCGGCCTGGCGCGGCGGGATCACCACGCCGTCGGCGTATGGTAGGATAGGGACCCTGGTGCAAAGGGCGGGCCGATCCGTCCGTTCCATGCGAGAAAAGGAGATGCCATGATGCGGATTCGAATGCTCATTCTGACAACCGCGATCCTCACCATTCTCATGCCGCGGGCGCATGCGGACGAGAAAGGCGGCGTGAGCGACGGCGCGCAGGCGCACGAGGAATCCGTGGCGGAGGCAGATTCGGTGTTGGATTTCACCATGAAAGACATAGACGGCAATCCGACAAACCTGGGAGAAAAGTATGCGGGCAAGGTCCTGCTGGTGGTCAATACGGCGTCGAAGTGCGGGCTGACGCCCCAGTACGCGGACCTGGAATCAATGTACGAGAAGTACCGCGGACAGGGATTCGAGATCCTGGCGTTTCCGTCCAATGATTTCGGAGGTCAGGAGCCGGGGACGGAAAAAGAGATTAAGGAATTCTGTTCCTCGAACTACCAAGTGACTTTTCCGTTGTTTTCCAAGATTCCCGTGAAGGGCGAGAACAAACACCCGCTCTACGCGTATCTCACGGACAGCGAGAAGAATTCGGCCACCGGCGGAGAGATTACGTGGAACTTCACCAAGTTCCTGGTCGGCCGCGACGGCAAGATCATCGCCCGGTTCGAGCCCAAGACGAAACCGACGGAAGAAGAAGTCGCGCAGGCCGTCGAAAAGGCATTGAACGAAAAGGCGCCGGACCAAGAGGGCTGAAACCGAAACCGCGGAACGTCCGGCGGGGTGAATGAGTCGGCCTGCCTGGAGCCGACCCTTCATGTACGTGTGGACTTCGAGCTTGCGTGGCGGGACCGGTCACTAGCCCGCATTTCTCACCAGTCGCTCCCGATGACGGGAGCGACTGGTGAGAAATGCGGGCTAGGTCCTCTCAGAGAGGCCACGCATAGCGCCAATCGGGCATCGTGCACCCTGTGGACGTGATGGAAGGGCCTGTCGAAGTCATCATCGAGTTTTGACGATGCTTTACGCGCCCTTGATGCGTTTTTCCTGGCCGGCCCATTCCTTCTCGCGCAACACGTATTTTTGGATCTTGCCGGTGCTGGTTTTCGGCAGCGCGATAAACTCGATGGACGTCGGGCATTTGTAATGCGCGATCTGTTCGCGGCAAAACTCGATGAGTTCCTTTTCCGTGGCGGTCCTGCCTTCCTTCAGCGTGACATATGCCTTGGGGGTTTCGCCCCACTTTTCGTGCGGCACCCCGACCACCGCGCATTCGAGCACGGCGTCGTGCCGGTACAAGGCCTGCTCGACTTCAATGGAAGAGATGTTCTCGCCGCCGCTGATGATGATGTCCTTGCTTCGGTCTCGCAGCTCGATGTATCCATCGGGATGGACCACCGCGACGTCGCCGCTATGAAACCAGCCTCCCCGGAAAGCTTTCTCGGTGGCCTCGGGCTCGTTGTAATACCCCTTCATGACGAGGTTGCCGCGCATGACCACCTCGCCCATGGTGTTTCCATCGGGTGGCACGTCGTTCATCTTCTCGTCGACCACGCGCAACCCGTCGGCCATCACGAACCGGACGCCCTGCCGCGCCATCAGTTTTGCTTTCTGATCGTCGAAGAGGGCCTTCCATTCCGCTTGCTGGGCGCACACGGTATAGGGTCCGTATGTCTCCGTCAGGCCGTAAATGTGGATCAGCCGGGCGCCGATCTCCTCCATATGCTGAATAAGCGTCGGGGAAGGGGGCGCGCCGCCGGTCGTGACCGTCAGCGGCGACGGCAAACGGTGCGGGCGCAAGGGATGATTCAGCATCGAAATGAGCACGACCGGCGCGCCGTTCAGGTGGGTCGCGCCCGGCTCCTTGAGGAGCCTCCACGTCTGTTCGGGCTCGAACTTGCGCATGCAGACGTGCGTACCGCCCATGGCGATCACGCCCCAAATAAAGCACCACCCATTGCAGTGAAACATGGGCAAAGTCCACAAAAACGAGCCTTCCGACGTGAACCCGGATTCGAGACAGACGCCAATCGCGTTCAGATAGGCGCCGCGGTGCGAGAACATCACGCCTTTCGGCATGCCCGTCGTGCCGCTCGTGTAGTTGATCGAGATGGTCTCCATCTCGTCTTCCAGCACCCAGGGAACCGGATCAGGCCGCACGACTGAAATGAACGATTCGTACTCCGCTTCACCGAGCATTTCGCCGTCGGGCAGATCCGCAATATGGATGATGTGGCGGACCGTTTGGAGTTCGCCGCGGATCCGACGAATCAGCGGGCTGAATTCGGTGTCGAGAAACAGGACGCTCGAGCCCGAGTGGTTCAGGATGTACTTGATTTCGTTGGCGGACAGCCTCGTGTTGAGGCAGACAATCACGCCGCCCGCCAGGGGCACCGCAAAATGGCCCTCGATCATCGGCGGCGTGTTCGCGCTCAGGTACGCGACTCGGTCCCCTTTCTGCAGCCCCAACTCGCGCAGCGCCCTCGCGCAGCGGTATACGCGCTCGACGAACTGACCGTACGTGAAGCGCCTGCGGCCGTGCACGATGGCGGTCTTGTTGCGATACACCAACCCGCTGCGCTCGAGAAAGGTCAGCGGCGTCAGATGGCTACGGCATACGTCCAGATACGATTCCACGTTGCGTCCTCCGGTGCTCGATCGTAGTGTGATTCCAGGTCAGGACAGCCGCCATGCGGCGAATCCGAATTCCCGGCCCTTCCCAGCTCGCGCTTGCCTTCATCCCTCCGATACGGCCATCGACTCCTGCGGTACGGCGGCAAGTTGCTTCTCGATGAATTGTTCCGCCCGGTCATTCTCCAGTTCCGGAGAACATATCTCACGCAACTCCCGCTCCAATTCTCTCAACTTCTTCGGATGTTTTTTCGCCAGATTGTTCAACTCGTGCGGGTCCTCGGCAAGATTGAACAAGAGGTGCGGCGCCGCCGTGCAATAGATCAGTTTCCAGTCGCCCTTGCGAATGAGGTATCCGCTTGAGCGCACACCGTGTCCATGGTATTCGGAAAAGACGACGCGCCGATCGTTGTCGCGCGTCAAGGTCTGGGGCGCTTCGCCGAGCCAACCCGAAGGCTGTCGCTTGCGGACGGCATGAAAAACGCCGGCCCGCACGTCGTGCAAGTCCACCGGCGTCCTCACCCGCGCCCCTTTCTTGAATCCCCGGCCCGCCGCCACCAACGGGACCCGCGCGCTGTCTTCATACAGGCTGCTTTTCCACCACATATCGAATTTGCCCAGCATCTCGCCATGGTCCGAAGTGTACATGATCACGGTATCGTCCGTGAGTCCGTGTTGGTCGAGCGCATCGAGCAGACGCCCCAACTGCCGGTCTACGTGCGTCACGCAGCCCAGATACCCGCGCCGCAACCCCCGAATCTGCTCGTCCGTGAATTTGTCGGTCTCGAAGTGCGCGCGTAGATCCAAGGCGTAGGGATGGTTCGCCGACGCCGCGTCGCCGCCATGTTTCGGCAAGTCATCTCCACCCTTATACAACTCCCACAGGTCGGGAGTCGTTCGCAAGGGGAAATGCGGTTTGACCACTTGAACGACAAGCACCCACGGCGATTCGATGGTCTTAGCCGTCGTGCCGAGCCACTCGATCGCCGCGTCCACCTTCTCCTCGTCACGGGCGAACGGATTGTCTTCGGCCGGACCCCAGCCGTTCGCGCGACGTGCGGCGCCGGTACGGATGGCCAGCGGGTTGCGACGGGAAAAGGTGTCGCCCGGCGGTTTACGATCGCCGGGTTTGATCAGTTCCGAGAAGCCCAGTTCCTCGCCGGGGCGAAACACATCGGTCTTGCCGATGTGGACGGAATGCACGCCGGCGTCTCGCAGCGCCTGCCCGTACGTGGGATAATCGAACGGGAACACGTTGCAGTTGTTGTAGCACTGGATGTCGTGCACGCGCCTCCCCGACATGAACGCGCTCCGGCACGGCATGCATAAGGGCGAAGGACAGTACGTGTTTTCGAACACGGTTCCGCGTGCCGCCAGCCGCTCCAGGTTCGGCGTCTGCACCAGGGGGTGACCCATGATCGAGGTGTAAAACGGATTGTGCTGGTCCGACATGAGGAGCACGACATTCGCGGGGCGCTCATCGTACTTGACGTTCCGTCCCGGGTGGTCCGTATGGTAGGGACGGCTGCCAAGTCCCGTGCCCGCCGCAATAATGCCGGAGGCGGATTGCCTCAGGAACGACCGCCGAGTTAGCCGGCCGCTCCGAGTCCTGCCCATCCTGTGCTCCTTGTCAATCACACGGCTTTCCCTGTGCCGCGACACCGTTTAATCGCGCCCTCGTCGGACCCTGCGTTAACTCGACCGCGCCGCTACGAATGTTTGACGGGACGGAACGCCTCCTTGGAGCCCAGCGCGACCTCATCGGCGGGGGACTGGGACCCGCCGCCGGTCGTGCCGCGTTCTCCCGGGCGCGCCTCGCAGTTCACCCAACCCGAATCTCCGTCGACATAGTGTTCTTTTTTCCAGATGGGCACGCGGGCCTTCACTTCGTCTATGACGTAGCGGGCGGCGCGGAACGCGTCGTCGCGATGCGCCGCCGTGACCCCGACCCAGACCGCCAAATCGCCGATCTCGAGCGTCCCCACGCGGTGCGCGCAGTGCACGTCGTATACGTCGAACCGTTGCCGCGCTTCACTGACGATCGTCCCGCCTTCCTTACGGGCGACCGCATCGTATGCCTCGTACTCGAGCCGGGTCACCCGCTGCCCCTCGTTGTGGTCCCGCACCCACCCCTCGAACGTCACGCAGGCGCCCGCGTCCGGGCGGGCCAACCCTTGCTTGAGCCCGGCCGCATCCAGCGGTTTGTCACTTAGCGCAAACACAGCCCAACACCTTCACCTATGCCGCCATCACTTCGCACCATCATACTGTCAAACGTCCCGTCGCGCCACCTGTGGGAAGGTCCTACAGCGCATCCGGCATGGTTGACGGTAGGACGAATCGTGCGCGGTACGCTTCGAGACGTACAAGCATAATCCCGCCCCAAAAAGAGGCGACGACCGGCGAGAAGGAGCCAAGGCCGCCGGTCGTCTGGTGCGGTGGGGTGGGTGTGGGAGAAGATCTAATTGAGCGGGGGCGATGCCACGGAGACTGCGCTCCCGTCTGATGTAAATCGGATGACTCCGGACTCGTCCACGAAGTATTGGCGGTAGCCGGTGCGGCCGAGGGTGGTGGGCGTGGCGGTGCAGGTGTAGGCCGGCGTGACGGCCGGGCCTCCCGCGGTCACGGCCACGACAAAGACATATCCTTCCTTGGTGCCCGCGCCGAGCACGGAATCGATAAACGGCGGTGTTACGCCGGCGCCGTCGGGATTCGCAAGTTGCGCGAGCGTCCCGTAGTCGCCCATGCCGTCGCCGTCCACGTCGACGAATGCTGCGGTTTGGAACGCGGTTTGGCCCGTCGAGATCGTGCGCATCGCGCCGGATGCACTCGCCTCGTTTGCGCTCATTCTCGAGCGCAGCAGGTTTGGAATTGCTATCGCCGCGATGATAGTGATGATGCCCACAACTATCATCAGTTCGATCAGCGTGAAGCCGGACTGCCTTTTCATCGAAAACCTCCTACAGTTCGGTGCGCCACCGGGCTCTTGCGGCCTCTGTCCGCGCTCCGCAGACGCCGAAATCAGCGCACAATCCGTGCCAATCCCGCTGAATGCCCGGCAATATCCTGACATCGCTTGGGTTATGCGATTCTCGCACACTCCAAGCCCAGCCAAAACGACGAAAATCCGTGACACAAAAGTACGGAAGCGACGGTTTTTGTCACTTCCGCAGGTTTGAGACAAATGCTTCTACCTTTGGGTTTGTGGGTGTTCGCGGGGTCGAATCGGGCCGTACACGTCCCCCCGAACCGCCCCGCATCCCAACTATGATGGACGCTGTTGAATCCGCGGCGGTAGGCGGATGTGGCGCGGACGATGCCCGTTCCGTGAACAACCGAGGTCGGCCGCCGCGCAGAATCGGGAGTGGATCGACCGTGTAAGTCGGGGCGTTTCGTGGATCAGCCGTATTCAATGGTCGACCGTACTCGGTCCCCTCTTGCTTCGGGCGGACATCCAGACGAATGACGTGGGTAAACAGCGTGGGGCCATTCCTTGACATGGGAAATCCGTGCTGTCTACGCTAACTCCCGTGCGATGAAACGCGGAATTACGTGGGGAAAACGTGTCATGAGAACTATCGGTTTGTTGTGCGCCGCGTGGTTGGCGGCTACCGGTTGCGCCCGTCTCGCGGTCGACGAGGAGACCGCCATCTTTCTAAGCAAGTCGGCGGGATATGAACATAGCTGCATCAAGTGGGACGAGAACAAGGTCAGTCACGTTGATCGGGTTTTTAAGGAACTCACGCCGCAGCTTGGTGTCGATATTTTGTGCACCAAGGACGCGAGCCTCATCAATGCGGAGAACTTGAAGAAGTACCGGCTGGTCATTTTCTACACGACGGCCGACCTGACGCAGCCCGGCACGGACCAGCAGCCCCCGATGGGGCCGAACGGTCAGGCCGAGTTGCTGGAGTGGATTCGGAACGGCGGGGGATTCATGGGCTTTCACTGTGCGACGGATTCATTCCATACGCCTGAGGGCCAGCCGCCAACGCCGTACGTCGAGATGATCGGCGGGGAGTTCCGAACGCACGGCAAACAGTTCGAGGGCATTTTGAGGGTGGTCGATCCCAAACATCCGGCGATGGCGAGTTTTCCGGCGGATTGGCGCGTGTTCGACGAGTGGTATCTGTTCCGGAATTTCAATACGAAGTCGATGCACGTCTTGGCGATGCTCGACCCGGGGGATGAGCGCGGCAGACAGGCAATGTACGATATTCCCGCGTACCCGATCGTGTGGTGTAGCCAATACGGCCAGGGACGGGTGTACTATAATGCCATGGGCCACCGCGAGGACGTGTGGACGAACCCCACGTTTCAGAAGACCGTCATCGACGCGGCGAAGTGGGTAATGGGCGAAGGCCCGGCCATGACCGAGCCGAATTTCAGCCAGGTCATGACCGCCGACGACGCGCAGAAGGCGCAAGCGCCTATCGAAAACAAATAAGCCGCGCCTTCGTCGGCGTGGCGGAGACCGCTATTCCGCCGGCGGACCGTAGCGTTCGCGTTTGAGTTGTTTGGGCGCGTTCACCCATTCCGCGTCGCCGTAGAGGCCCGCGCCTGAGATGTCGATAGGTTTGAATCCGAGCTTGGCGATTGCGGGCGAATCGGGAAGAAGCCGGAAGTCGCGCGCCCCGGCGTTCTCGAATTTCGGGTCCTCAATGATGGAGTGCGTGTCCTGTCCCGACGCCTGCCATTCCGCGAATGTCTTGCCGGCAAACGTAAAGTCCGTCCGGTTGGGGTTCCAATAGCAGTTGGAATCGAGCCGGAAGTTCCCGTTCTTCCACGTGCTGCCCAGCAACGTTTCGTTGTCGAAGTACACGATGTTGCGCTCGAAGAAGA
>BTUX01000202.1:0-8824 GCA_045863315.1 Candidatus Hydrogenedentota bacterium | reverse complement strand
GCAGGAAGGACTCGTAATCCTGCACGCTGCCGCCGTCGAGGCAGCAGCCGATAATCTGGCGGCCGAGGGGATTCAAGTCCTCAACGAGGTAATCCCGCAGGTACTTGTCGAAAAACCGCTGGAGGATGGCGGCGCCTTCGTCGTAGCCCTCGTCGCCGACTTCCGGCTGCGTGTGGACTTGGAGAAACCACCGGGGAATGGTGGCGCCTTCGACGGTGAGGTCGTGGAGCGCGTAGCCGAGGAGAGGCGAACGCGCGGGGCGAATCTGGTGCGAGCGGAACTTGGCCATCCCGCGACGGGCGAGGTATTCGCGGGCGACCCATTGCGGCATGAAACTGGTGTACCAGCAGCCCACGTGCTGATTTGGGCAGAGGATGTACAGGGTGGCAGGGGTCGACGCCACTTGAGTCAGCAGGAGGTTGGCATGGTCCACCTGTCGTCCGGTGGCGAAGGGCCAATACGAGCCGACGCCTTCGCTGGTCATGCCTTCGGTGTCGACAATGCTGGGGTTTGCGTAGCCCCGGGGCGCGACGAGGCGCCACAACCATGCAAGCGCGGGCGGGAGCAGGTGGAACAGGCCGATGATGCCGTAGCTTGGGTGTTCGCGCGTGCATGGGGGCGTGCGCACGCCGAGACTACGGATGTCCACGGTGACGGGACCCTCCACGACGTTGGGGATGATACGTCGCGGAACGATCACGCGCGGGTTGGGGCAGGGTTCGCCGGGGGCGTCCTCGATGTGCTCCCAAATGAGCGAGCGTCCGCCGGGAACCGTGTCGATGTTGAGGAAGAGCAACGGTTCGGGGGGCTGGGCGGTGAGCCGTTCGAGTTGCGGATCGGTGGCATATTCGCGGATGTGGTTGACGCGGACGAACCAGGCGCTTTCGGCGTCGATCAAACGCAGCTTGCCGTCTCCGCGTTGAAGCGAGGGGTGGCAGAGGGCCATGTCGTCGGTGACCGGCCGAATCTCGCAGCCACGGGGGATGGCGAGATAACGCGTTTCGCCGGTGACCGTGTTCCGGCCGAGGACGAGGCGGCCGTCGTTTTCGCGGTGCGCGTGTTCGAGCATCTCGCTCTTGCCGCCGCCGCTGGCGCCTTCGTGCATGATCGTCACGATATTGTCGTAGGGGGTGACGACCTGCGCGGTCGAGCAGTGCGCGGTGACCCATCCCTCGCGTTCGCCCAGGGCGAGCAGACTTCCGTATACACCTTTTTTCGCGCTCGGTCCCGGGTAGAGGTTGTAGGAAAAGATTTCGTGCAGCGCTTGCCCGCGGTTGTGGACCACGATTTGCTGTCCCTCAAAATGGGTGTGGCGGAACGGCGGCGCAACATAGATCACCAGCCGCGGTTTGAAATTCGGGGGCAGTTCGTCGAGGGGTGTCATGCCTTGCAACAAGGCAAGTCCAAACGCGAAGAAACCCGCATTCGCCGGCGCGATGACCATGGCGTCCATCCCAAGGCCAGGGGCGCCCGCATGGAACCCGAACGTGGCGAGGTTCTGGTGTTTCAACCAGACGAAGGTGTCATTCCGGACCTCGTCGAATTCATATCCGAAGCGTTGCCGGAAGGTGATCTTGTCGGTCGGCAGGTCGTCGCCGAGCACCATGCTCTCGGGGTCGCGCCGTCGCATGTACGCCTCGGGATAGTTCGCGCACACGCCGTTCCGCACGCGCGCCACAGCGGCCTCGACAATGCGGCCCTTGCCGGGCACCTGGTAAGCCACCTCGAAGTACTCGGCGCCGGGGCCTCCGCACGCCAGATCGATGAGATCGCCGACGGTCTGCGGGATCGTCACACTCCGGCAGTGCTCCAACACGTCGGCCGCCTCGGGCGGCGGATTCAATTTGGCCCATTGCATGGTATTGACAGCAGTCATCGTTCAATCCGGTTGTTATTGAGGGGAAGTGCTCGCTCCGCACGCTATGGAAGACGCTGGAAGAGGACGCAAGCCACCTCTTCTCAGGCAAAACCCGCGAGCAACGCTCGACTATTCCCCGCGGATTGGACTTCCGGCAAGAGCTGGATTGGATGCCATCATACCACTTCACGATACAGCTTGGCCAATGCGGCGGCGCTTCGGTCCCAACTCATGGATTCGGCCCGTGCCCGCCCGGACATGGCCCGCGCCTGTGCGGCGGACGTGTCGTACAGGACACGATCCATGCCGTCGGCTATGGAATCGATGCTTTCAGGGTCGACATAGAGTGCCGAGTCCCCCGCGACTTCGGGAAGCGACGACACGCTGCTGGTCACGACAGGCGTACGCGCGGCCATGGCTTCCAACACAGGCAATCCGAAGCCCTCGTACAACGACGGATAGATGCAGGCGCGCGCGCCGCGCAGCAGGAGCACGGCATCGTGGCGCGGCAAATAACCCGCATGAATGACGAAGGGCGCCAGTTCCGCGGCACGCCGGACGATATCGTGACTTTTCCAACCGACGGCACCGACGAGCACCAACTGCGGCGAGTCCCCGCGCCGGGCGCGCATACGGTCGTATGCATCCAGCAGGCGGCCCAAATTTTTTCGGGGTTCCAATGTACCGAGGTGTATGAAGTACTCGTGTTGTATGCCGAGGCGGGACTTGAGATCGGCAAGCCGGTGTTCGTCAAACGGCACGTCGAACTCCTCTATATGCACGCCGTTGGGAACGACGCGCACCCGGTCTTCGGCGACGCCCAGAATGTCGACTAGATCGTCCTTGCAACTTTGGGACACCGCGACGATCGCGTCCGCTTCCCGTCCGCATTGGCGAATCAGGGTCGTTTGGACCTTGACATTGCGGGGGGTGTGGGTGTCGGGACAGCGAAACACCGAGAGGTCGTGAATGGTGACCAGCCGGCGGGCCCGGCGGGCGGCGGGAGTCTGGTGTCCCAGGTTGTGGACGATATGTGCGGGACCGCAGACCCATTCGATGGGCGGCCAGGACAACTTTGTCCACAGGTGGTATTTGGCAAGTCGCGCATACGGCAGCACGATCGCCCGCTGGATTTGCAGTTCGCGGCGCAAGACTTCCGCTCCTTGCCGGTCCCCCGTCGCCACTATCTTGAACCGGAATCCGTCGTCTCGGGCGAACAGTGCGCGCATCTGGTAAATGGCTGCGTAGCCGATGCCGGTTACGGGGCGTTCGGCAGCGCAACTGAGATCAAGGGCGATGCAGAGGTCGGGACTCATGCACGGAACACGGCGGGCACGGACGCATCACGGCTCGGCGTCATCGCCGGGCACTACGCGGCGCATCGGCGTGGGCCGCGCACTGTCGCGGTCGCCCTCGCCCCGATCGAACAGTTCTTCGATGTTCGAAGCCTTGCCCGGCTCCGACTTGCCGCCGTCGAGATAACCAAACATTCGCGCCGCCAGTTCCGCGGCGCGCATTTGCACGTCGTCCGTCGCGCCGTAGAGCATTTTGTTCATAAGGAAGCGCTTGAACACGTCCTCGTTCAGGTCCGGGGCCGGCCCATTCAATACGGTTTGCGCGCGGGATTGGGATTGAACGAGGGCGTTCGGCGAGGGGAGTTGACCGGCGGCCCCGTGGTACTCGAGGCCGAGCGGCGGCGCGGAACGCAAAGCGTTAAGGCAGATCGATTGTCCCATTTGAACATCGGGATTGTCCGGGCGTTTCGAGCCAAGCGCATTGAAGATGGCCAGGGCTTCCGAATATCGGCGCGCAAAGTAGAGATCGACCGCCTCGGCAAAGCGGCGCTTTTCGTCGTCTTCCGTGGTAGGCGCCGGGAGGGCGGAAGCGGGCTGCGCTTGCGACGGACCGGTCCAAATCGAACCGGTCGGAGCGGTCCGGGGTTGCGCGGGCGAACGCATCGGCATGGCGGACTCCGCCGTAATCACAATGGAACGGCCGCAGGCCGGGCACAGGCCGGTCTTGCCCAGAGCCGATCGCGGCACCTGGATCCGCTCGCCGCATACGCAAAGGACCATCAAACGCTGCATACGGAACTCTCGCAATGCATTTCTGACATCATGACGCGGTCATCGGCGGCCCAGAAACCGCAGCAGCGCATCGACGAGCATCTTTTGTTCGTCCTGCATGCCGTTCGCGCCGGGTTCCTGACCGGAATTCGACGGGACGCCCTCCATATAGGAATCAACGCGATCACCACGCTTCCATAATTCGTCTGTCCCGTCGGACAAGGAGTGGTGGAGCGCGAAGGCTTCGCGCGTCTCCGAGACAGCGCCTCGGGTTTTCAAATCGTTCAGCGCGCTCGTCAGCCGTTCGACTTCCTGCGCGTTCTGCGCCGCCTGCCGGCGGGCCTCCTCCAATTCGTCCGTCAATCGCCGCGTCTCCGCGTCCAGGCCTGACGCCCGCGCCAGCGCTTCGTCACGCTCCTGCCGGGTGGTCTCCACGGCGGCGCGCAGCTCCGCGGTTTCCGCCCGTACTGACTCGAGATCCTGCTCGCCTTGCGCGGCGTGGGCCGCGGCATCCTCGGCCGCGCGGCGGACCTCTGCAAGTTCACCGTTCAGCCGTAGAATCGCTTCATCACGTTCCTGCAAGGCCGCATGCAGCGTTGTGAGTTCCGCCGCCTGCTGCATAAATGCGCTTCCTGCGTTGTCGCCTTGTCGTTGCGATTCGGCAAGCGACTCATGCAGAGCCGCCAACTCGCGCTGCCCGGCATCGCGCTGGGCTTGAAGTTCTGCAATAGTCCGTTCCATGCCCGCGCGCTCGTCCAGCAGTTGCTTCCTTTCCAGCGCGCCGGCCTCTGCCTGGCGCCGCCAGCGCTCAAGCTCGGCTGCATTACTCTCCGCTTCCCGAACGCGCTCATCCAGGGCCGCACGAAGTTCGGTCTCGGTTTTCGCCGAGATCGCAAGGGACTCCGACAGGCGCCGGCCTTCCGACTCGAGCTCGGTCACGCGCGTTTCCCGCTCCGCCAATTCATGCCGAAGGTTTTCGAGCGCGGCGTCGCGTTCGGATACCGCCTTCTCGAATTCGCGCGTCTTCTCATCGAGGGCCGCCCGCAATTCGCTCTCCGTCTGGGCCGAAATACCGGCCGCTTCTTTCAAGCGTTGGACTTCCCCTTCGACTTCGGAGATGCGCGCCTCCCGTTCGGCCAATTCGTGCCGAAGGCTTTCGATCGCGGCGTCGCGTTCAGAAACGAGGGCGCGCAACTGTTTCTCGGCCTGAGACGCGGCGCCGACCTGGGTCGACACGCGTTCCAGTTCACGCATGCGGTCCGTCAGCGCGGTTCGCAGTTCGTTTTCCCGGCGCGCTGCGTCCTCCAGTTGCGCGGAAAGACGCTGGGCCTGCTGGGCGCCCGCTTCCGCCCCGGAGGACATGGCCTGAAGTTTTGCGGCAAGCCGCTCGACCTCCCGGGTCCGGTCTTCCAGGGCGGTCCGCAACTCGCGCTCGGTGCGCGTGAGGGCCTCCACCTGTTGTTTGAGGGCTTCGATCTCGGCCGCTCTTTCACCGGCCTGCGCCTGAAGCATGGATTCATTGCGCCGGTGCGATTCGAGCGTGGATTGAAGCCCTTGAATGACTATGCCGTGTTCGCCGGCACTCGCGCGCAGGTCCTTTGCTTCGCGCTCGAGCCGCGCCACGACCTCTTCGCGGTCCCGCAGTGCCTTATTGATTTCTTGCACTCGGCGTTCGAGGGCGCGGTTTCTCGCTTCGTAGTCCGCCAACGAGGCTTGGGCCGCCTCGAGTGCCTGTTGCGCCTCCTCGAAGCCGGCCAACAACGCGTCGCGGCCTGCGCGCTCCGATTCGGTTTCGTTGGCCGCGGTTGCGGCCTGGCGGGACATCTCCTCCAGTCGCGCGGCCAAGTCCTGTACCTCGGCGGCGCGCTTGCTCTCGTTCTCGCGGGCCTCCGCCAGCTCCGCGGTCAGGCGTTCGACGGCGGCTTCCTTATTCTTGAGTTTGACACCGGCGCGTTCCAGGCCGTGATGCAGCGCCCAGGCGCGCTCTGTGGCCTCGGCCAACTGCTTGCGGGTTTCTTCGAGTGTGACCACCAGGCGGTCTCGACCAGCGGACTGCGAGACTAGCGCTTCCAGTTCGGCGATACGCGCGATGTTCGCTTCGTTCCGGGCCCGTTCCCCATCCAGGTCTGCCGCAAGCGACGCGAGGGCGGATTCTTTATCGACTACCTGCTCGCGAACCGACCGCAACTCTTGCTCGATCGTGCTGGTGCGCCGCTCGCTTTGTTTGAGCGCGGCGGCGAGCTCGTCTCGTGCCGCCCTAAGTTCGTTCCATTCGCGTTCCTGTGCGCGGGCGTTATCCAATTCCGCAGTCAATCGCTGGACTTCAGAATCGCGAGAGGCGGCCGCGGCCCGCAACTCCTCGAGTTCGCGCTGGAGCGCTTCGCGCGCTTCGGCGGACGCGCGCAACTCCAGTTCGCGCTCTTCGAGGGCCTGCCGCGCGTCTTCATTTCCGGCGGCGGCCTGAAGTTGGGTGCGGAGTTTCTCGACTTCTTCCGCGAGTTCCCGCTCGCGCTCGCGCAAGGCTTCGACTTCTCCCGACACGGACCGGGACTCGCTCGCCTTCGAGTCGAGTTCGGCGCGAAGCTTCTGAATGCTGGACTCCGAGGCTTCAACACGGGCATACGCCTCGGCAATCTGCCTCTTGTAATCGGCAATAGCCGCTTCCGCGGCCTCTTCTCGCTCGGACTGCTCGGCGAGCAGTTTACGCAGGGAAGCGTTGTCTTCCTTGTACGCGGCGAGTTCGCCGACCAGCCTCGAAATCTCGGAGGCGCTTTCCCGGAGCAGTTGGACGATCTCGTTGGTCTGCGCTGTGATGCGCTCGGGGGATATCGGCGAGCGCGAGGGGGGCGGCCCCTGCTCTTGTCGCAATTCGGCCAATTGGGGGTTGGAACGGTTCAGTTGGATCGGCACAGGCGGCGGAACGGTCGCACGAGCTGCCGGGCCGACGATGGTAACCGGACGCGACGCGTCCTCGAGTCCTTCGGAGGCCGGTTGACCGCTGATCGTCGCCTCGCCTTGCGGCACCGTGCAGATTCGCCTGCACTTCTTGCACCATGCGCTGCGACCGACGTGGTCGGGATCCACGCTGATCGCATTGCCGCAATTGGGACAGTCAAAGACGATCATGGTTCCATCACCGTTGAGGCCAGGCACAGGGGTTCAATTTACAACCATGAGAAAGTATACCATTCGTCCAGCATTATTCCCATAACGTTATAGCTTTGTGTGTTACAATGCCGCGTCGGGAGGAACGTCAGGGGAGCGGAGCAGACCAGCGATGATCCGTCAGCCGATTGCGTATCTGGCCAGCGAGTACCCCGCAATTTCCCATACCTTCATCTTTCGCGAAATCCAATCGCTTCGGGCCCAAGGGTTTAGCGTCAGGACGGCGTCCATCCGACAACCCGGCGATATCTCGATCATGACTCCCGAGGAGCAGGCCGAGGCGAGCCAGACCTTGTATATCAAGACGACCAATCCGTTTAGGGCGCTGGGTATCCACATCGCGCTCAAGTTGAGCACCTTGCCGTCATACATACGCATGTTCTTCAACGCCCTGTCCTTGTGGTGGAGTGGTCCCCTCGACCTGTTCAAGGCAATCGCCTATTTCGCCGAGGCCGGCATTCTGGCTGCATGGATCCGTAGAGAAGGGATCCGGCACGTGCATGTTCACTTCGCCAACCCAGCGGCGACGGTGGCGATGATTGCCGCGTCGGGCGGATACCTAAGCTACAGCCTCAGCATGCACGGCCCGGACGAATTTTATAACATCCACTCGGACCTGATCCCGGAGAAAGTCCGGAACGCGACTTTTGTCCGGTGCATCAGCCATTACTGCCGCAGCCAAGTGATGCGAGTCCTCGAACCGCAGAAATGGGACAAGTGCCACATCGTCCGCTGCGGTATCGACATCGAGTCGTTTGCGCCGCGACCGGAGCCGGAGAACCGGACAACGGAAATCCTGTGCATAGGGCGTTTGGTGCCGGCCAAAGGCCAGCATGTACTGTTGAATGCGTGCAAACGACTGCGAGACCGGGGTGTTCCGTTTCATCTGACGCTTGTCGGAGGCGGACCGGACCGCGATTCGCTCGTGGGAGACGCGCATCGGCTTGGGATTGCCGATGCCGTGACGTTCACCGGCCCCGTCGGGCAGGGAGAAATCCATACCTACTACAATCGGGCGGACGTTTTCGCCCTGGCGAGCTTTGCCGAGGGACTGCCCGTGGTGCTGATGGAAGCGATGGGCAAAGGGATCCCTTGCGTCACCACGGCGATTACGGGGCATCCGGAACTTATCGACAACGGCGAGAACGGATTCCTGGTCGCAGCGTCCGACATCGAGGGACTCGCGGGCCGCTTGGAGACTTTGCTGACCAGTCCCGAATTACGATCGCAGATGGGACGGAAAGCCCGGGAAAAAGTCCTAGCCCAACACGACCTCGCGGCCAATTGCGCACAAATGGCGGAACTGTTCGATCGGTATCTCAAGTAGTTTGCATTCGCGTCGCGGTTGGCCTGTTTTCCAGCGACTTAACTATCGATAGAACCTAGGTCTCTCCTTCGGGATGGAGTCCCTGTCGACCCGGATTCCTCACTGCCGTTCGGAATGACACGGTAGGGCATTCGGATTGACACCATACGACGTCGTCCATGGAGCGGGGAGGACTGAACAGGGGTTTTGCGCCCACCGACACTTCGGACCGCATCCTTCCGCCGGATTCGGCGCCAACCCCAAACACACCGTTTCTACGATGCGCTAGCCCGGATTTTTCACACCCGCGGGCGATGAAGGATACAACTTCGTGCGGCAGATACCTTTATGCAGCGACAGGGAAAACGGGCTGTTGGTGTGAAAAATCCTCACCCGATTGACTTCTATGCTATCTCCTGAGCATTTCTC
>BTUX01000201.1:0-8881 GCA_045863315.1 Candidatus Hydrogenedentota bacterium | reverse complement strand
AAAGTCGGATTGGTGTATTTGGTTTTTTTGTTAGAAGTTTTTATATCCACAAATGCATTCGGCAACCAAGAAAATGGATATCCCGACTTTGAATAGGGGCGCGCTATTGCCACAGTCACGAATTCGCTTTCTCATTCTCGGAGCGTGCGTTCTGGCGCCAATAGTGTGGGCCTGCGTCTTTGTCCTCCGATTTGCGCCGGGCCTCGACGACGCATACATCACCTACCGCTACTCAAGGAATCTCTACAGGGCGGTGATCTACTGGGACTGGATCAACTACGGATTTCAATACAACGTGGGTGCGGACTGGGACCGGGTCTTGGGTTGTTCCGCGCCGCTTTATGGTATTTTTATTGCGGTTGGCTTTTTCTTCGTCTCTCCCACCGCGATTTATTTCTGGAGCGTAACGCTTAACGCTGCTTGCGCTTGTCTTCTGACTGTGCTGATGTATCGCTTCGCCTATGCGCGCATCGGTGCGCGGTATGCGCTATTTTTGGCTGCGCTCGTCGGACTTCTGCCTTCGCTTGGTTTTTGGAGTTGGTCCGGAATGGAGACGGTTCCGTTCGTGCTGGCTCAGGTGTGCGTCTGGATGGCGGTCACGAACGTCCAACAAGACAAGACAAGACAAGAACAGCCCTTCTCTGCGTCAGTTTGGTGGTGTGCATTTTTCTGCGAGTGGACGGGTTTGTGACGGTAAGCATTGCCTTGGCTTATCTCGCGATGACGAGAAACTGGACACCGCTTATTTGGTCGGCAAGCGTCGTGGCGGTGACGCTCGCGCTATGGTTTGGCTTCTGCCAGTGGTACTACCACGACTGGCTTCCCAACACGTACAGGGCAAAAGTAGAGGTTTCTCTTCCGTATAGGCTCGATTGGGCGGTACTGACCCTAAGGCGGGTCCTAATTGATTCTGCAATCCTTTTACCGTTGGCCGCGGTTCTCGGAGACCTTTTGTTCGGCACCTCTATCTGGCTCTCGAGATCGCAACGGAACAACCCTCCATCGTTTGCGTCGGTACTGGGCGTTGGGTTGTTTGCTTATTGGCTGTGGGTGGGGGGCGATGTTTTTCTCGATCGGATGCTTATTGTGTTGTGGCCGCTGGGCGCATGGATACTGCTGTCCCGCTTGCACGAACTGGGGACCGAGCAAACAACACCGTGGAGAATGTCGGTAAGGCATGCAGTCATATGTGCAACTGTCATCTTTCCGCTTGGATACACATATCTCGCCTTTTCCGCATACCTGTCGGGTCAGATTTCTTACTCCAAAGCTATGGTCGATAATCTCTTTCGACCTCTTGTCTACATCGTTGAACGCGCGTGCAAAGAGGATGATTTTATTGCGGTCGACGGCGCCGGATTCGTGCCTTACTTGAGCGATGTGAACACGCTCGACGGACTTGGCCTGAACGACCGGTACATCGCTTCATTGCCAGGGTCAAAGGACCGATTGTACGGACACAATAAAATCGATCCTGCCTATTTGATGGGAAAAAAGCCCGCACTCGTCCTTACTGCCTTGTCGTTACACGCAGACCGATTGAACGAAATCCAACACGATACTGCTATCGAGCTCTTCATTGGCGGTACGTTGAGTGATTGGAAAGATGGGGGGTACCAACTCAAATATTTTTGGGTTGGACACCAGTTTTTTGACGTGACGGGTCGTCCGACTTCGGTGCTCTTGACCCTATACCCGCACTATATTCCCGATAAATTCAACTTCTTGTGGTCGCAAGGCGTCCTTTCGCTGGACTGACGGACTTGGTCACGATTTCGGGTCCGAAGCGGGGCCAATTCGGGAATCCCCGCTACGACCGCGCCGCGACCGAAACGTTTCGATGAATCATGTGGAGTGCGGCAGCTTGCTGCCGTCTCTGCCGAGCGAGCGTGGTCGCGGTGCATTCCGCGTCGGTTCGGCATTGGCACTGGTACAGCAAAGTGCTATGGCGGGGTGCTACGGCAGAGTGCTACAGCAAGCTGTAGCACTCCACATCGCGGGAATTAAGGGGAATTAAGGGACAGACCACGATTTATCTGCTTCTTTCCCGCTTCTCCCGCTCCGCGCCGGGTGTCGTGCCGTCGGCGCGGGGGTGTTTGCGGTGTTTTGGGTTTGCGGCGGCGTTTGGCGGGTTGGAGCGGCCGTCCCAGTAATGATTCGAGGCGGGTGAGGAACGCCGGAGCGCCGCAGGCGCGGACTGTATTGGTCGTTCGCGGTATCGGGTCCAGGGCATCCGCGTTTTTCTCCGATGCTCGCGTGACGATTCGTGTTGAAGGCGGCTCGTACGTTGACACAATTTGCAGGATGGACCGTATGAAAACCCCATGAGAAGGCGACGATTACGCGGGTTTCTCGGTGGCCCCGCCCACGAAGCGGCCTTCCGTATCCTGTTCACCCTGTCAATCCGGTCCAAACCGCACGGAGATTGGAACCCCTGAGGAAGCATCGCCTAGCAAGACATCCCGCACGATCATCAATCCCGCCCGGCGGCGGGAACTTCTTCGATAGTACACCGTCCGCCCGAATTCCGCAATGGGCCGCCGGGTTTGTCAGCGACGGCGGGCGGGGAATCGCGCGGCTTTAAGGATAGCCTCCACATGATTAACAAACCGCACGCCTGCTGGTGCAGATTTTGAAGAACTGGAACTCTGCCTGCACAGTCGTGTGGGTGCGGAGCGGGTTGGGTCCGACATAGCGCAGCGCTGATCCGCCGCGCAGTTAAACGCAAAAGGGAACCCCGCGCGGGCGGGGCGCGGGGTTGGGTGAAGAGGGGGGAGAGGGATACTGGAATGTCCGAATCGATTATAGGTTTGCGATTAAATTCATTTGTCCCCGGTGATAGGCCTCGTGGCTCGCGGAAATCCGAAGCACATGTTCCACCGACCGGAAGAAGTCGCGAAACGGCTCCGGCGGCGTGCCTTTGACGGGACCCGGCAATTGGTCGTCGGTCAGTGCGCGCACCTCTTTCACGCACTGTTCGCACACGCGCGTGTAGGTATCGAGCGTGTCCTCCCACGACGGATACGCCCCGGCGTCGGCCACGATTGGCGCGCCGCCCAAGATGTCCGGCGCGAACAGCTTGTTGAATGACCTCGGAGCGGTGTGTTTTCCGCCGAACGCGATCACGTTCAGAATGTTGTCCGTCGCGAACGCGAGATGCCCAATCAGCCAGAGCGGGTGGGCTTTGCCTTCCTTCGCCTGCTTGAGCCGCGCTTCGGGGGCCACGGACTCCGCCGCCTTTCGCGTCGCCTCGAATTCCGTCTCGAAGATCTTCGCAAACACCTCGACCTGGGAAGTACTCATGGTCTTGCTCCTTGAAGTTAACGGGAAATCCGCAGCGATTCCCGATGGACAGCTTGTCAACGCCGATCCGTTACTACGCGCGGCACCGCCGCCCGAGTACTACCGTGTGGGAAGCCACTGCCGGCCTACCTCCGTGCAGTGTTCCAACAATTGCTTGTGGACCGCGCCGCGTGCGCGCTCAAACGCCAAGTCGTCGTGCAATAACTGCGACGCCCAGTTTGCTTCCTGGCCGAACGCGTGCAGTTCGAACGCCAACTGCTCGGGGTCCGTGTCCGGCGTCAGGTGTCCTCGTTCCACCGCCAGCGCCGCCTGCCGCGTCAACCAGTCCAGCCACTGCCGACTCACTTCCGTGAGCGTGTCCCGCACCGCGCCGGGTTTGCCGTCGAACTCCGCGTTCGCGGCATAAAAGAAACAGCCGCCCCGGTCCTTTTGGCTTTCGAGAGAGCGTATCCACGCCATCATCGTCTGGTAGAGCCGCGGCACTCCGCGCTCCACGTGCTGCACCGGCGAAAGTACGTCTTTCAAGAAACACTTGCGCGCCGTATCGATCGCCGCAAGCTGAAGCTCTTCCTTCGAGCCAAAATGGGCAAAGAGCCCCGCCTTGCTCATCCCGACCTCGTCCGCGAGCAGCGATATGGTCAGTGCGTCCAGCCCCACCCTCGCAGCGAGACACACCGCGGCGTCGAGAATTCGCTGCCGGGAATTCTCCGCGCCCTCGACCTTTCGAGGGCGCCCACGCATTCTGGTTCTGGCGTTCTTTCCGAGTTTCATACGAACGAGTGTTTCAGTATTAGCGATTGTATTTTACAATATAAACGTTCGTTTTTCAAGTCAGTAATGTTTCATTACTAAGTCATTATATTTAGGTAACTTACATTTGCAGTAATTACTCTGTAGGTACGTTTGGTTCGTAGGTAACAACATCGATCGGCGTTAGATAAGACGCCTCGGGGACAGGTACGGTTGGAGATACTCTGGAGGGTCTCGAAGTTAGCCCGGATTTTTCACACCAACAGCCCGTTTTCCCTGTCGCTGCATAAAGGTATGTGCCGCACGAAGTTGTATCCTTCATTGCCCACGGGTGTGAAAAATGTGGGCTAGACCGCTACGTAGCAGGTGAACCATGCCGGCCCGCGCCGGAGGCGAAACGTCTGGCGCCGTCGAGGGCGCCGGATTCCAGCGAGCGCAGACCGTGTTGAAATTCGTTCATCATGGCGTCTTGGAATGAAAGGTCGAATTGTTGATAGGCGGACAGTCGATCCCCTCTCAGGCAAACTTGGGGAAACCGCGCGATTTGCAGCGCGAGCGATTCGGCTTCGGACCGGGCCAGTCCTTTGGGGACCACGCGATTGACGAGGCCCATGGCCAATGCTTCATCCGCTCCGACGCCTCGGCCGGTGAGTATGAGGTCGAGGGCGCGACTGAGACCGATCAGTCGGGGCAGTCGAATGGTACCGCCGTCGATGAGCGGCACGCCCCACCGACGGCAATACACGCCGAGCACCGCGGTTTCACTCGCGACGCGCAAGTCGCACCACAGCGCGAGTTCGAGTCCGCCCGCCACGGCATGACCCTCGATCGCCGCGATGACCGGCTTCTTGAGCAGCATGCGGGTAGGCCCCATCGGCCCGTCACCCTCCGGCGAGATGCTGTTCAGCGTGCCCTCTGCAATGGCCTTCAGGTCTGCGCCCGCACAGAACTGGCCTGCGTCGCCGTACAGCACGCCCACGCAAGCCTCATCGTCGGCGTCGAATGCGATGAAGGCGTCGGATAACGCCCGCGCCGTTTCGAGATCGACGGCATTGCGCCGCTCGGGCCGCGAGAGAATGACGGTGGTCACGGGTCCGTTCTTTTCCGTTCGCACGGGCATGGTGACGTCCTTTCATCGGCGCCAGTCGCGCGCATTAACGCGATCGCGGACTTTTTCGGGCTTTGAGATTGGTCACTACGTTTCGTACACTATACGCCATTTCCCATGTGGCCTGCGCGTTGTTTGCCGTCGGCAGGTCTCGCATCACCGATCAACTCGCGGGAGGCGGTCGCGCCGCTGATGAAGTTTCTCCGGTCCAAGGACTCCCTCGACGACAATGACGTTCGCGTGGGGCTTCGCATGCTGGTGGTCGAGGGCGCGTTCGCGCAGGGCATGACCGCGCTTACGACCGGCGCATTCCTGGTGGGGTTTGCACTCGAGCTGGGGGCGACCAATACGGTCGTCGGCGTGATTGCTTCCATCGGACCGCTCGCCCAGATTCTGCAGCTGCCCTCGATTCTGCTGGTTGAACGGGTCCGCCTGCGCAAACTTCTCACGCTGTTGACGTCCGGCATCGGCCGTTTGATGTGGCCGGCGATTGCCGCGATTCCCTTCGTCTTCGCCGAGAAATACTGGATCGCGGCGCTTGTGCTTCTGCTGGTCCTGCACTTCGGCTTTGGGAACGTCTCAGGGTGCGCGTTCAACTCCTGGGTGCGCGACCTTGTGCCGATCGCCCAATTCGGGAGATTCTTTGCGATTCGGATGGCAATCGCCACCTTCGCAGGCGCGATGCTGAGTGTTGGCGGCGCAGTGTACATTGACCGGCGTGTGCACGATCACGGTTCCGCGCTTGGGGCCTATTCGATCGTATTTCTGGTGGCGGCGGGATTCGCGTTGACCGGTCTTCTGTTCATAGCCCGGATGCCCGAACCCACCATGCCGCGCGAACGCAGCGGGGGGATTCTGGACTTGCTTCGACCGCCGTTGCGTGATCCCAATTTTCGGCGACTGCTGGTGTTTCTGGGTCTGTGGAATTTCACGATCAATTTCGCCGCGCCGTTCTATGCGGTGTACCTCATCCGTTACCTCGGAATGAGCATGGTGTGGGTCATCGGCCTGTCGGTGCTGAGTCAGATGTTCAACGTATTCTTTTTTCGTTTGTGGGGAGGCTTGGCCGACCGATTCTCGAACAAGTCGGTGCTTACCGTATCCGGTCCCCTGTTCATTTTCAGTTTCCTGATATGGCCGTTTACCACCATGCCCGAGCCGCATTTCATGACGAAGCCGCTGCTGATTGCCATCCATGTTCTCGCAGGAATCTCAACGGCCGGGGTCACGCTGTGCACCGGCAACATCGCCTTCAAGTTGGCGCCTTACGGCAAAGCGACCGCCTACCTCGCGATGAACGCCTTGATTGGGGGCGTGGCGGCCACGATCGCGCCCGTTATCGCCGGTCTTACGGCTGACCGGCTCGAATCGTATCAGCTCCAGGTCACGCTGCGTTGGGTGGACTGGAAGACCGCGAGCTTCGACGTATTCCTGACGACCATCGATCTGCGAGGACTGGACTTTGTGTTTCTGATCGCGTTTTTGGCCGGGCTGGTCGCCATGCAGCGGCTGGTGACCGTGAAAGAAGAGGGCGAAGTCGAAGAATCGATCGTCCGCCAGGAAGTCCTCGCCATGATGCGTAATATGGTCCGCCAGGTGTCCACCGTCGGCGGCATGCGGCAGATCATCAACTTTCCGTACGGTACGCTCAAGCAATGGCGACGGCGCCGCCGGCAAGAAGAACGGTGGTTGCCCTGATTGGCCCCGATGCCGCGGAGGCCCTCCGTGGTCTTGCAAGGCAGACCTGTTCAGCGTCCACTCATGTACCTGTTCGGCGTTACTCCTTCAATTTGCCGTCCAAACGGAGTGCCTGCGCGAGATCGGGAAGATCATAGGCCCGCAAGGCCCCGTGGACGGCCGTGATCAGTCGTTTCGATTCGTTCAGTCGCACTACGTTCGAGTCCCAACTCGACAGCCCGTTTTCCATGGTCAGTCCGTTAAATACGTTTTCCGAGTCGAGCGCCACCGCGTGCAACGCCGGGACATTCATGGAGCCTTCCGAGTGAAGCGTTACGTCCAGACCTTTCGCTTCGGGCAGTTCCTTCAAATACCGACCGCACACCAGCAAATCCTCGGCCCACATGGCGACAAACGGGCGATCCAGCAGGTAGGCCAGCATGATGGCCTTGTAACTGGGCCCGAAAAACTCTTCCCATTGTGCGCCGTGCGACCAATGCGATTCCGTCTCGCCGTTGTTTCGCAGGTCGACCGCAAGCACAAGATTTCCCTCACGCGCGCGGCGCTCGCAGAATTCCGACCCCTGCGCCTTGCCCTGTTCGCCAACGTAGAGGTCGGCCCCCTTTGGGGCGCCCGCCGGCACGTACAGCCACGCGGGAAGATCAATGCCGGGCTCCGGCCTGATCACGAGTTTGTCGATCCGGCAGCCATTCCGCTCGAGCGAACCCGACGGCTGGATGTCCGGCGCCGGAAGATCTTCAAGCCGGCGAATACCGCTGATCGCACGGACTTTGTTCAGCAGATCTTCCCGCGATTCCGCATATCTGAGCGCCGCCCGCGTCTCTTGTAGTTTGCCCGCGAGTTCGTTGTTTATGTCGAATACGGACTTCGCCCCGTCGAGCAGCAGCACCTGCCCCTTCGGTGTGACCCACGCTTCGTCGTCCTTCAAAACGGGCAAGTCCGGTTCCATTACCGCGTCGTCGACACCAAGCAACCAGCGCCGCATCCAGCGGACCATCGCCTGGCGAAGTGGGGGAGTGTATCCGTGTTCCGCGTCGTTCTCGGCTATGTCAAGACGTTCGGGATAGCCCATCCGGGTGTAGAAGCGCTTGACGAAGCGGTAGGTGTCCCAAGTGCCCTGAATGGGGAAAAAGTCACGCGTCGCGCACAACACCAGCGTCGGTTTTGGCGCCCGCATCAAGAGGTAGTCGCCGTGATCCATGCCAAACGCGAGCGCTCCCGCGATGTTCTGCTCCGCGTCGTGCGGGCCGTCGACCAGGATCAGGTCCTTCAATGATGTGATATAGCAACTCGGCGCGGCGCAGGCGACCCGCTCATCCAGCGCGGAAATATAGCTGGTCAAGGTCCCGCCGCCGGAATTGCCCGTGCATCCGATTCGCTCCGGGTCGACGTCGGAACGGCTGCACAGATAATCGATGCTGCGGATGCCGTCCCAGATGCGATAAGACGCGGTGTTCTCGCCCAGCAGAATCGAAGCCGGCGCGACCAGCGTATGTTCGATGGTCGAATTGTATTTCTGTTTGCCGTCGGAATCGAGGAGTTGGCCCCGCTCGCCCTGGCCGATCGGGTCGTAACACAGCGCGGCAATGCCGTTCACCGCGAGAAAGATGCATGCGCGTTGGTAGGTCTCGCCGGCCTTTCCGTTCGCGTCGTGACCGCACGGCACCAGCACCGCGGGGTAGGGCGGCCCGGTCTTCGGGGTGTACATGAGCGCGGTGACATAGAACTGCGGGCGGCTCTCGTATATGACCTTTTCCAGTACGTACAGACCGCGATCCTGTCTGTCGAGGACTTTGGCGTTCAGCGGGGTCTTCTCGGGCCAGCCTCCCAGTTGTTGAACGAAGAAATCCCGCATATTCTTCTGGTGCGCTTCGCAGTCCTCGGCCGTCTTGATCTGTTCGAGCGCCGCCGCCCGTCGCTCGAACGCTTCGACCATTCTGGCGCGCAAATACGATTCCATCATGGCGGAAGGCGGCGGGTCACTGTTCGGATCGAGAACTTCGTACTCCGACGCTGCACCCG
>BTUX01000200.1:0-8905 GCA_045863315.1 Candidatus Hydrogenedentota bacterium | reverse complement strand
TGGTCCAAATTGAAGGAGAAGCTGCGTGCGCTGGCCGCACGGACGCAACAAGAACTTCTCGACGCAATTGCCAACGCCTTACAATCCGTCACTGCCTCGGATGCACAAGGATGGTTCACCTCATGCGGATATCGGCACACTTAATCTTGAAACGCTCTAGAGTAAACTTTTTGAATACGGAATCAATCCGAATGCAGGGAGTAGCGTGCCCCCCCGACCGTGCTCGGGGTGTGCTGTTGCGGGCACTTGGCCGGCGGCGATATACTTCGGCCTTGTCCCAGCTTGGCGCGGGACGGGTGGAACGGGTAAAACCATCATCAAGGAGAGGGTAGGAACGTGCGTACGACAGCGATACTCGGGATGTGTGCGGTATTGGCGATGGCGGCGATGGGTTGCGCGACGGGATCGAAAGGCCCAACCGACCAGGAACTCATCAACCAGGCTCTGAACAACTGGAAGGTGGGGATGGAGTCGAAGGACATTACAAAACTGGAGATCGCGATCTCGGACAAGTTCAATCACTTCGAGTGGGGCAACAAGGAACAGATGCTCAGTGTATTGAAGAATTTCTTCTCGACGGGCGATCTGGACAACGCCAAGATTGTACTCGACAACGCAAAGACGACCATCGATGGGACGAAGGCAACCGTTTATCCGGTTGAACTGACGGCCTCGTTCGGATCCGCGACCATCGAGTTCACGCTCGAGAAGGAAGCGGACGGTCAGTGGCGCGCCACGTCGGTGAACGTCGAAGGCGTATAGCCGAATCCAATTTGGGGTAGTGTGAGGGGCGGACCTATGGGTTCGCCCCTCGTTTATTTGACTCTTCATAGACCTCTGCAGCCAGGATTGAAGCAGCGAATCCGAACATGCAGCCGCCGTCTTTTCGTCGAGATGGAGGATCCACCGGATTTTCCCGTCATTTCCGGCGAATTCCACTGTCATTCCCGGCGAATCACACAGGCAATGCCCACGAATGATGCTTTCATTCCGAACGATCTCTTCTGTCATACCGAACGAAGGTGAGGAATCTGGATCGGTGAGCGCTTGTCTCCATTCGGCGAACACCGAGCCCACTTTTTGCCAGGCCGGCCTAACCCGGATTTTTCACACCCGCGGGCAATGAAGGATACAACTTCGTGCGGCACATACCTTTATGCAGCGACAGGAAAAACGGGCTGGCGGTGTGAAAAATCCTCACCCGATTGACTTCTACGCGATCTCCTGAGCAATTCTCACCAGTCGCTCCCGTCATCGGAAGCGACTCGTGAGAATTGCGGGCTAACCGCCGGCGGCGAGCGAATCGAGCAACTCGCTTAGTGTGGCAACGATCTTCTCGCTGGCGCTCGTTTCCAAGTAGCTGGAACGCGCGCGCCAGGTTTCGTAGCCGCCGAGCGCGTGGTGCTCCGGCGTAGGCAGGTATCCGTTGTACCCGTTGGCGAGTTCGATGGTGAACGTGGGTTTCAGGGGAGAAGTCCGCTTCAAGTCGAGGCCAATTTCGACGAACACCTCGCATGGGATCGCCGTGATCGCCAGATCGCCGATGCGGATTGCTTGCAGGGTAACCGGCACCCTATCGGGATAGCCGGCGATGAGCGCGGTTTCGCGCGCATAAATCTCCGGCAGCGTTTTCATCTCGGATCCGCCTGCCTTCGCTATGATCTCTTTTGCCGCCGTCACTTCATCATCCGTGGGCTTTCGCACGCCGAGATCTAGGTCCTTCGCGGTGGCACGTAAGGTGATGGAGTCATGCCATTGCAATCCCTTTTCAATGGTGGATTGAATTTCCCGGGCCACTCGATCGGCGACGAATTTCATCTGTCGATACGGTTTTCCGTCGTGGGTGTATTGCTCGACCGGCGGCACGCGGAAGTTGATGTTGTTGATATTGCCGCTGGTGCCGTTGGTCAGCATCGCAACGAAAGGAGGGTCGCTTTTTTGCACTCCGAGGATTTCCGCCACACCATCGGCGAAAAAGCCGAAATAGTCCGCGGACACGTGGCCCGGTCCGTCCCCGCCTACGTAGTGCAACGAGTAATTGGCGAGCAGCGCGATCGGGGCGTCGTCTTGTCCGACCACGTAGATAAACGGCACCTCGGGATCGGTTGGGCCCGCCGGTTCGAGCAGATTCTCGCTCGCCCGCGGCGGGTTCATCTGGACCTTGTCGGGCCCTCCAAACGGATTCGTGAGCGCGATTTCCGGTTTTAACTTCCATCGGCGGTTGAACACCTGATCGGGCACGCTGCCGGATGCCCACGCGATGCGCGCGGGACGGAGCAGGTTGGCGGCGCGGCGAACGCCGTCCACGATGCGAGACGCGAGGAATCGCTGGTAATCGGGATCCGGATCGCTTTGAAAGACCGAAGTCGCCGCGGGTGCGCTATGGGTGTGCGTCGCGGCGATTAGCACGTGGTCCGCCGGAATGCCGACGTGCTGCTCGATCTGCTGTTTGGAGTCGAGCACGATCTCGCGCGGCACCATGCAACTGTCCACGATGGCGAAGGCCAGTTTCGTGTTGCCGTCGTCCAGCACCAGGCACCGAACGTGCAATTCATCGTGGATGTGTCTGGCTACACGATCGCTCATGTGGCCGGCAATGGACACGCCCAGCCACGGCGTGATGTTGGACGTGGCCGCGCCGGCCTGGAACTGAAGGTGTTCGGCAGTGGGTTCTTGCGCAGGCGCCGGATCGACCAGGGCGCAGATTGCCGCGGCGACGACGCCCGTCCTCAAGATCCGAATACACCATCCAACGCGATTCAAGTCCATATCGTGTCCTCAAATGAACGAGGAGCGGTGGGTTCAGTCGCCGCTGGAACGGTCGTCGGCCCGACTCAGTTCCAACACGGTCCTGACTATATCGTCTTCCACGGTCGGCGCCCAGGGGCCGTAAAAGCCGTAGTACACCATGGCGCCCGCCCCTTCGTAGCCCCCCTCCTTCAAGATGCGCAATGACGGGATGTATGCGCAAACGTCATTGGCATACGCAATGATGAACTGTCGTTCGCGGCCCAACTCATATTTCAGGCGGTGCGAATAATCGACGACGACCTCGCCCGCAAGCGCCGTCAGTTGAAGGCTGTCCGCGAATTGCCACACTTGGACCGGGTAGGGATAGATTGTATCGAGCCCGCCTTTCTCGTCGAGGGTTTGGAGAAGGCGTATTGCGAGGCGCTGCTCGAAGACGTTGTCGCTCTTGGCGCGCGCCTCGACCTGTTCGCGCGTGGGCGCGGGGCTGAGCGCCAACGGTATTTCCTTGTATGCGCACCGCAGCGGACCGCGCACGTCGATTCCCTTGCGGTTCACGACGCCCAACACCGCCCCGGCGAGTTCCCGCCCGTATTGCATGGCCTGTTCGACTTTTCCACGCGGCAAGGGATTCTGGTCGGCGCCGCAACCGGACACGAACAGTCCCACGGCGCCGGGCAGCGCCGCCTCGACGTCGATTTGCGCGAACCCCGCGTAGTCGCCGCAGAATTGCTGAAAGGACAACGTGGTGTTATGGCAGGCATACCCAAAAAGCACCGCCTTGACCGATCCGTCCGCGCGACGCGCCACGAGCGCCGGCACGTCGTGATCGACGGGTCCGATGGGGTTAAAACCGTTCGCAATGCCGTCCACTGTGTATTGCCGGCGGTTCTTTCCGAAACCGGCCTCTCCAATGCCGTACGAAAGCGTGCAAGGCTCCAACGATTCGATGGCCTCCTGAATGGCCTTCACAAACTTTTCCGGCAACCCCGCGGTGTAGTCCGCGACCAGTTTGGCCTGCCCGCCTTCAAGGCCGTACATGTCATAGAGGATGTCGCGCGTTACCGGGCCGCAGTGCGTGTGGGACGACGTGATCATCAACCGTTCGCGTGGGATACGGAGATTCTCCTGAACAAGCGCGGCCGTCTGGTGGGCAAGCGCCGCGGGTATGCCTACGAGATCGGTGGTAAGAACGACGGAACGCGCGCCGGTTTCGTCCTCAAAAGCGAGGGCCTTCGCCCAGAGGTCGTGCACTTTACCTTCGGAAGGGGACTTGCGCGACGCGTAGCCCGCCATCCACATGCTCTGTTCCGGCGTGATGACACAGCGGCCGGCACCGGCTTTGATAGCGCCGGAGGCGTACGCCGCGCCGGAAAACGCGATCAGTGCCCCGAGCATTGACAGCCATCGAAGTCGCACAATAAGGATCCCCATCGATCTTGTATCGTTGATCGTGGCGCAGCCCATCGCGCCGCAGACAACCTACACCAACGGGCGGATGCATTCAATATCGCTTCTCGGCTATCCTGCGTGCCTTCGCAGAAACGTCGACGAGGTGCGTTCATGCCAATCTCCCGCAACATCCTGTTTTTATGCTGCGGCCTGTTCGTTCCGGCCGGCGCCTTCGCTGGCCAGGACCATCCCATCCCCGCGAGGGAGTCCCTCGACCTCTTTCGACTTCCTCCAAACGTCCGAATCGAACTGGTCGCAGCCGAGCCGGAGGTGATCGATCCGGTCGCGCTCGCTTTCGATGAACGGGGACGAATGTATGTCGTCGAGATGCGAAACTATCCGGAGGATACGAACGGCGACGGATTCATTGCGCTGCTCGAAGACATGGACCACGACGGGTACTTCGAGAAACGTACGGTGTTCGCCGATGGGTTCGACTTCCCGAACGGCGTGATGCCGTGGAAAGGAGGCGTGATGGTGACCTGCGCGCCAAACCTGTATTTCCTAAAGGATACGGACGGGGACGGCCGGGCGGACAGCCGCGAAGCGGTCCTGCAGGGCTTTGCGCTCGGCGGTTCCACCCAGTTGCGCGTGAGCCATCCCATGTTGGGTATGGATAATTGGATTTACCTCACCAATGGACTCAGCGGCGGAGAAATTACCACGCCTGCACACCCGGATCGACCTGCCGTGAAGATGGGTTCGCTCGACGGGAGGTACCACCCATTGACCGGCGCATTCGAAACGACCGCGGGGCAAGCGCAATTCGGGCAGGCTTTCGACGCTCTCGGCAACAAATTCGTTTGCAGCAACCGAAAGCACATCGAGCATGTCGTGCTGCAACCGGAGGACCTCGCGCGAAATCCCTACCTCGACTTCTCGCAGACCGTTGCCGAGATTCCCGATCACGGCGCCGCTGCCCGTATTTATGCGATCAGCGAGGCCCGCACCACCGCCTACGCTCACGCCGGCACGTTTACGGCCGCGTGCGGCCTGGTCATATACCTGGGTGACGCGCTCCCGCCGGATTACTACGGCGACGGGTTCGTATGTGACCCGACGGCGAATATCGTTCATCGGGACCAGCTCGAACCCAAAGGGCCGACGTTTGCGGCGGTACGCGCGGAACATGACCGTGAATTCCTGGCAACGACGGACAACTGGTGCCGTCCCGTTTTTCTCGCAAACGGGCCCGACGGAGCGCTGTACCTGTGCGATATGTACCGGAAAACCATCGAGCATCCTACCTACCTGCCCGAGGAGATCCGTGCGGTCACCGATTTCGAGGCGGGAAAAGACCGAGGACGCATCTACCGGATTGTGAGCGCGGACTCGGCTTCGCGCACTTCGTTCTTCGAAAATGTTGCCCTGTTTGAGGGGGCGAGTTCCCAGACCCTCTGCAAAGCCCTCGGCCATGCGAATGGTTGGGTCGCCGATACCGCCCAACGCCTGATACTGGAAAAATTGAGCAGCGACGATGCGCCATTGCTGCGAGAGGCTGCGCTCCGCATCGAAAACCCATCCACGCAACGCATTCGGGCGTTGTACCTCTTGGACGAACTGAAACAGGCAGACGAGCAACTCATCGTCGGGCTGTCGGCGGATCCCGTTGCCCCGATGCGGGAGCATGCGCTGCGCATTGCTCGGCGTTCTCGGATCGACAAGAGCGCGCTGTTGCATCGGAATTCCGACTGGAGTTCGGATTCGGAGCCGCGCGTGCGCTTTGTCGCGGCCCTCGCGCTGGGCGAAATCGAATCGGACTCGGCGACCGAACTTCTGGGCGCCATCCTCGAACGAGATTTTGAGGACCCCTGGATCCGGGCCGCCGTCCTGAGTTCATCGAAAGGACGGGCCGGCGCGCTGGCGGAGCGCATGTTGGCGTCGCCGAATGATAGCGAGGCGTATTCCGTGTTGATGGCGTCGCTCGGCCGTATGGTCGCCCTCGCCGAGCCGGCGGAGCGCACGATGCATTTCGTTACCGCGCTACTCGAGATCGAACCCGGCGAAATGTCGGATTGGAAACTTGCCTCCCTTCGCGGCATCTGTGAAGGAGTTCACCGAAACAAGGCATTTGGCGACGGCGTCCCCGCATTCGAATGGCTCCTGACCGCGCTGCCGATGCAAGGCGTGGAACAAGCCGATCGATTGGGAGCCGTCCTCGATCAGGCCGCGCGGATCGCAGGAGATGCCTCCTTGCCGGTGTCCAAACGCAAACACGCAGTCGAGCTGCTCGGCTATTGCGGTTACGATCGCGCGGGCGATGTCCTGGGCGGGTTGCTGACCGCGCAGACGCATCCCGAACTTCAGTCGGCCGCCGTGCGATCGCTCACTCTCACCGGGGACAATCGCATCGCCCAACTGTTCACGGCGGACGGCGTGTGGGGCGCGCTGCCGCAGACGGTTCGAAGCGCGGCGGCCTCGGCGCTGCTGGTTAATGTGGAGCGCGCAAAAGTATTGCTGGATTCGATCGAGCGCGGCGACGTGGAACCCTGGACGATCGAACCGTCGGCGAGGTCGCGTCTGCAGAATTTCAGCGATGACGCCATCCGGAAACGGGCCGACGCCGCATTCGCAGCCGTTAAACCCGAGAATCGCAAAGAGGTCTTCGAGCAATATAAGGACGCCCTGGCGTTGACGCCCGATCCCGCGTCGGGCGCGGCGGTATTCAAGGAGCTTTGCTCCTCGTGCCACTCCTTTCAAGGCATCGGCTTTCAGGTCGGACCCGATTTGACCGACATCAAGAGCCAACCGAACGAATCGATACTGATGCACATCCTGATGCCCAACTGGCTGCTGGTGGAAGGATTCGAGAACGTTGTCATCGAGACCGCGGAATTCGAGACCTACTCCGGGATCATCGTGGCGCAGAACGAATCCAGTGTGACGATTCGTTGCGCGTACGGCGTCGAAAAAACGGTCCCGAGGACCGACATTGCGAACCTGCGCGCGATCGGGGCATCGCTGATGCCGGAGGAACTGGAAAAGGGCATGACAAAACAACAGATGCGCGACTTGATCGGGTACCTCAAGGGGGAAGGGGCACCGCGCCAATAGAGACTCCCGGGATGGAACCCGGGCGCTACGCCGCGGGGGGCTCGAACTGCGGTATCTTGAGTTCCTCGCCGCCTCTCAGCGCGGACTCGTGCGCGATAATTCCGCACACCGTGTAGGCAAGCCCCTCGTAGACGTCGATCGCGGGTTTGCGATCGCGCGCGATGGCGTCGACGAATTCATGCGTGAGAAACGTGTGCGAGCCTTCGTGGCCGCTGTCGTGACGCAACGGCTCGGGCAACAGATCGGTCGCCCACCAATTGGGCACTTCGTACGGCTCGAACTCCGGCGCCTCGCGCTCGAAGCCGGCGTTGTCCTTTTCCATGCGTTTGCGCGAACGGACGATGACCGCCGGCAGCCCGTTCGGGTGCCGCATGTACAAGCTCATTTCACTGCCGATCCATTGTGCGCGCTCGCAGCCCCGGTGCGCGCCTTTCCACCACACATTCATGCGGAACGCGTTGCCGCGATCGGTTTTGAACATCGCCGAGCCGTTCCAAAACGGGTTCTTGTACCGATTGTCCTTCAGAATCGGGCTGTCGTCGCCCCAGCCGTGACACACGACACTCACCAGCCGCTCGCCCGTCACACCGATCAGTTGCGATGAGGTGTGGGTCGGGTAGTGCATCGGGGCCATGCCGTGCCGCCACGTGCGCTTGCCATTCTCAAAGTACAAGACATCCAGGCCGGGATGCTGGTACTCGGCCTCGCAGTAGTACAGGTCCCCGAACTTGCCTTCCCGGTAAAACTTCCGCGCGGAAATCGTCGTCTGCTGGTAGTAACCCGTTTCGGCGAGCATGTAGGTAAGACCATACGCTCTCACCGTATCGAGCAAAAGATGGGCTTCGTCCACCGATCCACAGCACGCAGGCACCGCCGAGATGCAGTGTTTGCCGTGTTTCATACATTCCACGACGTGCCGCACGTGCAGGTCGCCGTCGGTGAATACGGCGACCGCGTCGATGTCGGGCGCTTTCACCAATTCTTCGAGCGAGTCATACGATGTCGTACACCCGTAAGTCTGCATCAGCCGCGTGCGCCGCTCGGGCCGAAGATCGCTGACTGCGACCACTTCGCAGTCCGGATGTTCGTGCCACTGAAACGAGCACCCAAACCCGCCGCCAACCACCCCCATACGGACTTTTCTCGGCGACGTATCGACGGCAAACGCGTGTTGCGTAACGACGGCCGCGGCGGTAAGCCCCGCGCCCGTATGGGAAATAAAGTCGCGCCGGGTTACGCCCTGCCCAGTTTGGTCCTTTTGCTGCAACGAGTCCTGACTCACGTTTCAATCCGCGTTCTCGCCACGTCCTGGATTCAATTAGACTCTATAAGGTCGACCGCTTGGATTCAATAATAATCTTTACCCCGAATCGCCGGATACCTCGCCGAATTGTGCCGGTGAGGTTTGAGACTCACATGCCAGAACCTGTTAAAAATCATTTGATAAAACTGACTGGCGACTCGCCGAAGTGAGGCAGACGATCAACAATTGGTTAGCCCGGATTTTTCACACCCGCGGGCACTGAAGGATACCACTTCGTGCGGCAAATACCTTTATGCAGCGACAGGGAAAACGGGCTGTTGGTGTGAAAAATCCTCACCCGATTAACTTCTATGCTATCTCCTGAGCATTTCTCACCAGTCGCTCCCG
>BTUX01000199.1:0-9039 GCA_045863315.1 Candidatus Hydrogenedentota bacterium | reverse complement strand
CGCGCAATCCACCTCAATTTCCGTTCCGCGTCGCAGTCCGCTCGAGTCGCTCGCCCTGATCTTCATCGTCTTTACAAGCGGCGCCGCGGTAATGATTTTTGAGTTTATCGCGGTGCGTATGTTGCAGCGCTTCTACGGCAGTTCGCTCGACGTATGGGCCGCGGAAATCTCGGTGTGCCTCGTCGCCCTCGCGCTCGGCTACTCCCTCGGCGGCTACCTCGCCGACCGCTTTCACTCGTGGAAGATCCTGGGCGCCGCGCTCGTAATCGCGGGCGCGAGCGCCATCTTCATGGAACAACTCGTTGTGTGGTCCGCGCAGGCACTGATTTCCGGGGAGACCATGCGGTGGTGGGAGCCCCTGGCCGCGTCCGCCATCGCGACCTTCGTGCCCCTGCTCGCACTCGGGACCGTCATGCCTCAGGCCATCCGACTCCACGTGCGCCGCTTCGAGCGCGTGGGAGCCAGCGCGGGCCGGGTCGCGGCCGTGTCTACCGTGGGCAGCGTCTGCGGAACACTGGCCACGTCGTCCTTGTTTGTCCAATGGGGGGTCCGCGAGTCCCTCTATGTGACCTGTGCCGACCTAATCGCGCTCGGAGTAATCATCATGCTGGTCCAGATCGCATACAACCGAGTTCGTCGTCACGCCGCCCTCGTGCTCATCCCGCTCTGTGCTTCCGCGGCGCCTGCGCAAGAAAACGTTCTCTTCGAGGACTACACCGCCTACCACCACATCCTCGTGAAGGACGAAGGCCCCCGCCGCGTCATGTACTTCGATAGTTCCCCCCAGTCCACCATGAACATCAACGACCCCTACACCGGCGGTTTCGAATACACCGACTATTTCCACGTGCCCCTCGTCATCGATCCGACGATGACTTCCGTGCTTTTTGTCGGCTTGGGCGGCGGATCCGGGCCTAAGAGCTTCCTGAAGTCCTATCCCAACCTGAAAAAAATCGAAGTGGTTGAAATCGATCCCGACGTCGTCAAAGTCGCCAAGCGGTTCTTCAGCGTCCCCGAGGACCCCAAGCTGCGCATTATCACCACCGACGGTCGCACCTTTCTCCAGCGCTCGTCGCAGAAGTACGGCGCCATCATCATGGACGCCTACGGCTCCGGCCCCAACGGCGCCTACCTCCCCTACCATCTGGCAACGGTTGAATTCTTCGAGGCCGCCTGGGAACGCCTCGAAAACGGGGGCTGCCTCGTCTACAACGTCATGGGCACCTACGGCGGCAGCAACGACGACATCGTCCGCGGCATGGTCGTCACGCTCGAAAACGTGTTTCAGCACGTCTATGTGTTCCAGGCGGGCTCAAGCTGGAACACCGTGTACCTCGCGCAGAAAATCGACTACGACAAGCTCGCCCCCAATAACACCCGCGACGGCAAAGGCTGGCCCGAAGGCCCCTGGATGTCCCACCCCGCCGACCTCCCCGCTCTCGCCGCCGAACTCGCCCAATCCGGCGTATACGTCCACACTGGCCTCGCCCAACGCATGACCCAGTTCTCCCGCGCTCACACCGCCCGCCGCAACGGCCGCCTCTTCACCGACAACAACGCCCCCGTCGATATCGCCCCGGGACGGAGATAACAAACCCGAAGGGAAAAAGGTCCAACAAGACCGTCGAGCCAGCGTGCGGATCTGCGGGGTTTCGAGGATGCCTGCCGCGCCGTCCGCGGCGGTCGAGGAAACAATCAGGTCGGGACCGTCGGGCGAAATACTAAACTGCCGCCGGTAGAAATCCGTGCAAGCGTGGACTGACTCGACCGGCGGAGCCATGAATCCTCCTATAAATTGTAAATTAAGGGAGAGACTACGAATTATCTGCTTCTTTCCCGCTCCTCCCGCTCCGGCGCCGAGTGTTGTGCGGTCGGCGCGGGGGTGTTTGCGAGGTCTTGGGTTTGCGGCCGCGTTTTTTCGGTTGCAGGACTCGTCCGAGCAGCGATTCGAGGCGGGCGAGGAATGCCGGAGGGCCACAGGGGCGGCCCGCGTTGGTTGTTCGCCGTATCCGGTCCACCGCGAGCGCGTGCAGCTCGGATGCATGAATACTGATTTATGATGAAGGCGGCTTTTTCTTTGACAGGATTGACAGGATTGGCAGGACAGGAATGCCATGAAAGCATGTCGATGACGGACAATCGCCGCGCTGCCCGCGAGGAGGGTGTCTCCGCGTATCCTGTTCATCCAGTCAATCCTGTCCAAACTGACTTGTGAATCGGGACGCTAAAAGACGAACTGCGAGATCAGCCGTCCGGCCAATCGGTCGATCCCGCCCGGCGGCGGGAATCTACTTGGTAGTACACCGTTGTCCCGAATCCCGCAATGGGCTTGTGCGCTCGGCCATGGATAGTCCTCCCTTCGTACGCAAGCTGATTTGTGGTCTGCTTCGAGGTTTTGCGGTGATCCGCATATTGCGAGGTGTCAACCGGAAACTGCGGGAGCGGCAGCGAGCTGCCGCACTCCACACCGGGCGCACTCCACACCGGGCGCAGTCCACACCGGGTGCAGTCCACACGGGGTGCGCGCCTTTCTCGCTTGGGAGGCTCTATGGAGTGCGGGAGCTTGCTCCCGCGCAGTTCTGCAACGCTAAATTGTCGGGTCTCCAGAACACGAGGGTGTTGACTTCATTGAGCTTGTGTTGATTGGCGGTATTCGCCGAAATCCGTCGCCCGTTTTATGGGCATCGCGTCGGGGCTGTGGAATTACGTCCGCGGGTTCCCTTTGGTCATCCGCCGCGGCGGACCACGATCCTACGTCCGTTACGCGAACTGACGCATCGTCGCGAGTGGATTCGGACGATCAAGGTAGCGTCGTAGGATTAGCCCATATCGCTCCTGACCAGCACGGCTTGCGCACAACACCGCTTCGGACAACCACCGCTTCGAACTTTAACTTGGCGGGGTGGAATTGGTAAACTAGACTGTTGTTTCATGGCGATTTTTGGGATGTAAAAACATGAAACCAGTCAAGTTGCACGACGGAATCGCCATCATTGAGGTCAGCGACCCGATATTGTTGACGGAGATCGAGAGCGACTCGACCCTGCTGCCGTATCTAGGCGAACGGCTGTCTGAATGCTGTATTGCGGTCCAGCCCCAAGCGGTGCAAGACGTTGTCCGACGGCTCCAGACGCTGGGCCACATGCCGAAGGTATGCGAATGACCCCATCCTTCTCCGTGCGAGAGTGTCTGCGGGGGTATTCGGCCGATGCCCTGAAGCAGATGTGCGAACGTTGGAACCTTGCCGTCTCCAGCCCCGACAACTGCATGCGGGCCCTCGAAAAGGTCTTGCAGGACCGGCTACACTTGCAGCGAGCCGTGGGCGAACTGGCACCGGCCGAACTGCGGGTGTTGAATCTCGTCTCCGAACACGAGCCGGCGTCGGCGTCCGACGTATTGGGTGTGCCGGGCCTCGCCGGTCAGGCCCAAATGAGCGCGGTCCTTCACAACCTGGCCTTGTGGGGGCTTGTGCTGGTGAGGCCCCAGGACCGAACGGTCCCGTTTTCGTTCGCACAGCTCTCCCGGGCGGCCCTGAACGGCTCGACGATCTGGTTGTCCTTGCCCGACCTCGCCCACGGAATGGTCCCGGCGGCCCCGCCGCTCGACTTCGCGCTACCGCCGACCGTACAGGTGGCGGCCAGCGGCGCGGCCAGCGCGGACGGTGCGATTTCGGCCTTTCTGGAGACGATCCGCGTGGTCGAGTTGCTGAACCCTCGCGTCACCGCAGTCGGCGAAATACATAAGAGCGACATCGCCCGGGCCCGTGAATTGGCGCAGGAAGCCGGCGTCACGTCCGAAGCGCTGGGTTTGTCCCTCCTGATGGGCCGGCAGACGGGCGCCCTCGAGTCGAAAGGGGGGCGGCTCGTCGTCACCCCGCGAGCGGGGGCGTGGGCCGAGAGTCCACCCGCGCAACGTATCTGCGAGTTGTTTAACGCCTATCTCACCTCCGAGGAGTTGTTCGACGTCCAACTGTTTTTCCCGCAGTTGATGGATGCGCTCCTCGAACACATGCCGATGGGTTCGCTTCGCCGCACTTATCACAAGCGACTGCTCACGGGGATGCTGGCCGAGATTCCGAACGACACCTGGGTCAGTATTGACGCGTTTGTCGAAACCCTACGACGCGCCGATCCCAACGTTCTCTTTCTCGAGGAGAATTGGCGCGCGATCGCGGCGGGAAGCCGCGACCCCTCCCCCATCTGGCGGGACCGCTCCTGGCAGGCCCACGAGAAACGGCTGTTCGCATGGATCATTCAGAGCTTGTTGGGCCGGCTCGGTATGGTCGAAGTCGAACCGGACTCCGCCTCGTTTCGACTGACCTCGGCGGGCATGTTCGCACTGGGGACCGGGCCGGATCCGGGTGAGGTCGAATCCGCGCACGAGGACGCACTGGTGGTCCAACCCGATTTCGAAATCATCGCCTACCTGGACCGATGCACGCCCGATCTCCGACGAAAGCTGGACACGTTCTGCGACCGAGTCCGGCCGGGGCATGTGACGACCTACAAGCTGACGCAGGAAAGCGTTTATCGGGGGCTGCGGACCGGCGTCACGATGGACGAGTTCATCGGCATGCTGGACGCCCACGGCCGCCGCACCCTGCCCGCGAACGTCCTCGACCAGTTTCAGACTTGGGAACGCAAACTCGCGTCCGTGACGATCCACACCGACTGCCGGATTCTCGAGTTCCGTACTGCGGACGAGGCGGACGCGTTCGCAGCGCAAGACCTCTCCGCCCGCCGGATCGGCGAGTGCTACGTCCTGGTCGAGAGCCAGCCGACCGAGGTCTCCGCTGTCATCGACTACCGTCAGCCGGAACCTCGCACGTTGCGGCAGGAGCCCGGCCTGACCTTGCGCGCGCCGTGGGACAAGACGTCCCTCTTCATTCGCCGCCGGCTGCAAGATTTCGCCGATACGGTCACCGATGAAAACGGTGACCTGATTGTGACGCTGTCCCAAGCTCGACTTCCGAAGGAGGTGGACTGGGGGTTGCACGTCGCCGCACTCGAAGTTCTGGTGGACGGACCGCTCGCTTCTCGCTATCGGACCGCGCTGCGCACGTGGTGCGGCGATACGCCCTCGCCCTCGATCCACCACGTAAGCGTGGTCCGATTCAGCGACGCCGAAACCTGCGATAGCGCGCTCGAATCCCCCGAATTGGCCCCTCTCGTCGAGGGCCGCCTAGGTCTCTACACCCTCGTCATGAAACCCAAGGCGCTGAACGAGGTGAAGCGTGCGCTGAAGGCCATGGGGCTGACCGTTGCGCGGGTCGAAGGGCCTCTCGACGACGGCGCCCCGGAGACGTGGGCGGTGCAATGGGTCCAGGCCGGCCAATCCGAAAGCGACGATCCGGAGCGCAAGTCCCGTCCGGTCGCCTCGAAACCGATTCCGGACGAGGAAAGCGCCGCGCCGCTCCCCTCGTACTCGCCACGCGTCATGGGCGATATCATTCGCGACGCCATCCGGCGCCGCCGCCCGCTTTTGATTCAGTATCAATCTCTTTGGAGCAGCAGCCCCACCGTGCGCCGCGTCAACCCGGTTTCGCTGGATACGATGGGGCCCGTCCCTACCTTGAGCGGCTACTGCCACCGCATCGGCGGCGCACGCGTGTTCAAGCTCGCGCAAATCTCCGGCATTCGCACGCTCGAAGACGAGAAGTTTTAGTCCGCATCCTCCTGCCGGTCGTGCTATCCTTCCGCACTGGAATGGGAGGGCAAGACCATGGGCGATTTGTTGAAAGCGGGCGAGCACGTCGTCGGACTTGATATCGGCGGCACGAAGATGATGGCCTGCGTGTTGGACCACGAGTTCAACGTAGTGGGCCGCTGCAGGAAGAAAAGCAAGTCCGATAAGTCCGACGAATCGCCGCAAGACCGAATCATTCGAGTGGTCAAGACGGCGATCGAGGAGTCCGGCAACAAGCCGATACGCGGCATCGGCGTCGGCTCGCCCGGGCCGCTCGACCCCGATACCGGCGTGATCATCGACACCCCCAACCTGGGTTGGAAAAAGTTCCCGCTTGGCGATGTGCTATCAAGGGCGTTTGGTGTGCCCGTTCTGGTCGACAACGACGTCAACGTCGGCACCTACGGCGAATATGTGTTTGGAAGGGTGAAGGACTGCAAACATCTCGTGGGCATCTTCCCCGGCACCGGCATCGGCGGCGGCATCATCCTCGACGGCAAGATACTGCACGGCTATTCCGGTTCGGCGGGCGAGGTCGGCCACATGACGCTCGAAATCGACGGCCCGTACTGCGGTTGCGGGAAGCGCGGCTGCCTCGAGGCACTGGCATCGCGCATTGCGATCGCGTCGCAGGTCGCCGCGCTGGCAGCGCGAGGCGATGCGCCGTACATTCTGGAGAATTGCGGCACCGACCTTGGCAAGATTCGAAGCGGGATGCTGGCCAAAGCCATCGAAGCAGGCGAAACCATGGTGGAAGATGTGGTGCGCAAGGCCGCGTACTACACGGGCGTGGCGGCCGCTACCCTCGTGAACGTGCTGAGCCCCGAGGCAGTCGTCCTGGGCGGCGGGCTCGTCGAAGCGATGGAGTCCATCTACATGGACGAGGTGAAGCGCGCCTTGAAAGAGCACACAATGCCGTTTCTGCTCAAAGGGGTTCGGGTCGCGGCCGCCAAACTCGGCGATGACGCGGCGGTCATGGGCGCCGGACGCCTTATCGCGGAACGGTTGGCCTCGCTATAGCTTGCCGGTCCCGGAAACGGCAAGCTACTGAAAACTGTTCACCAGTTCACTCACGATTAGGTACCACCCGTCCGCGAGCACGAACAGGATGATTTTGAACGGCAGGGAAATGAACACGGGCGGCAGCATCATCATCCCCATGGCCATAAGGGTGGAGGCGACGACCATGTCTATGATTAGAAACGGAATGTAGATGATGAAACCGATGGTGAAGGCGACACGCAATTCGTTGAGCACAAACGCGCACACGAGCACATGGGTGGGGACATCGTCGGGCGTGTTGGGCCGCGGGAGCTTCGCGATATTCAAGAACAGAGCCAGGTCTCGGGGGTGGCGAAGCACCTGGCGAAACATAAACTCGCGCACGGGTTTCATCCCGAGGTCCAACGCCTCGTCCGGCCCGATCTCGTTGTTGACATAGGGTTGGATCGATTCGGTGTATACCCTTTGGTAGGTAGGCGCCATAATAAAGAACGTAAGGAACAGCGCCAATCCGATGAGCACCTGATTGGGCGGCGACTGTTGCGTCGCCATGGCCTGACGCAGGAACCCGAGGACGACGATGATGCGGGTGAACGACGTCGTCATGACCACGATCGCGGGCGCCAGCGACAGCACCGTCAACAGCAGGAAGATGGTCATCGTAGTCGAGAGCTGCTCGGGGCCCACCGCGTCGCGCGCCGTCTGAAAGATTCCCAGGCCCAGGGAATTGTCCGGCGCTTCCTGGGCAAACGCCGTTGCGCCCGCCATTGCGACCGCTGTCAGCGCCGCGAATCTAACCGCTGATCTCACGCGTCGACTCCTGCAGGTACCGTTGAAGCCGATCCAGGTCGCCGCGCAGAGCCGCGATCTCATCGTCCACCTCGTCGGGCGCTTGAGCGTTGACCTGTGACTTGAGTTCAGTCAGAAACGAGTTCGCTCCTTGCGGCGTCGCCGGCAGTGTTTTCCTCTCAATCGCGGCGTCAAACTTTTCCGCAGGCAATTCCGCGACCTGCGAAATACTCGCGGGCGTCACGCCCACGACTAGCACCTTGTCTTTGACCTTCACAAAATACAAACATGCCCTCGGCGAAAGGTAGAGTCTCCCCAGGATCTGGCCGAGGTGTGCGCCCGCAAACAGAGGCGTTTTCTTTCCAAATCGACCGAGCAGGTAGTACGAAATAAGAATCAGCGCCAGTACCACGCAAAGCGCGATGACGCCTCGCACGATATTCTGGAACATGGACTTTGCCGGGGCCGCAATGATCCGCGGAGGCTGCGTCGTCGCACCCTCTTGCTGATCGAGGGCTTGGTTGAGCGGCCCCTGAAATTGCGACCACCACTCCGGCACAATCTCGGCAGGTGTCGGCCTCACTTCCCCGGGTAGGGTTGGAGCCTCGGGAGCCGCCGAATCTTTGGTCCCCGGCGCCTCCGGCAGCGCCGTTTCGTCCGGAGTAAGGGTAAGCGTCACCTCGGGCGCTACCGTCTCCTCGAAGGCGGGAGACTCGCCTCGCTCCTGTGCGCCCACGGTCCACCAGGGCACCATGCAAACGATCAGATACGCGGCGAACCTAGACCGGCTCTTCCTCGCCTTCACTTCGTAGCTCCTGGCCGACAATTTCGCCCACCCGCACGTGCAGTACGTCGCCAATGACCACCACCTCTCCGCGCGCCAGCGGCAGGTTGCTGACGTAGATGTCGGTCATCTCGCCCGCAAGCTTGTCCAGTCTGACCACCGACCCGCGCCGAAGCTGAAGCACGTCGCGCACCAACATCGTGCACGAACCGAGGTGCGCCGATATGGGTAGCTTCACCCGTTTCAGATCGTCTACCGCCAGATGCTGCATTGGACCCTCGCTGACGATCGGCTCAATTTCCTCGAAGGTATGGTCCGACGCTGTGCGCGGCGTATTGCTGTCCATCTACATGTCCTGTATGAAGAACTTTTCGTGGTACACGTCGATGATTCGGTTTTGCTCCTTCGGCGTCGGTTGCAACTCTTGCAGCATCTTGTTCGATTCCTGCTGGACCTGCCGGAGTATGCTTTTCTCCAACATGGGATCGCTGGTCATTTCATCCCGCCGCCGGTAACTGTGCGCCTCCCGAATCAGCGCGATAAAACGCGGTTTGAACCTTGCAATCAAATCCGCCGTTTCCTGGTTCGACACATCCATGGTCACTTTGTATTGAAGGATTGACGACGGAATATCCGGCGACTCCATGATCAAGGTGACATACGCTTCGTCAAAGGGGACCGATACCGCGGTCGCGAGCGGACTGGTCGGCGCCTTTTCCTCTGTCGCCGCCGCCATGCGGGGCTTAATCACGAACGCGAATACGAGCACCGCCGCCGTG
>BTUX01000198.1:0-9231 GCA_045863315.1 Candidatus Hydrogenedentota bacterium | reverse complement strand
GGGTGTGAAAAATCCGGACTGGGCGAAGATAGTAGCGTGGAAGGTGGGGAGACTTCACGGAGCAGGCTACGAACCAAGGCCGCGGCGGAAGGTGAGAAGGAAAGCGGCAATGCTTAACGGCCGTGCCGCATGCTGTTCCGCGGTGTGGCTGCCTTAGTCTTCGGAGCCTCGGAAGCCACCGGGGCCAATTCAACCCGGTAGGCTACCGTGGCGGGACTTTCCTCGGCTTTCTTTGAGTCTGCGGGCATACCTTCGAGGGCCAGCACCATCAGTTCGAGCGGGCGCAGACTACGCGGAAAATCGATATCCGCCCCCGAAATGATGTCGCGCCCCTTTGTGTAGCCGCCGAACAACGACACCTCCACCGGGGTTTTACGAAGATTAATGATATACAGATACGGCTGTCCTTCGTGCAGGACAAAACGTGTCTTCACGGCTTCGAGCGGATACCCGGCCCGATTGATCGCTCTCGGTATCGCTTCAAGCGCTCCCAGATCGTATGCGGCATCCAGCGCGTGCAGATAGTTGTTGGGCGCGTCCTCCGCACGCATGAGCACCGTTCGGGCTGAGGTGCTGAAGATATCGGTGCGGGAAACGGCGCGCTGGTCGTACGGAATGGATCCGCCCTTGCGGATTGTTATGCCGCCCCCGTCGATGAATGCGTCAATCGCACGGAATGCGTCGCTCTCCAGCGCAAGCGCCTGTGGAATCACCAGGACCGTTACGCCGGTAAGACCGGTCCGGGCAATTTCGTGTTCGGATACGAATCGAACCCGGTAGCCGAACGTCGAACACCCTTCGTATGCACGTTGGACCGATTCGAGGTAGGGCAGGCCCGACGAGAGAATCTTCGAGGACATGCTCCACAGGATTTGAACGGGGGCAGGAGCGTGCTGAAAGGCGTTGACTATCGGCCCAAGCGCGTTCAACTCATGGGAAGCCGTCACGTATCCATCGACGTACTCCGGTCTGGACAGGATTCCTACGCGAGCACGGTCGCCCGCTTTGCCCAAGGCCATCGCCGAGGCATTCAGTCCTTCGATTGCCGCTTCCCACATCATCGCGCGGACGCGGCTGAACGCCAATTCACCCGTCACGTCGGGATCGCACGTAAACCCGTCCGCTGTATTAAAAACAGGTGCGTCGGGATTGAACGATCGAAGCAGGTTGTAGTGAAGCCCTTGCCGCGGGTAGCCCATGGCAAGATACTCATGCTCGAAGTCCTGCACTACGGAACAACCGCTGATCGGGAATCGCGGGGCCAGCCACTCTCGGTTCACCCCCATCGAGGATTCGGACGGTTCAAACGCGGTGCCTGAGGTCTGGACGAGTTGCGGCACATCCGGCGCCGCCTCGCCCATCATGGAGGACAGCCACGCGAAAAACTCCGCACCCAATTCTTGATGGTAACTCTGCAAATCGAACTGATAGGCTTTATGGCGAGAGTTCCAATCCACCGCGATCTCGTCGAGAGTCATCAGATGGGTACGCCACACGCGATTGACGTGGTCCCGATCTCGATACGTCGTGCGCGCCAAGGTAATGAGTCCCTCGCGTAGCACATCGTCCGGCAACCGGAAAGCCGGGTTCTCCGCCAGGGACACGGCCATCACGCTCGAGTGATCGCGAACCACCGATCCTACCGCCCGAACGTGCCGCTTCAAGAGTGCCCTTGCCTCGGGCCGCGTCACGTCGTACATGAACGAGCCGCCTGTTGAATCCGCGAGCGCCGGCCACTGGTCGTATGCCCATGCGGGCAGCCGTTCCGGCGCCAGTTGGACGACCACGCGGACCCCTTGCTCCCGGGCCGCCGACAGTACCCTTTCGAGCCTGTCGGCCGAGTCCCCGTGGTCCGATAGCGTCGACAGAGTCTCTGTCGGTCCGACTCGTACGACCCCGAAGTTAAGTCCATATCTCGCGAGAGCGGGGAATTCCGAGATTAAGTCTTCATCCGCCGCCGCTCCGAATAGAAAGGCAGGCGAACCACTGTCAAAGATCGCACCACCCTTTACTTCCAAGCGATGGTCTGCCGAGAGTTCCCGGGCAGCGTGGCCGGACTGAGTAGCCGTCGTTCGCGCAAGAGTAAGGAGGTAGTCGGCGAAACTGTCGGCCTTCACCCAATCGCCACGCTGAAATGCGGTGTTTGCGTCCTTAACATAGTCATTGGCGATAGCCATGCGAATTCTGGCCAACCCGACCGGGCCTGACTGCTCCGAATTGGTTTCGATTTGCGACCGTAACGACTCTAGGGCGGTGGCGACTTCCGCCAATTTCCGCGTCACACTGGCATCGCTGAGAATTTTGATCTCCAGATCTTGAGTCGCGACGACGGCGCCAGACCTACGCTTAAGTTCCATTCTGGCCGAATAACGACCTTCTCGAGTGTCGCCCAAGACCCATAGAAACTGGACCGGCGTTGTACCCTTCTGAATGATAATGGGCGTTCTTCCTGCGAATTGTTCGTTTCCGTGGGGATCGGAAACCGTCAGGGAGAGGGACAGTCCATCGATGGCTTCGGTGCTCAGCACATCGCAACCGATCTCAATCTCGGCCGGATTGTCCATCAGACTCTGAAATCGGGGAACCAGTGTCTTTGCGGATTGAGCGTCGCTTGGAAGTAGCCGAATAGAGGCCTTGACCTGCCGGGTCAGGGTGGGTGCCGCGGATGTTACCGTGTCTTCCTCTGCGTGGATGGAACAGATCAAGAATCCTGTAAATGCGTAAATGGCAGTGAGTTGTGTAGCTCTGCGCATTGCGACCGTCCCGAAACTATTGGCAAGAATCCGGTAACTCTACGAGACACGCACGAACCCATTCTAAAGGGATGAATGCGCAGTGTCAAAGACTGAACGTTTTGGGTACGTAACTTGTTGACTTGCAATGGGTGCCGAAACAGCGCCAGTACGCTCCCCGATGGAAATCGACCCGCTTGAACCGAAACGAGACATCTTCACCGGTGGGATTGGAGCGTTGGGATAAGCGGAGATACAACAGAAATGTCCCATATCAGCAGAATTCGCATACTACAGATTGTGAGTCCTATCTGCCTTTCCCACAAATACATACAATAGAAGCCATATCGGGAACAAAAAAATCCAAGCGAATTGTGGAACTTTGACCTATCGCGAAGTATACAGCTCATAGGGAAACGTCGCATGCACTCCTCTTGAGGGCATGGCGGATCGCAAGGGCACTGGGGACAACGTGCGCAAGGGCGCAACGGGATAGCGGTTCGCAGTAGACAGAGCAGGTTCGTTGGGAACGGGGACTAGAGAAATCTGTTGACAACGGTTGACATTCTGTCATCTCAGGCGGTACGGTAGCTGGATGAGCACCGCTCCCGAGACCGGACGGGGTGGCCCAATTGGGGTCGCGGAGAGGTACTAGACCATGGATAGTAGTAAGACGATAGCGGTTGGTGTGGTTGCGTTATTGGGAGTCTTCGTCGCAGGGGCGGAGATCTACGCCATACCTGCCGGGCAGGTGGACTCACAGAAGGTGTATTGGGGAGCCACAACCGGCTTCGAGAAGGCAGGAGAAGTCATTTATGACGAGGTCATAAAGGCTACTCCCGAGTACAAGCAATTGAAGAGGGAAAAGATCGAGCGAGGCACCGGGAAGTACTGGATTCTGATGAGCCAGGCCAGCGAACGTGCAGCCCGCGCTATTGCCGAAGTCGGTCAGAACACGGACTACGACCTGATCGTAACCAGTGGTTATCTTGGTAAGTTAAGCCCTGCCATTCCGGTGGAAGATATTACGGCGCTTGTAATCAGAGTCGTCGAGGGGGAGGACTCGAAAGACGCGGGTCAGAAGCCCGCGGCCGCAAAGGACGCCCCAGGCCGGACCGCCAAGAATATCTTCAAAAAGGGCAAGTAGTCCAAGAAGCGGGTGGCACGCGTGCATTCTCGATTCTCGAATTCCGCCATGGGGGTGTCACTGGTGATGGCGGTGATTCTCGCCGCGAGCTTAGGAAACACAGGCTGTGCTCACCAGTCCAGGGCGCAGCGGCAGTCCCGTGAAGAACGGGAGCTTAGAAACCCGAACGGCCGGTCCGGATTACGCGAAGTAGAGGACGCCCGCCGCAGTATTGAGGCGGGTGATACGACGGTAGTCGTACCTAGGCTGCTCCACGTGATCTCAAACAACCCCGGGTCGGCCGCCGCGCTGGACGCGCGGTACTGGCTGGCGGTGACCTACGAGAAAATAAGCAGCTATCGCGACGCCATGGACATGCTGAACGAGTATTTGCGCATCGCCCCGGACGGGCGATACGCGGGGGACGCACGCGAGCGTCTCGCCAGACTGCAGAGCGAATACAAGGCCAGGTTCGTGACGGAAGAGGAGATCAACGCACAGGTGGCGGACCTCAGCGCAAAGGTCGCCGCCGATCCGAACAACGACCGGCTGCAATTGGAGCTCGCGAATACGTTGTGGAAACGGGGCGACTACGACAACGCCGCCAAGATTTATATGAAGGTGGTGGCGGAACACCCGGAACACGCCGAAGACAAGGAGTTAAAGGACCGAATCGAGCGTCTTCCGACCGGGGGCTTCATCGTGCTGACCCCTGGGGAGGTGCAGCGCCGCGAAGTAGAGCGCCAGCCTCTGGTCGTCATCAATACGGCCGCGTTTCGAACCGGCAAAGACTTGATCACGCGCGAAGACCTCTATTACGTGGTGACGGGACAGGTGGTCAATCGGGGGTCAAGCGTGCTGTACGGCGTGCAGGTCGTCACCACCATATACGGATTTGGAAACATGGTGTACGACACGAACACGGTGAACTTCGCCCGGCTAAGCCCCGGGGAAATTCGAGCATTCAGTGTACGATTCAGTAATTTCGTCAATATCGACGATATTCACCGCTACGATTGCACTGTGATGTTTGAGCGGTAACGGCCATGCGCAGTCGCATACCTTTTGCTGTGCTCCTACTCGGGTTCGCGCCGCTGGTTTATGCCGCCGAGCAACCGTCGTTGCAGCCGCCGCGACCGCCCCTGCCGCCGCCGGAAGCACCGATGCATGTCGATGCCCCGAAGCAAGTCAATGTGTCGGTCAAGGTGGTCGAATTCCAGGCCACCAAAGGGGTGGAGACGGGGCTGAGCGCATTCTACGCGCGCAGGGAGAATGTCAAGCCGTATGGAAGGGTGTCGGACGGCGAAGGCGCGATCAGCACGGCAGACCTGACGTTTCCGTTGGATACCGAAGGCGCAATTACGGTCTTTCTGGATCGGCTTCGGCTGAGCGACGGTGACATGGAGGTGATCCTGCAGGCCCTCGTGAATGAGAATCGCGCTTTCATCTTGGATCGTCCACGGGCGATGGTCCCAATTCAGAGTCCCATTCCAACGGTGATCGAGACGGTCGAAGAAAACCCGTATGAAAAGCCCACCGTCGTGGGGACTACGGTCGTGGCGGCCACTGCGTTTCAGAAGACCGGTGTGATCATGACCGTCCAGGTGCCCAACGCGATCGACGACGATGGCAACTGGGAGACCACCGACGATACATACTTCAATTTGCTATTGCGCGCCGAGGTAAAGGAGCTTGGCGAGCAAATTGTAGTTGCGGAACAGGAACTGATCGTGGGCGCAAACCGGATCACCGCGCCGACCTTTGTCTCTCGCAGTATCGATACCCAGGTGTGGGTCCGGCATGGTCAGGTGCTCGTACTCGGCGGTTTGTTCCGAAACCGGAAAATCAAGAGCCACGACTCGGTGCCCGGGCTGGCCAAACTGGAGGACATGGCGGTTGGACTCGCCGAGCGTGTAATCCCGGGCAACGTGATCGGGTCGCCGGTGACTTCGACTCTTGGAAACCGGTCGAGCGAGGAGCAGCGCCGGGAACTGGTGTTCTTCATTAAGGCTGAAGGGTGGCGTCCCGCATATACGGTTGCGGAAGAGCAGTCCCTCTTCACCGACGAAAGACGGGATCGGGTCAAGCCGACGGATATCATCGGGGATGTCATCGGCGGCATTACCAGCATTCCCGAAGGGATCGCCGAAGGAATCGCGGGGCCCACACGCGAACGAAAGGGCGTTCAGTCGGAACTGGGAGACGATCGGTGATGTGGCGCGCGGCGGTTTGTGCGGTTCTTGTGCTCACCGCGTCGGCATGGGCGGCCGAGGAAGCGCCGGTCGCGGCGGCCCCGCCCAATCCAGCCGCGGAGCCTGCGCCGCCCCCCACGCCGAATCCGGCCGCTCCGCCGCCGGCGGACGCCTCTCCACCCCCCCCGGCCGACATTCGCCAAGTGCAGATTCAAGTATGGATCAGCCAGACGGACGAGGATGGCATACGCGAAATCGGGTCGAACATTAACTACACCCGATTCGTTCGAGGGGTCGAACAGAGCGGGTCCGTCGAACGCGTTCGCACCGAGACCTTCAATCCTTCTTCGCGGCAGTTTCAGGTTACGCTGCCGGCGCCCGACGGCAATACCTACCCGGACAACGTCCGCCTTACACCGGATTCCGACACCGCATGGACGCCCGGCAATACGCTCGCGCAAGACTTGGCGCGGCCGGGCGAGAGTCTTATTACCACGCAGCGGGGAGCGGGGCTGACCTACAACATCGTGGACACGGGACGCGGAACGATCGACGGCATTCTGCGGGCCATCGAGACGACGACGGACTCGGACCTCATATCGAGACCGGAACTGCTCGTGATGAATCAGGGAATCGCTGAGATCCGGGCGGGCGACGAAATCCCGTTTCAGAGCGTGGAGTACAAGGGCGCCGTTCCCACGCTGAATATCGTATGGCGAAGCCTCGGCGTGAATATTTATCTGAAACCCACGATACTCACGCAAGACCTCGTGCAAATCGATATCACCAATCTCGAGGTAAGCGATCGGCTCAAGGACACGCCGATACAGGGGCTGCAGGTACCGGTCTTTTCATCACGCCGCCAGACCGGTACCGTGCTCGTGCCGAACACACAGACTCTCGTGATCGGCGGGCTGTCCAGCCGAATCGTCCGAAAAACCGAAAAGCGTGTGCCGATAATCGGTCGCCTGCCGGTTTTGGGATTGCCTTTCCGAGGGCGCACCAACCAGGCCCTCAACAGCCATCTCCTGATATTTGTTTCGCCCACTATCGTCGACCTTCGCGAAATGTCTTCGGAAATGGGTGGCGCGCTGAATTTCTGGCAAGGGCATGAATGGGAGAATTCCGACCGATTCGGCGAAGAAGTCAGGTTGATGGACGAAGATCTGTAACCCGGGTCGAGTGCGGCGGAAATTTGCCGAGCGTTGCGCGGGCGCGTAGTCGACTCCGGATACGTCATCCCATATCCCCCGCTCCGACACTGTATTGTGCCCTTGCGCATCGTGTATCGTCATGCCGTGCCATACACCATCGCACGCCCCGCAACCTTGCGGGCCAGTACATTCCGCCAGCGGGTTGCGGCGCGCGGGCGTTGGACACCCATGGGCTGTCGTCGGAACGGACCAAGTAGAGATCGAGCGAGTGAGTAACTCCCGCCATTGCATCGTAGCCGGCACGACCGGATCAACATTGAGCAGACGTGATGGTTTGGTGGAAAGGTCTGCAGAGAAATCCGGGTCGGTGCAGGGCCGGCGCGAATGACGGTTCTCATGCGGACCTACGGTCCCGCCGCGGGCTGCGGCGCGGCACTTGCACTCTGTTTTCCAACATGGCACCTATTTCCGCTGGCGTGGGTAGCCTTAGTACCCTTCATCCTGAGAAACCGAATGGCCGCGCCCGGCGAGTCCGCGCGGCAATTCTTTGTCTCCGGCCTCGCCTTCTACGTTGTGCTTCTCCAGTGGCTGATGAGTAACGTGTACTGGGCGGGAGGCTGGGCGTTCTGGGGCTATCTTGGGCTGTCGGCGCTCCTTGCCTTCTTCTGGGCCGTTGTCGGCTGGATCTGGAGCAGGGTGCGCCGGTTGTTTGCGCCGACGCAGCTTGGTCCGGTTGTACTCGCCGTCTTATGGGGCGGCATGGAGCACCTGCAATCATTTGCCTTCTCCGGGTTCGGTTGGGGAGCGCTGGGTTATTCGCAGGCCGCAGACCTTGCGTTCGCGCAGTGGGCGAGCGTCGGGGGGGTGCCTCTGTTGAGCGCGTTCCTGGTCCTTTCCAATGCATGGCTTGCCGAGGCATGGGCGGAAAAGCGCGTTCGAATCATTGGGGTGACGGGCGTCGCGGCTCTTGCGCTAGTGACCCACGTGACAGGCGCGTTACTGCTTGGCGAGCCCGATTACGCATCCCGGCCGTTTCGGGTTGCTCTCGTGCAGTCCAACTTCCCGCTCGAAATGAAGTGGGACCCCGAGTATGTGGTCGAGATGGTCAGGAACACGGCCGAGAAGTCAAAGTCGTTGGCGGCCGGCAACCGGGTGGATCTCATTGTGTGGCCGGAAAGCCTCATCATGGAGGACATCGAGACGCCGGCGATATTGGAAGAAGTCTCGGCGCTTACGCGAGAGACGGGCGCGGCTTTGTTTGCGGGCACGCACCGCACGAATCCCGACACGAACGGCAGCATGAACTCCGCATATTTCGTGGACTCCAACGGCATCCCGCTGGATCATTACGACAAGATCCACCTAGCGCCTTTCGGTGAATATGTGCCCTTCGGCGCGTACTTCCCGTTTATAACGAAAGTCGTACCCGCCATCGGCGCGATTGAAGCGGGGAGCGAGGTTAAGACATTTCTCGCAAACTCGCGACGATTCGGCCCGCTGATTTGTTTCGAAGTGATCTTTCCACCGATGGCGCGAAACCTGCGTCAGGCGGGTGCGGATTTTCTCATCGTGATAACGAATCTGGGATGGTTCGGGGCGAGCAGCGCCATACAGCAGGAATTTCAGATCGCGCGGATGCGCGCGATTGAAACGCGGATGCCGCTTGTTCACTGCGCCAACACGGGAATCAGCGGGGTGTTCGATCCGTGGGGACGATTCGAGTGCGTAAACATCTACTTCGACGGGTACGGAAACATGCACCGCGTGTCCGACGTTGGACCGGCACGGACCGTCAAGTTCCGACTTGGCGGCGTTTTCGAGGTGCCCGCGCCCGCCCCACACCGACTTGCCAGCGGTCCGCGGCTGATTCCCCGCATCCTGCTGGGTCTGGCGGCCTTGCTATTTGTCGTCGCGGCGGCTTCGCCCTGGCTAGCCCGGATTTTTCACGCCCGCGGGCAATGAAGGATACAACTTCGTGCGGCACATACCTTTATTGAGCGAAAGGGAAAACGGGCTGTTGGTGTGAA